>JAUZOL010000001.1 GCA_030706455.1 Bacteroidota bacterium
ACCTGTAGGCACTCTCGTTTCCCTCTTTCAGCTGGGTTATTATGAACTCTTCGTGTTCAATCATGGGATCTTAAAAATACAAAAACACTCTTATTGGAAAGCGCACAAAGATAATCTTTATAAACTCTAAAGACAACCCCTGAAATTACATTTTCATTAAAAAAGAGCACCACAAAGTCCATTTTAGTCAAAATTACAAAAAAAAGGAAGACCATTGAGCCTCCCTTTCAGTTAAATTTTGACTATAAAAATACCGCTATTTTGCCCTCACGGCTTCTATCTTGTGATTCATCTGCCCCGTTTTTCCAGGCTTATTGTCAAACTTGGCTGTACAATAAATCCGGTCTGTAACAGTTTCAAGCAACGAATTGGCTTTGGCAAGCACGTCCAGACATTCTTCCATGGTATCGCATTCCACAATAGTACCCATGGCTGTTAACTGACTTTGAAAAGGCAGTGCATCTACCATCTCCACCACCCGTTTCACATACTGACTTACATGCGCCCCTTTATCCATGGGGAACATGGCAAATTCCATTATTACTGACATAATCGTTCTTTTTTATTTTTCCACAAAGGTAGAGGGTAATGACAGCAATTGATACTGAATGGTCTTTGCCAAACGATAATCGCCTGCCGCATTGGGATGCAAACGGTCGGTATCTGCATTATGGAAATATTGCGCTTGTGCATCTGCCAAAGGATAAAGCCCACTCAGCGAATAGAGGTCTATCAACGGTACAGCCCAATAGGAAGCTGCCTGTTTCAGCACATCTATATAAGTATCGATATACAATCCGAGTCCGTTGCAGTAATTTTCGTCGGGTTGCACGTTCTTCTCACCGAATTTGGCATATCCTCTGTGAATGGGGGTCATGATAACAATTTGCTGCTGTGGGTAATTTGCCCTGAGATACGACATTACTTTGTTGATACGACCGCAAAAGGTGGTATCGTTAAAGACCGGTGTACGGTATTTCCGTGTCACCACATTACCATTATGGTTGGTCTGCTTCGTGGTTTCGGTAAAAAACTGGCCGATCGGGGTGTTGTGATTATAATCATTAGTTCCCGCGAAAATAAGAATGGCATCCACGCCGTTACCTTTCTCTTCGTGCAGTTTCAGAGCCTGCCGGTAAATGCCGTCCCACATATTGCCGCTAATGCCGTAAACCGACGGTTCCACGCCCAACAATTCGCTGAGGTATTCCCAGTAAACGCAGGTAGTACCCACCCGGCGTTTATCGGTCATCGAGTCGCCCAGATAAGCCACCCGTTTACCCTGCCACTGAGAATGAAGCGTTTTTTCACTATCGGCCACCACCACTTTTGGGGCATCCTTCGGCGCCGTTTGCTGTGCCGACACGTTCACGCCTGCCATCAACACAACAACACAGGCACTTACAATTGTTTTTTTCATATCAATCAAATATCCAATTATATATACCACCAGACTCAACTGATCCAAAATCAGTTTTTAATCAATCTTTTCGCCTCTAACTATAAACATCTTACGTCGATAGCACCCTACCCGATCACCTCATCCAACCCTATCGCCAGCGAATCGACAATCTGATCGGCTTCCACCAACTTTTCTGCGGGAAAACTGGTTGTCAGCGCCAGACATCTGGCTCCTGCGGCTTTGGCGGCGGTCACCCCACTCACAGCATCTTCCACCACCAGGCATTCGTCGGGCGATACCCCAACCTTCTCCGCTGCCAGTAGGTAAATATCCGGAAACGGCTTTTTACGTTCCACCTCTTCGCCGCTCACTATCGCATCGAACGTACCGGCAGGCACGCCGATCTCCCGCAGGTTGATCTCAATCTTCACCCGATCGGCGCTACTGGCCACCGCCAGTTTCAGCCCGCGTTGACGGCATTGTTGTATAAAGGTTACGGTACCGGGCAGCGATTTCAGTTTGCCTTGTGTTATCTCACCGTAAATCTGGTAGGTGCGCGCCTTGTCGCGTTCTATCTCCACCTCGAAGCCATTGGTTCTGCCGATGCCTGCAATATAGCTGTTTTCGCCCATACCCACGAAAGGCAGGGCATCTTCGGGTTTCACCTGCACACCATGTTCGGCGAACATCATGCGGGCAGCTTCGAAAATATACTCTTCCGAATCCACCAACACTCCGTCCATATCGAACAGTATTGCTTTTATCTGTTTATTCATGTATCGTTTTCTGGTTTACACGTTGATGCAGGAAATTTGTTCTACTCGTCATCATCATCAGGAAAATCATACGTATCCCAGTCTGTATCATTGTTTTCGTCATCATCGTCATCGGGCACATCCACCCCGGGAGGATTAAACAATCCCCAGCGGTCAGCAATATAGTTGGTTTTATCAAAACCGGCTACCCATTCTACAAACAGCTTACGGAATTCCCGGATCTTTTCTCGCACCATCAGGTAGTATTCCGTATGCTCAAACCCATACATGCGCAACGAGTGAATGCTCACATACAAGCTCATAGCCGATTTTCGTATCAGGGTGGCACACTCCATGCGAATATCGTAAAAATCGCCTGCTTCAGCTCCGGCTATCTTTACACTTAGCATACAGGCATCGTCCAGCAATTGCCACTTCAGGCTATTCAGCAATTCATTACCTTCATCTATCAACTCACAAATATCTCTCACCAAGTCGTGAATTTCCACTGCCTTTTGATACACCGGCATTCTCTCTAACCGTGCGTGCCTTCCTTCAAAATCATCATCGTCAAACATAAAATTCGCTTATAATCTGTTCTTTTTGAAAGTTTCAGCCTGTTCAAAAATCTCCACATAGACTTCATCACGTTCTACAGGAGGATCCCATATTCAACCAACAACAAGATCAAACCAACTTTCAGAAATACTTTTTAATGCCATAGAGGATTTCTTCTTTTTGTTCGCTCTTTTTGGCCATGTATACAATTTCTACTATTTTTCAACCTTCAAATCTACAAATTCCCTTTGAAAACAGCCTCCTTTTTGTTAATTTTTTCAGGTCGCATTTTTGATAAATGAACCGCTTTGGCCTAAAGAAATACTCCTATCAGCACAATACTAAGAACAATCAGTGAAATTTGATTACACTTTTTCCACCGCAAGTCATACAATTGACACACCAATTTATCACATTAATTATCTACAAGCTTTTAACTGTTGCGTTAAGCACTACAAAGCAATAATTTACATTGTCAAAGTGTAGCTTTTCGAAACATCAACGAATGCATATTGTCGAATATAGAAACACACCATCAGCAAATACACGAATTTTGAACCAATCAATTCAATACAAAAAGGTATGTTTGTATAAGGTTACTCAATTTTTGTAACAACACCTTTTACATTGAAACGCCAATAATCAGAATATTGTCAGCAGGCTCGACAAAAGCGGACGCTCAACAAAGATGGATCGTAGAAAAAAACAGCGTACACTCCAAAATTAAATTGTGATCAATTCAATTGGTCATAATTACGATTATTTATACGCATTATGATGAATAAGTTTATTAGTTTTGCATAATGGTTTACCAAATGTGAAGTTTCCACACCAAAAGCTTCGACGATCATTCGCATACAAAAAGCTACAAATAAAGAGAAAAGAATCGGACACATGAAAAATTCACTCAACAAACGACTTATATCTGCTATCGAAGAGTGTGTTCCCGAGGGACAAAGTACGGCATCTTTCCTTGCCGACATATTGTCAACCGGCAAAGAAGCGGTTTACCGCCGATTAAGGGGTGATGTTTTGTTTTCGTTTGATGAAGTAGCCAAAATATCGCGCACCCTCAACCTATCGCTCGACAACATCGTGGGCGCCACTAACACTGACAAAGTACTGGTGGAATTAAGCATAAAAAAAAGTCCCGACCCGATCGAAAGCTTTAGACAAATGCTGCTCAACACAATTCACCGTCTTGAACGGATAAACTCACACTCCAATTCGGAATCAAGAATTGCTTTTAACATTCTGCCCTGGAGTTTTTATCTGAATTATGAGAATCTGGCACGTTTCAGCCTTTACAAATGGATGTATCAGCGCAATATAAATTCCGACACGCTTCATTTTTCTGACTTTACTCTCCCTTCCGGTATCAAAGAATGCAACCAAAAATACGTTTTTGCATTCCGGGAGATAAAACATTCCTGCGTTATTCTCGACTGGAGCGTTTTCCTTGCCTTTGTTAAAGAGATTGATTATTTTGTACAACTGGGTCTCATTTCACGCCCTGATCTTTTGCTTATTCAGGGAGAACTTTTGGCATTACTAAGTGAAATTGAAGGCTTTGCAATTGCTGGCCGGTATAGCAACGGCAATGCCATATCCATCTACCTCTCCAATATTGAATTCGAGACTCCCTATGCACACCTAAAATCAGACAGTTACGAATTTTGCCACATCCGCATATTTTCTATTAATGGTATTAATTCTGAAAACAGAGAAATATGTCAGGAGCAAAAACGCTGGATAGAAACTCTCAAACGCTATTCGACACTAATTACACAAAGCGGAGAAATACAACGAGCTGAGTATTTCAAGACGCAGAGAGAACATATCAAAAGAATGAATAGCATTCCATCGTAATGATTATTCAACAGCAAATACATTTTGCGCTTTCAACACCCAATACTTCACAATCATTAGTGTAATTTTCTTCAAATGACAAATATTTATTTCAAGTTAGCGAAATAGAAAAAAACGACAGCGTAATTTGTCGCAATTGACACCATCGGTTTGAAGCCTTCCAATTAC
Source organism: Bacteroidota bacterium (assembly GCA_030706455.1). Lineage (GTDB taxonomy): Bacteria > Bacteroidota > Bacteroidia > Bacteroidales > Paludibacteraceae > Microbacter. The sequence continues at coordinate 4,753 of JAUZOL010000001.1, forward strand.
CTTTGTGCCGTTGTGTTGGTTAGCAAGATAAAAGGCAAATAAACATTACAAGAGAGATCAAGGCAAAGTCTCGCTTGTATGCAGAAAAACAAATAACACTTCAGTTGTAATGTTCGCCATGTAAATTAAGGCGGACGAATTTTGGAAAGAAAGGGGCGACGCGATGTCGCTCCTTCAGAATATAGCACAATGACAATCAACAACCAAAACGTTCCTGAATCAGAAACTTATTCAGAACAGTAATCTAAAGAGAAAATGAAGAGCCGTGGCCCGAAGTAATTTCTGGTCACGGTTTGTTTTTTGGAGGAATAACACGATGACTTCGTGTCGGAGGCTGATATTTATCGCCAGCCCCAAATCCTCTCCGAAGAAGTGGCTATACTGACTACAACAAAGTAGCATGCGAGACTTACACCGGGAAACTCAACAATACCGTGTAAACACAACAAAGGCCCCTGCATCGTCGCAGAGGCCTTGTCTCATTAACCTATTAAAAACATGTACTCCTTCTTTAAAATAAAGAACAATTATATCTGTCTCAAACCGACAGATTCTCAATATATAACATCAATTATCAACGCTCTAAGTCATTAACAAAAAGCTGCATCTCTCTATAATTATCTTCTATTGACAACAATAGCTTGAATTGCGCCTTCGACCGTTGCAGATTATGCTCCGGATAATGAATCTTGTAATATACATCACCATTTAAATAGTCAGTCAGAAATCGCACCAACTGCATATAGGTCATCAACTTGGCTCCGAAGGGTAATAATCCGATCTCCACCGGAGTAAGAAACTTTGTAGCAACCTCAAGATAACCGGCTGTGTATGCACGGTAAATCTCCATATTGAAACTAACCCGATCCAGCTCTTCGTCATCTTCTTTTCCCGTATTACCGGCTGTCCGCATAAAGTCACCAATATCGGAAACCACAAATCCCGGCATCACAGTATCAAGATCAATCACGCAAAGGACATTGCCTTCTTTGTCAAAAAGCATATTGTTCACTTTAGTATCGCAGTGATTGATGCGCTTTGGCAATTTACCTTCGCTAAATAAAACTTGGCAAATACACATTTCAGAAGCTCTTCGCTCTATCTCGTCGACTAAGTCTGCTACCTGTCCCAAACGATGAACCGGATCAGCAGCCACCGCTTCACGAAACTGCTTCAGCCGGAATTCCATATTGTGAAAATCAGGAATTGTCTCACCCAAAGGTTCGCCTGGTAAGTCGGACAGCAAGCGCTGAAACTCACCAAATGCCTGTCCCGCACAGTATGCACTTTCGGGAGAAACCACATCCAATGTATAGGAATCGGTTATCAACAGCATCATTCTCCAATAGTTTTCTCCATCGAAATGATAAAGCTTCCCATCTCTTGCCGGAACTATCGTCAACGTTTTTCTGTCAATGTCAGCTTCTTTGTTTTCAATCAATTTGGCGCGAATATGATCCGTAATCCGTTTTATATTATCCTGCAGCAGATCAACATCCTGAAAAATAGCGTGATTGATTTTCTGCAGCACGTATGCCGACATACCATTTTCTATGTCAACCTTGAAGGTAGAATTAATATGCCCTTCACCCAAAGGCACTATTTGTCTGACTCCGCCTTCAACTTCGAAACTATCTACTATTTGATCTAATTCTGACATCTATTTTCTTTGATTTATTTTACTCAATCATTTGAATTACAATCTATTTCAACACAAATTCTTCATTCAGTGTATTTTGTGAATTTCCGCCAACAAATACGCCAAACTTACCCGGTTCAACAGTCCATTCCATTTTACTGTTATGGTATTTCAAGTCTTCCGGTGTCAGGGTCAATGTTACGGTTTTCGTTTGTCCCGGTTCAATAGCCAGTTTCTTGAAGCCTTTCAATAAACGTGTCGGCTGACAAACCGAGGCATAGTAGTCACGAATGTAGAGCTGCACCAACTCTTCCCCGCTTCTGTATCCTGTATTTTTCACATCCACACTCACCTGTAACTTCCCATCTTTTGTCAAAACGTTCTGACTCAACCGCAGGTTCGAATATTCAAATGTGGTATAGCTCAGTCCAAAACCGAATGGGAACAGAGCATCATTAGAGACATCGTTATAACGGGAGCGAAAAAAATCACCCGGATGTTCCGCCAAAGGGCGGCCGGTATTCAATTCATTGTAACACAGCGGCACCTGTCCGAGCACACGCGGAAAAGAAACCGGAAGTTTACCCGAGGGATTGTAATCACCAAAAAGCACGTCAGCAATTGCATTTCCAGCCTGGCTTCCCAAAAACCAGGTTTCAACAATTGAAGGAACATTATCAGCAACCCATGAAATGGTCAACGGGCGACCATTCGTCAACAAAACTATCACTGGTTTACCCAGTTTAATTACCTCCTTCAACAGTGCTTCCTGATTTCCGGGAATATTAATATTGGCCCGCGAATGCGCCTCTCCGGTCATTCCTCCCGATTCTCCAAGAGTCATAACAACCACATCCGCCTGCCGGGCTATATCCAGGGCTGGTGTAAAATCTTCCGGGGCATTTGCCTCAATCTCACACCCTTTTGCATACAATACTTTAGTTTGGGACGATACCGCCGATCTGATTCCTTGCAGAATACTCACGGCATCTTTTGCATCACCACCGCCACCCCAGCATCCGATCATATCGCCCTGGCTATCGGCCATTGCCCCGATTACAGCAAGGGTTCCGATACTCTTTTTCAGTGGCAACAAATGATAATCATTTTTCAACAAAACAATAGATTTACGTGCCATATCACGTGCAGCGGCTACGTGTTCAGGCGTGAGGAGTTCTGTTTTTTCTCGTTGCTCATCGCAATAACGATACGGATCCTGAAACAGGCCAAGTTCGTATTTGATTCTCAATATTCGACGAACAGCGTCATCAATTACTTTTTCCGGAACCAAACCTTTACGGACTAAATCAGGCAAGTTCTGCAAGAACTGATTACTTCCCATATCCATATCAAGCCCTGCATTTGCGGCAGCCCTGGCAGCTTCTATTCCATCGGCGGCCAGGCCATGCGGGATAAGCTCACCAACAGCTCCGGCATCAGAAACTACAAAACCGTTAAAGTTCCATTCGCCTTTCAACACCTTACGAAGTAAAAATTCGTTGGCCGTAGCCGGAACGCCATTCAACGTATTAAACGAAGACATAAATGTGGCTGCTCCGGCATCCACAGCCGCTTTGAAAGGTGGCAGGTAAGTATCTCTCAAGGTAATTTCCGACATATCCACGGCATTATAATCGCGACCGGCAATAGCAGCGCCGTAAGCTGCATAATGCTTGGCACAGGCAGCAATAGTATTGTTCTTGCTCAAATCATCGCCCTGAAAGCCTTTTACACGTGCTTTAGCAATCTGAACACCCAGATAGGTATCTTCTCCTGCCCCTTCGGCAATTCGTCCCCAGCGGGCATCGCGGGCAATATCCAACATAGGAGCAAAAGTCCAGTTTACGCCCATGGCAGAGGCTTCGATGGCTGCAATGCGGGCTGAGCGTTCCATCGCTGATAAATCCCAACTGGCAGCCTCTCCCAATGGAATTGGGAAGATCGTTTTCATCCCGTGAATAACATCCAGCCCGAATATCAATGGGATATGCAACCGCGTCTCTTCAACGGCAACCTTTTGAATCTTTCTTATTCCATCCACGCCGGCAAGATTCAACACGGAACCGATTTTTCCTTCACGCATTTCCTTTCCCTGATCGCTCAGGGGATTGATAGGACCGGTATTGGCAAATGTGCCACCAACCTGATTCATCTGTCCTATTTTCTCTTCCAGAGTCATGCGTTTAAGAAGATCATTGATAAAGCGTTCCATCTTCTGTTTGCGCGCTGCTTCTGTAGACTGAGAACCAGAAGTATGATTGCCCGCATTGGAAACCGGCGACAACAACAAAGCTCCCACAATCAACGCCAACTGAACATGAAAAAATCTTGCCTGCATTCTTTTAATACCAATTTCAATAAACTTCATAACAATATTATTAGCCTTTCAAACACTTATTTTTCAACAATATAATCAAGGCTTTTTTCAATTGTCTCTTTCGAAACCGGTACATTCGGAATAGTACGGATAGCATCCGGCAATAAGGAATAGTTTTTATTGAACGTTTGAATCAACTTTGCAAAATCTTCCGGGTGATACGCAATCTGTACATCTGTCTGATTGGTTAATGCTATAATTTCAGGCAAAGCATCACCTCTGTTCCAGTTGTTCTTGATACAGTCAGTTGCCAATTTAAGTCTGCTTATTTTGCCAACCACGCCATCCACACTTACAGCATTGGCCGGAAAACTCACGATACATTCAAAAGGTTGGTCACATGCAACCTGTGGCATGGTAACATGGGCTGTCAAATCCCGTGCGGTATAACTCCATGTATTTTCTTTATTGCAATCAGAATAAGCCACCTGCTGACCGTTCACCGCAATATTTTCAGGCATTGATATACCATAGAAGCGAATTTCCAGATCTCGTTTTGCTGACATTCCGGGATATGCACCCTTACGTGGCAGAATGGTTATCTTCACCTTTCCGTCAGGCAAAACTTCTTTTTTCATCACTGTTATTCCGAATTCACCCTTTTGGTATCCCTGATCATTACCGGCATCCTCGTAAAGTTTACCTTCAGAAGCGTTATCTCCCGGAAATACACTTACTACCAATCCATTCACCGGACGTTCCAGATTATCTACTTTGTCATACATCGGAATAACGGATCCTGCTTTTACATAAATGGGATATTCGTCCAACAGAAATTTACGATCAACCGTTTGGCCGCCTTTCAACATTGTTCCGGTCTTCCATTCGTACCAATCAGTCCCTGCAGGAAGCCATACTTTCACTGTCGAGAATTCATTTTTAGCTGGCGAACCAACAGGAGCTATCAATAAATTGTCGCCAAACATATATTCGGTCTTAAAGCTATAGGCTTCCGCAGCATTGGGATAATCATAATACATTGGACGGCAAAGAGAAATACCGGTATCGTAATCTTCCTTCGCCATTGTATAGATGTAGGGAACCAAAGAATAACGCAGATTAACCGCATCCAGCAATGCCTTCCTGTAGTTATACGGGAAAAGCCAGAGATCCTTTTTAATACGAATATCTCTTGTTGAGTGAGTTCTGAAAATCGGGCTCAAAGCGCCGTACTGCATCCAACGAACATACAATTCAGGATCAACGCGAAAATTAGGATCGGGGTTTTTAGAGAAGTGACCGCCAAGGTCGTGACTCCAATAGCCATACAACACATTCGAAGCGGTAGATGTAAAATAGGGCTGGAATTCGAGTGATGACCAATCAATGATTACGTCGCCCGAAAAACCGATCTGATAACGGTGGTTTCCAAGACCTCCCCAACGGTGATACAACATCGGACGTTGCTCTCCCTGTCGCTCCATATCGCTAAAGAAACAGTAATTAAGCCACCAGGTATTACTCAGTCCGTCAACTTTTTTCGAATCCGGCCACTGCTGCCAGTCGAGCCACCAGAAGCTTACCCCTGCCTTTTGCATGGGGTGCAACACAATGTCAAACAAATTGCTCATGTATTTTTTGTCCGCCGCCTCGAAAGGAATCGGAGCATGGGCAGTTGTATCGAAATTCATTGCTTTGGCAAAAGCAGAATATGGATGTTCGTCAGCCGGGATTCCTGAAGCCGGATGTAAATTCAACGTCACTTTCAGGTTCTGATTTTTCACCCATTTCAAAAAATTATTCGGTTCCGGGAACAAGCTCTTTTCCCAGGTATAACCAGTCCAACCGGCCAACTGCCCGAATGAGTCCCAGGTGTTCAGTCCCTTGGTCTTATGCCAGTCCATATCCACCACCAGCACGTCGAGAGGAATCTTATTTTCGTGAAAATCGCCTACCAACGTTCGTAACTCGTCATCCGAATAATTCCAGTAGCGCGACCACCAGTAACCAAAAGCGAATTTAGGAGGAATGGGCACTTTGCCTGCAATTTGAGTAAATTCGTAGAGCGCTTTTTTATAATCTTTTCCGTAACATATAAAATAAAGGTCCTGTACATTTTTATTTGAACGGGCTTCGACCCAACTCCAATCACTTCCGTCAAACAAGAAATTCTTCGAATCGTCAATCATTGTCCATCCTTCTGTCGACAACAAGCCCTCTTCCAGATTAATCGGCGTTTTTTCATCGTATAACTGGCCTTTACAATTATCAAGTGTACGATAGGTGCCCTTCAGATTTCCGGCATTTTTCGTTCCGGGGATCCATTTCACGACCTTCTTACCGTCTTTAAACGTAATTTCCAGGTTTTTATCTGTAAAATTGCCGGTATTCTTCTTGTACTTCAAAACCAGCACATCAGTGCTGATAATCACTTGTTGTGCATTCTCCTTTTTTTTAAAAGCCGGAACCGGTAAATTTCGGTTAACAACAAAGAAAGAAGCTTTATCTGCAAACTGATGGGTACTATCCCACTCCATCCGAATCAAATTGGGAGCCAACACGGTAAAACGGGCATTACCAACTTCAACTATTGCTTTCGGATCTGCTTTTGAATTTGATGCTGCCTGAGCAACACCTGAAACAACCGTCATTACCAAGAGCACAACAACGCTCAGAGAACGAAATAAAAAAGAATTATTATTCTCCTTTTTTATATTTAATTGATTCATGATATAAGGTATTTATTTTTAATGCTATTACAGAATAGTCCGGTGCTATTTTGTAAAATCCGCCATCGATTTTCCTGTCCAGATTCTTCGAAAGGCCTTAATGCCTATTTTTCAGATAATCACTTCAACACAAATTTCAAAAAGCTGAGTGGATAAAAAAAAAATTTTATGTAAATACAACTTCAACAAACCACACATAAACATCTGTTAATAAGAATCGACTTAAGAATTTACAAACCCTAAATTTTTAAGTGCAAATATAGAAGAGACATCTGAATAAAAAACCGAAGAAAATGACACTTTACATTCGGATTTTGACACAAACACCTACCTGAATTTAAAGGAAATCCATGATTTTTCTGTCACAGGAAACATTGTTACTCTAAATTTCGCACATCCATAAGGCACTAAATCGACAGTTGCTTCTTTGCCATCCTTAATAGGAATTGCCGGAAGTGGCTGTGCATCTGTGGGATTCCAGTCAAACTCCTTTACCCTAACTTTTAACTGTATCGGGGCATCCAATTGCCAGAACCATTTTCCTGTCAATGTTTTTTTTATGATTGCAATTTGGTTGGATAAATGGTCATGATCGATATCCAATGCATAATTGAATTTTGAATGTTCAACCTCTTGGTTAGGATTCACATCCGGTATTGGTAATGCAAACAAAAGTGGTCCGTATGTCACACATTCGTATGGATTATGAATGGTTGTATCCGACGCATTTTTATAGCCTCCTTTTACAAAATAGTCAGTTTGCGGATAAATGGTTTCATATCCCTGCTGCACCTGCGCTTCCATAGGAAAACAAAGCTGAATTTTATCATTGGGATGCCAGGTTCGTGCAATTTTCACAAATCCTCTTTCTGCTTTTACTTCCACTTTCTTATTGTTTATCTTTATGGACGGATGAGCACACCATTCCGGAATTCGGAGATAAATTGGCATAGTGATTGCCTTCGACATTGTAAGCGTCATGTCAATATTATCATCGAAAGGATAAGTCGTATTACAATTGATAATGAGTTTTTCTTTTTTAATCTGTTTCTCTACGACACATGGCCCATACAAAGTAGCTGCCAAGCCATTATCCATTGTTGCCATCCACATGCCACCGATATAGTCAGGAATAATATTGTTACAGTTTCCCACGCAGCATAAAACCTCATGACCATGATCGGTAAATTTCATATCATCCTTGCCCGGAATAACAGCTTCTTCGGGAAGCGTACTACTAAATCTGTTGAGTGACTGATAATAGCACATAGTTTTGAAATCACGCGCCATGGGAGCAGGGCCTGCATTGAAAAATATTTTTTCAATCTTATCACCCCAGTTTCTTTGGCCGGTCAAACGCATCATCCATAAAAGCGACCACATAGAAGTCGGCACATCACAGGTTTCAATATTTCTAAAAGATCCTATTCCCGACAGGTATTCCTGGGAAGAACAGACTCCCACAGGAAGCAAATTTTTACTTTCGCCCCATTCCAGAATTCTTTCTGAGGCATGAAGCTCCTTTATATTTCCAGTCCAGGAATACATCATGGCCGGCACTCTCAATGTTTCATAAAAAGTAACTCCATGATGGAAATCCGAAGAAACAACTCTTTTATGAAGCCATCTTTCTTCCTCATCAATAACACTTCGATTTTTGCCATAGGCAATAATTTTATCAAGAATGGTTTTGTCCGCAGTTATAAGGTAAGTTTCCACCATCGCATCGATATTAGTTGCTCCCCGTTGCATACACTCGGTAGAGTCGCGGGAAACTCTTATCGGGAATGTTCTATACACCTTCTCAAGTGCTTGTCTTATTTCGGGTTTATGTGTAGCCTGATAATAGGAAACCAAAGCACGTCCCATAAGTCCATGTCCCCAATTATTAAACCAATCATTGACAATCGATTGAGGTTTCCAATAGATAAACGATTCACCTCCGTTCAATACACCATTGACAACTATATCCAGACGTGAAGATGTTTTTCTGATCAGTGCTGTATCTTGTAGCATGTATCCTAATTTAACGGCCCCATCCAACCAGTAACTGCATTGTTCAAGCGGCCAACCCGTACCATCTTCATTCACGCCTCTTGCCTGAAACCCATAGCCCTTCCACCCATGTTTAAAAACATCTATGTATTCATCCAAATGTCCGGTGATCCCATTTGCAGCATCAGTAGCCCAATCTTTGAGCCAACCGGTTGGTTTTATATCACCCAACTCTAACGGAATAAAAGAAGGTAGAGCTTTTGCTGTTTTTGAATATACCTTCATCTTGTTTGCGGTATAATCAATACCCGGAGCATTTTGAGCATTTGCCTCCGACATTAAAATTGTCAGGGGCAAGAAAAAAACTATCATTTTTAATGGTTTCATTCTCTATCAATTAAAATTATTGATGTCTGCTATAGCGAATTCTATCCTATTAACCATCATTTGCTTTCGGCTAAAAACCACAGAAATATATTCTTTATTAGCCACTAAAAAGGAGGACCATATAATTATTTTCAAAAAACTGATTTTATGATGTAAAAATAGAGAAATCCGAGCATAATGACCCGAAGAAAATGACATTTTTTCTTTCCATTTTGACAGAATAGATGACTCTTATAAAGTGACAATTCTCCATTTTTCAAATCCAAAAATGATCAAAAAAAAGAGGTGCAACAGGTTGTATTAAACAAGCCCGAAGCACCTCTTTATTGAATAGCTATGCGTTAATAAACAACCTTGGCTGTTGCTAAAATATCACGGGAATTGGTACCCGCCTGAATTTCATATTGACCATGATCTACCACCCAACTGTTTTTCTGAACATCGAAATAAGAGAATGAACTGTCATCCAATGTAAAATCGACCTTCACAGTCTGACCGGCCTTTACAAATACTTTCTTGAACGCTTTCAGTTCGTGAACCGGGCGGGTAACAGACGGAGCCAATGGTTTTACATAAACCTGAACCACTTCATAGCCATCACGTTTACCGATATTTTTTACCAGGACACTTCCTGTTGCTGCGTGACTACCATTCTTACTAACAACCATGTTTGCATATGCAAATGTAGTATAAGACAATCCGTAACCAAACGGAAATTGTGGTTTCACCTTCTTTGTATCATAATAACGGTAGCCAACCAGTAAACCTTCCTTATACGTAACATTCAGCTGCTTTTCAGTATCGTAATAACTGTCGTGTGTGGGATTATCACTCCATTCTTTTTCGAACGTATCGGGCAATTTACCACTCGGATTGACTTTACCAAACAAAATTTCGGCAAGAGCGGTTCCTCCTTCCTGACCTGTGTACCAGCCATGCAACAATCCTTTCACATTTGCCAACCAGGGTTGCATATAGATATTGCCTCCGCCATTCAAAATAACGATGGTATTCGGATTGGCTTTAGCTACGGCATTAATCAATTCACTCTGACCGCCGGGAAGTTCAAATTTACGATCCTGACCTTCCTGTTCAAACTCACCATTAAATCCAACGCAAACAACTGCCACATCAGCAGACGAAGCTGTTTGCACTGCTTTTGCTATCGACTTTCCATTGTCGGCCCATCCCAAATGGATTTCGGCACCACCGGCACGATCATAGTATTCTAGTTTAACTTCATAAGTTTTTCCTGCTTCCATGGCAACAGCCCCTATTTGCTGTGTGGCCGGCTGATCTCTCCAGCCATCGATCACAAGTTTGCCATTTACCCAAAGACGGTAACCATCATCACCTTTTGCAACAAAAGTATAAACACTACTAACCGACGAGCGGACAAATCCTGTCCAGCGGACAGAAAACCCATCTGACGGGAAGTCCTTTACATCGCTATTCGGAGTTCCGGTTCCCCAGTTGAAATCTATTTTTTCATCGGTACGCTTAAATGCGGGATCACCCGACAAAGTCATATTATTAAAATACTCGCCTTTGAGGCCCTTAGCACTACAATCCGCATCTGCATAGAAAACCGCATTTTGAATCATCTCTCCCACATTCTGACTTTCGCTTACACAGTCGACACTCACTTTATTGCCAACCAGATTCTTTATTCCTTCGTATGTAGTTACACAATGAAAGGGCATAGTTTGTGAGCTTCCACCTCCAAATACATATTGATTGGCATTCGGTCCGACAACGGCAATCTTTTTAATTTTCGTATCGTTCAAAGGAAGAATATTCCCTTCATTTTTCAATAAGACAACGCCTTCCCTGGCCACTTTTAGAGCGACATTGGCACTGGCGGGATTATCCAAAGGAATACGTTTATCCTGCTGTGAACGATCATAAAATCCGTAACGGAAGATAATTCTGAGGATACGGCTCACTTTTTCATCAATCAACGATTCAGAAATGACTCCGTTTTTAATAGCCGGAATCAAAGTGGCCCGGTTCATGTGGTCGCCCGATCCCATTTCAAGATCCAGCCCCCCTTTAGCGGCTGCAATTCCGTCATAAGTTGCCCCCCAGTCTGACATCAGGATTCCGTCGAAACCCCACATTTTTTTCAGAATATCATTATTTAAGTGACTGTTTTGGGTGGCATGTTCTCCATTGAGCAAGTTATAAGAATCCATTGCCGTAGCAACTTTTCCTTCCTTAACAGCAGCTTTGAAAGCAGGAAGATAAATCTCTTGAAAGGTTCGTTCATCAATATTAGAGCTGACCTTGTTACGATCCCATTCCTGTTCGTTTCCGGCATAATGCTTGATACAACCCGCTACTCCTTTACCTTGTAATCCTTTGATGTAAGCCACTGCCATTCTTCCGGCCAGATAAGGATCTTCGCCCATATATTCAAAATTGCGACCACCCATAGGAGCACGACAAATATTCACCCCCGGAGCCAACAAAATATGCACGCCACGCGCGTGACAATCGGAAGCCAACGCTTCGCCCAGTTCTTTCAGCAGGCTCACATTCCAGGTCGATGCCGCTAAAACCGTCGCCGGATAAGCGGTCGATTTACCGTCATTGCGTGACCCTACCGGTCCATCGCTCGTTTTAATGGCAGGTATACCCAAACGAGGTATAGCACGTATATAATAGTCATTTGCACCACCCAGATAGTCAATTTTCTCTTCCAATGTCATTTGAGAGAGTATCGACTTAATTCTCTTTTCAACAGGCTGTTTCGAATCCTTGTAGGCTTGTGAAAAAGCTACCCCGGATACTAATAGCATAAAAAAACAAATACGCACGCATCTTTTCATCATAAATAAAATTTTTATTCTCTCTGTTAATAATTTTCGTGTAAGACTCAGATAAAGTTCGCTCGATTGCAAATTTGCTTCAGTATAGTCATTATGAGCTGTATCATATCTTTCTTGTATAGCAAGAGACTCGAAATCTTTAGAAAATATGACGATGCTTTAATAGCAAAGCAACAATTCTATCAATTACACATGCCAACAGAAATAGAGATCTCAAAACAGCTCATTATCAATACAATACAACGAACAACAAACTATTATTGCCTTCAAATAAATATAGCCCACACACAAATAACTTCGATTGTATATTTTAGAGTTATTTTTTAATTTAGGTTAATTTCAGCATTCAAAGATACGGATATGTACAAAACACGACCTAAAGAAAATGACACTTCGCCTTTATATTTTGATATAAGCAAATTTTCAACAAGATCCGTAAGAAACGGACCTCATTATAGCAAACAATGCCAGATGAGTGTGCTTTAAGACACCCATCCGGCATATGACCTGTATTATTTACTCAAGAAATAAATACAGCTACTTCTCAAAATTAATAAACAGTCTTTACAGTAGCCAAAATATTCCGAGAGCTGGCACCCGCCTGAATTTCGTATCTCCCGTGATCTACCACCCAATCATTTTTTCCCGGATCGAAATAAGAGAATGAACTATCATCCAACGTAAAATCGACTTTTACAGTTTGACCGGCTTTCACAAATACTTTTTTGAATGCTTTCAGTTCGTGTACCGGGCGTTCGACCGAAGGCGTTAGCGGTTTTACGTAAATTTGTACGACTTCATAGCCATCCCGTTTACTGGTATTTTTAACCATAAGGCTTCCCTTTACAGCATGATTTCCTGCCTTAACCGCATTCATCTTTGTGTAAGCAAATGTTGCATAACTTAATCCGTAACCAAAAGGAAACTGAGGTTCAACTTGCTTGGTATCAAAATAGCGGTAACCGATCATCAGTTTTTCCGCAAAGTTAACCGCATCATGGTTCTGGCTTGCCAACTTCACGCAAGGGGAATCTTCCAGCTTTTTAGTCCAGGAAAAAGAGAGGCGCCCCGAAGGATCAATATCGCCAAACAACATTTTTGCAACTGCATTGCCACCTTCCATTCCCGGATACCAGGCTTCGGTCAGCGAAGCCACATTCGGAAGAAAACCTCCGACTTCAAGCGGCGATCCGTTGATTAAAACAACATTCACTTTCTTATTCAGGCCTGCAAGATGGTTGATTAGCTTTTCCTGAACCAGCGGAAATGCCAGGCTCACCCTGTCACGACCTTCGGTGTCAATGCTATGATCCAATCCACCGACATAAACAACGGCATCAGCTTCACGGGCAGCTTCGTCGATTTTGGTCAGTTGCATCTGCTGAAGAGACGATTCGGGCATTTCCCACTCGATACGCATGGCTGCGTCACCACTGCCTTTGGAGTAAATTACGCACAAATGAAAAGGAACACCTTTTTTCAAATCGACAGCTGCCGTAACAGTTCCAGTGCCACGCCCCGGATCGGCAACTGCCATCGGAGCTCCAGCCCATTCGTTATTATAGACCAACGCCGAACCACCGCCGGTGATAAACCGGAAGGTATACTTTCCGTCGACCGGAGGCATAATTTGTGCATCAAAACGGGCTTCGCGAAATTGATCGACCGGAATCGACGGATCGGGAGACTTCATTTCCCACATAAAATTCACATTCGATTCGGTTCGTTCCAATACCGGTTCGTTCTTTCCCTTAACGTAATAGCAGGTATGGAATCCGTTCTTTCCGCCAACAGAGCTTAACACATTTTCCGGAATCAACTGATAGCCTCCCAAATCGTCGGACGATATATAGTTAACGCGATCTGCTCCGAGTTCGTTTTGAATTCCTTTCAGAACTGTGATTTCGTAAGGCGATTCAACCCAGGAACTTCCGCCCATGGCCAGCAAACAAAAACGTTTGTCGGCATTAGGACCCGTTACCAAAACCTTCTTTACTGTCTGTTTGTTAAGAGGTAACGCATTATTCTTGTTTTGTAATAAAATAATTCCTTCTTCGGCTGTGTGTAAGGCGGTTTGTTGATGTTCCTTTGTATTAATAGAAGCTCCTGCACTCAAATCACGGCCATCGAGCAAGCCAATCCGGCCATATACGCGCAAAATGCGTCGTACTTTCTCATCTACAACACTGACGGGCACTTTCCCTGCTTTTACCGCTTCGAGCAAAGGAGTACCGAACCCACAATTGTCGCCACCCGGCATCGAAACATCCAGTCCGGCAAAAGCAGCTTTTTCAACCGAACGGGTTTGCAGCCAGTCGGTCATCACAAAGCCGTCGAACCCAAAACGGTTTTTCAGAATATCCGTCAGCATTTTTTTACTATCGCTCACAAATTCGCCATTCACACCATTGGCTGAGGTCATTACTGTCCATACATTTGCGTCCCTGACAGCAGCTTTAAATCCCGGAAGGTAAATTTCGTTCAGGGTACGGTCGTCAATCATCGACATGTAAAAATTGCGGTTGTCTTCCCGATTGTTGCAGGCATAGTGTTTGATACAGGCAGCCACGCCTTCGCTTTGGATACCCCGAATTTGAGCTGCAGCAATTGCTCCGTTCAGCAGGGGATCTTCGGTATAATATTCAAAAAAACGTCCGTTAAGCGGATCACGCAAAATATTACACCCCGGACCCAAAAGAACCCCACGTCCCATCGCACGGGTTTCTTCTCCTATTACCTTACCTGCTTTTTCTACAATAGAAGGATTCCAGGTGGATCCGAATAAGATGCCGGCCGGAAACGCAGTTGTCCCCACCTGGCAATTGGGTCCACGAGGACCATCAGTACAAGCTGTACCCGGAATTTTGAGTCGTTCCACTCCTTTAAATCCTCCATTTCCCGAGCACATAGCTACCTTTTCCTCGATGGTCATTTGCTTCAGGATAGCCTCCACCTTTTGTTCAAGTGCTTGTGCTGAGTTTTTTCCAGGCTGCGCAAACATCTGAAAGCATGAGCAAACGCTAATAGCCAATACTACCGGCAATACAATATTTCTCCGCTTCATTTTTCCTGCATTCATATTTAGAATTCTCATTTTCAATACAATAATTAAAGAATAACGTTCACACCTTTCGGGGCTTTGAAGGTTGTCTTCACTTTGCCATCGGCTTGTTTTTGATGTTCAATTTCAAGCACGCCAAACGGAGTCGGGAAAGTTCCCTTTACCCATTTAAGATCACCCAAATGTGGTTCTATCTTAATTTTTTTACAGCCTGGTTCCAGTACATTCACACCCAGAACGTATTGGCTAAGCCAGCTTGTCGGCCCTGACGCCCAGCCATGGCAAAAGCTGTGGCGAAATTTTTTATAGCAATAGCCGCCATATGTTTTGTGCACATCAACCTTACCATCGGGTACTACCTCATCAATGCGGGATGCATTTTTCATCCAGTCAATATCAAAATCTTCCCAAAAGGTTGTGGCTCCCAAATCGAGCATGCTTCCCCAATATTCGCGGATATTATCGATAGCTCCCTGATAATCGCCGGCCATTGCACGGGCTTTCAACATATAGTAGCCGTAAAAAGTCGACATTTTATGCACCCCGTCTTGTGCCAGCATTCCCGAATTGGCCTGAGCCGGATTCATCAACCCAGAGATGGCCAACAATGCAGCTGCCTGTTTAGAACCGGCCATTCCGGGAATATGTTTCTTCAGCTTTTCGATAGAAGAGGTACACAACTGAGCTGTTTCATTATCTCCCAAAATGCGGGACAATTCAGCACCGGCCTTAAAGGTCATCACCATCATAGACTGGAGACCGGCATGCACGGCCTCTTTATTTTCACTGGAAGGCCAATCGAGGAAACGAGACTCTTCCAGAATTTCCTTGCCGGAAGGATCAATTTTTGTAGCTAACTGGTGTAGCAAAGCCGTCAGATAACTTTTTTGCTGTTTGAGATATTCCAGATTTCCCTGATAATAGTACCAATCGCGTTGAATCAAAATCCACCACATCGAATAGGAGCTGATGCCGTTCATCCAGTTAGGCAGCGGAGTCAAATCGCGTGCCAAATCGAGACTTTTGGGTACAACGCCATTATTGCCGAACACCGAATTGATGGTCATCACTTCGGGATGCATATCGCCCACCCACACGAGGCGGTCTCGTTTCACTCCATCCCACAGGTAATCCTGCATATTGAGGTGTACTGTATAAGCGCCTGTCATCCAGATTTTATTCAACCGTTCATCGTTACAGCTAAACGATCCGAGGTAAGGTATATCGCGGTAAGTGAAAGTGGCACTCACCTCTTTGATCTCGATTTTCGTATTGGGATCAACCAAATCGATGCGTACAAAACGGAAACCGGAATTGCCCATTTCGAATCGACCTAACCAGGGCAACTGAACCACCATATCGCGCATGGCATGATCGTTGGAGGCACCATCGCTACCTGCATCGCTCATCGTTTCACTGACCGATTCCCCAAAACGAATACGGACATGCCCTACCGGATTCTGATTGTTGATCGTAGTTATAATTTCTATTCCTCCCTGAATTTCGCGCCCAAAATCGAGAATCACTCCGGCCTTAGAATCTTGATCATTTACCAGAGTCAAATATTTACCCTGATTCAGGTCTGCCTGTCCGATTCCTGGTTTCAGGATATTTTCCGCATTTTGAACCTTTTGTCCGGAAGGGTCTGATGTCCAGACTATGCGTTCGGCCGTAAGATATTTACGCGTCAAGCTGGTAGAACGCACTCTGGAAGCGTCTGTAAAATTAGCCCCCAATGGAAGTTGCGCCTGAGCCAACGAAGAGGCTCCACACAAGCCCCAAAAGAGTAAAAATCGGGATAAAGTTTTCATTCTGTTCATTTTCAATTCATTCTATTTGATGGTTTATCTCATTTATATTAAGGCCCTACCAGAATCAACATTCTCTTCAAAGGGCTGTCTTCTTTATTTCGACCAGATACAACGATAGTTAAATCTCCTGTTGGGGGCTGTATCCCCATGTGTACAAAGCGAAATCGGATCGTTCAAATCCGAAGCGTTGTCGCTCCACTTAAAATCGAAAGTAAATGCATTGTTGGTAAAACCCAGCAATGATCGGGGAACTTCCACCACCAGTTTATTGTCTACACAACGATATTTCAATTCTGCAACTTCCGCCCATGGATTTTCGGGATGAGACGGATCATACTTCATCAACGTTGTTGTCTGACTGTCTTTCACCTTTTTATTGATCACATAATCATAACCAAACCAGCCGGTAGAGGGATTTTTATCGGCATCGATCAACAAAAGCATCCAGTTGTTATCCGACGAACTGGTTATCTTTTCATTTGTTTCGGCATAAAAGAACAAGTTTTGCTTATCTACAGCCACTTTCAGGGTAACAAAATCGTTGCGTCCTGAATTATCGGTGTAATGCAATCCGCCATAACCGTTATGATCGCGGTGTGCAACATCGCCCTTGGTATCACGATATTCGGTCGAAACCGAATTCCAGTCATTAAATTTGCCATCGAGCTTGATTTTGGAATAACCTTTCAACTCCGGCACCGGGCGAATTCCTTTGTAACGACGAATATTTTGAGCCATCTGCATATAATAATTGTCGGTATAACCTCCTTTCATGGGACTCACGGTTCGGTTGAATTCAGAGTTATACTGATCGACAAAATAGAACGAATTGTTGCGTCCCAACCATGGAGTATTTCCTCCGCCTTCTGGCTGATACTTACCAGCCGTCCATTCGTTCCAGTCGTTGATGTACAGGAATTGAGGATTGGCTTTCAAGGCATCGTCCCAGCGTTCCTGGAAATAGATACCGTAACCTTCGGGATCCTTCACCGTTTTTCCCAACCAGGGAACGTAGGCCGAATCGGGAGTATCGTACTGATTCAACTTCGGTTCTCCATATTGCCGCGACCACGATTTTCCAACGCCCATATTTTCACTGGTCATGGTAACCGGGTGTTGAGCCGGAGTAACGGCCGCTTCTTCCAATTGTCCTTTATGGGTAGATACCAATTCCTCCGGTTTCAGGCTTTTAACTTTGGAGTCGGCCATACTGTAACCGAAACTCCAGTTGTCTTCGGTGCCAATATAACGTTTTCCACCCCATTCGTAATAGCCCCACCACATGGTACGGAGCGTAAAGAAATTCTTGACTTCTTTGGTATAATTTTTATAAAATTCTTCCGTATAATCGGGATCGCCGTAATGAGGATTCTTCGTATCGATTTTAGCCGTTGCATCGTAGTGCGGATTCGGGTGTTTGTTGCCTCCGCTATTGGCATCAAAATCGGGTGTTCCATTGTACAACAACAAAGGTTTTCCATCCCAATAGTACCAAAGATCTTTGTATTTCCCTTCTTTGTAGATACGGTCGTACAAATCCTGAACAACAGTGATTACCGGACCGTTGAATGCCCAAAAAATAAACTTAGGTACTTTATTTCCTTCGGCTTTCATCTTTTCCATCGTACGGAATGTCACTTCCCATTCGTCCCAATAACGAACGGCATTGGTAACATCCATCACCAAAACATCGACTCCGGCATCGGCCAGCATCGACATATCTTTGCGAATAACGTA
Organism: Bacteroidota bacterium; assembly: GCA_030706455.1. Taxonomy (GTDB): domain Bacteria; phylum Bacteroidota; class Bacteroidia; order Bacteroidales; family Paludibacteraceae; genus Microbacter. Next base: position 23,260 of record JAUZOL010000001.1, read on the forward strand.
CTCGTCCTGACTCAGAAAATAACCGTTTTCAGGTTCGCCCCAATGGTAGGACCCTTCGGTCCAAAGTGGATTCTTGGCATCCAAACGGGCATTGGGATCACCTTTCAACACCTTGGCAACATCGGCAGAATAAGGGCTCTTAAAATTTTTATAGTGATCCTGAGTATGCCAGGTAATGTAAAAAATTCCCACCACCCGACGCTGATCGGTCTTCACCTTCCCCACATCCTGAAAATCAGGCATCGACCGGCCCAATGCATCATTGGCCACCCAGGTATCGGGATAAATATCGCGGTAATAGTTATCACCGGAGGCATTCTCTGCTTTAGTTTTTTTGTTTGTTTTCGAGCTCTTTTGAGCCTGGATTGAAATAAGCGAAAGCGACACTAACAATCCAACAGCCAACAATTTATATTTTCTCATCTCATTTATTTTTTATTATCAACAACCAAACATTTCGATTCGTAAGCATTAAGTTTCACCTCCAGATCGCCACCCGGATGCCGGATCTGTTCGTGCGAGAAGATATCGGATAAAAGAATGGAGCCATGCAGTTCTTTCATCTCTTTCTCCGTTATCCGAACAGTAACAGGCTGGTCACTCACATTGATCAGCGCCAGATATTTCTGTCCGTTATTTGCCCTCACCCACTTTGTTGGATACTCGGTATCCATCAGATCGAGAGGAACGCCCGGAGTCCCGGGTCCATATTGCGCCAGGGTTGCCGCCAAATTCCAAATCTCTTTTTTCACTCCCGATGGTTGATCCGACCAGTTGAAATGGCCACCTAAAGCAAAGCACATTGTCGCCCAGGTTTTCGCCTTGGTATAATCAAATCCTTCATACTGACGATCGCCGGTTTCCAGACCAATACCTGGCGAGGCATCCTGTTTGAGGGTTTCATATCCTCTTCCCACGAAGAAATCGGGATCGGTAATAAAGAGATTACCATTCATCCAATAGCGGTAGGCTATATGCCGATAAATCTCTTTGGTAACGTTCCAGTTTTCGGTAATGTCCGACATAATCCGCGCGCCATCGCAAATCATAGCGCAAGGTGCAATCACCGTACTGCAACCCAACAAGAACGCATCCTTACCAATAGCCTTCCTGATTTCCTGAATAAACTCACGAAGTACGCGTTCGGGAGGAAATTTGGAATATTTGAAAGGCCGGTCGGTATAGGCCAAAGCAAGAAAATCGATCTTGAAGTATTTGTAACCTGCCTGACTGAGTTTCCGAAAACATTCGATAACATATCTTCTCACATTCGGATCGCTCGGATCGACACGATAGCGGATCACATGGTCAGGAACCTCTTCCAGCACGTTCATTCCGAACTCGTCCACCCGTTCCTTGTTCGACCAAAACGGAGCAATCCATACGCCGGGGATCATTCCGGCATCACGCACCGTCTTGTTCCATCCACGTTCTCCACCCGGGAATTTCGTTTCGTCAAACTCCCAACTACCCCGCTGAGGAAACCAGCCATCATCGAGGGTAAAATAGCGGAGCGGAGTCTTATTTTCCGCATTAAAAGATTTCAGATCAGCCAATACAGGCTGAAGATCTTTTGCCGAAATCTGGCCTCTAAAGAAATCCCAGGTATTAAAACCCGAATGCTGTACCGCTTTAGTCACCGACATCGCAGGTTGATAAAGCTTTCCGATAGCCTGCCAGCCCTCCATCACATTGAATTGAGCGCTCAGCATGAATGGATCGAAAGTGATGGTTTCTCCCGGGTCAACCGGAAATTTGCGCCCATGAAAGTTGACGAATGCGGTCAGCTTGTCACCCTCTTTTTTAATCATGGAGGTCCATAGTTGGGGCGGACGATAAGTCAACATCCATGCCGGACCGGTTTTGTCTTTGTCGGAATAGAGGGCGCAATAATAGGCGCTCTCGTGATCCTTGGCCCGCCCCATATCGTAAGTGGCACTCTCCCACATAATATTCAGATCCTGAGAACGGGCATCCTGCAGAGCCTGTCCACATCCGGCAACCAAAGGTTCGAAAGCTGTAATATACAATGTATCTGTCGTTGGATTATGTACCGACACCGATAATTCAGCCCACTGACCGTTGACCACCCTGAAACCGGAAGTTACCTCAAGGCCATCCACCGTCAGACGGTAACCCGACCCGGCGGCTTTTGCATGCAACAGTACATTCTTTCCATTTAATGAAGTTGTGATCTGAGTCAGTGATTGACTACCGGAGGAGACTTTCCAGTATCCGTTAGCCGGATCGACCGAAAATGTTGTGCCGGCAAACAGCATTACCGGTAAAAAAGCTGTCAATAACAACCAAAAACGAATACAATTTTTTTTCATACAATTCTACATTAGTTTTTCAGCGGTTGCCCCTATTTCAACGGGCAAATGTGCTTCCTTCACTTTACTTCAACAACGCGAAGCAATTTCGCTTCCGGCGCTTTTTTAAAGGTAAATCTCAATCCCTCATCCAACAACCGGGCACCATCATACCGGCGACTCTCATTCGTTTCTAAATCGATGATACGGTATTGTTTTTCTCTGTTCAACCCTTTTAACCGGCATAGATCTGAATCACATATCGATTCTGGTCGGTTAAATATTTGGATAAATCCGGTTCCCTTTTCAGGGCAAAAGAATTCCCAACCAATCCAAACATTCTTTTCAAGGCTGTAAGGTGTTAAAGGATAATAGTCGCCCCGGTAATCATCCCGTACCTCTTTCCATTGTGCCAACAACCGGCGAAGCAAGGGATAATCGGCAGTTTTGTTTCTTACATCCAGATTGAGCACCGTGGACGGACTCATATTGCTTAGAAAATCGTAGGTATTGATGCTGTTTACACCTGCACCTGAGAAAGGAATCCAAGACGATAATCCGTAGGTCTGGCCCTGCACGCCGATAGGTTCGAAGGCATAATCGCTTCTCCAAAGCGGAACGGCTCGTCTCAGGTTTTCCATTTCCAACCGTTTTCCTCCGGCAGCACAGATATCGATAAGCATGTCGGGATGGCGTTTCCGCAATTCGTCGAGGTACTTTAGGTATCCGACAACATGTTTGATCTCGGCAATTCCCTGCCGATCGGGATATTTTTGATCCTCTTCGTTCCAATAGGAAGAGGAAAAAACCGCAAAATCCTGACGATACAAATCAATCGTCTCACTCGTCAGCACACTATCCACATGGTTTGTCATCCAGGCAAGGGCTTCAGGATTTCCATAATTGAAAAAACGAGTCGATCCCGACCCCAGGGTCCATTCCGGATGATTGTTATAAATCCAGCTTCCTTCGGTTACCCTTTCCGGTTCAAACCACAGGATTGTTTTTTCGCCTTTGGAGTGGGCATGATCACTGATGGCTCGCAGTCCATTCGGATATCGTTTTTTGTCGGGCACCCAGGTTCCCAGAAAATCCTGCCAACTGCCGCCTTTATTAGGATACCAGCCGGCATCCATCCACCAATAATCGAGCTTGATTCCCTCTTCGAGAAAACGGTCGATGAATTCTATCTCGTCTTTGTCGGTCGCATGAAACATTTCGGCAAAATATGCCGAGCTGGCAGCTTCCAGGATCGGCTCGGGCAATTTACCTCCCGGCCGGGGAAGGTTGTAATCGAACATCCAGCGACGCCACATATTTTGAGCCTCATCATGAGACCCTTGCCAAAACATAAGCACCACCAGCGGAGTACGTATCTCTTCACCCGGATTCAGATACAACCTGGTTTTAATTTGTCCAACTTTAACGGTCATAGCAGTATTAACCGAACGATCGAAAGTGGACTGCCACTGCGCCGGCCAGCCTACCGCGCTGATTACTCCCTGCTTCCCGGAATTCCATTCGGCGTTGAAAAACGGCAGAGTTTCGGCAGTTGGGAAACCACCCCAGAATGCTCCGAATTTTTGAGGCGTCTGCGGATCTATTTTCACCCGGTTGGGCTTAAAATCTTTCGGTCCCGAATTTCCGCCTTCGTTATAATTTAGATAAAGATCATCGTGCCCGCCCAAATCGAACGGAACATTCAGGGCCTGCAAGTTTTCGATAATTCCGGTTCTTGATTTTCCCGTATTTTTAAGGTAAACGACCCATTCCACTGCCGGATAGTCGGCATACCGGACCATTTCACAACGCACTTCCAACCCGCTTACCGGATCAGTATAGATACGAACCTCCTGCTTACGGTCATTGCTCAATCCTTTAGATTGGAACTGCATTTTGCATTTTGCCAGAAATTTATCCGACGATATGCCTTCGTAAGTAAAACTAAACGGCAAGGCATCGCTTTGAGCAAATTCCTTATCAGTCCATTGCTGACAGGCGGCCATTTCTTCAGGAGACACATTGGAATGGGTCTCTGTATTTTTAGCCAATACACCTGAAGAAAAGTAAATCCAGATTGTCAGGAGAAAAAAAAGATCCTTTTTCATTTTTACATGATCAATACTTCACACTCGACACTGTAACTGGGCCGAACAATCCAGAAGGTTGCAATTTGCTGTCTGCACTATAAGGATTCACCGAGCACCAGGTTGGACGTTGGTTTTCAGGCAATTTAAAATCACCGATCAGACGGTTCATCCATGTATTAACCACCTCTATCTTTATTTCATTGTTGCCCTTTTTGATTGCTTTTGAAATATTGACCTGATACGGAGGAGTCCATACTCCACCAACGTAAACCCCGTTAATCCAAACTTTAGCCATTGCAGTCAGATTTCCCAGGTCAACAATTACCTGATCCTTACCCGGCAATTTGCTCAGGTTAAATTGCCCGTTATAGATTGCCGTACCCGAATAATATTTTATTCTGTCATCCGAAGAGGTAGTCCAGTCCTGCAAAGAGTTGAAAATTAAAGGTTTTTCAGGTCCTCTCTGAGTTGCGTCAAACTGAACTCTCCACGGGCCTTTCACATCCGTCAACACAACCGGAGTCGGATAATTGCCTTCGATACCATAGAGTTTGGATGCAACTGCTTTTTTGCGAAATACCACGAAAGTACTTTCATATGGAGCCAGTTTTAATGGAACAGCTGTCGCATTTTCCGTTTGTTCAAAAGCCGGAAGGATACGCACAGCGCCTGTGGTTGCAGTCCAAAGCTCCGGTTGCAAACCCTTTACTCTAAATTCAGGAGTAATCAATTTTGTTTCTTCTGACTGGTTGCTAACAAAATAAACTTCACCATCGTTCATTGTCCGGTGTCCAAAATGAATGCTGCGGTCTTCGGGCAGTTTGCAATCGGGTGCGCAGTGAATCAAATCGAAAGCTTCTTTCATGCTCACACCGTTCATAATCATCCCCTTGCCATAATTACGCGATTTTACCTTTACGCCATCAACGTCACCCCATAGTTCAGACGCCAGCGCCTGTACCTGTTGGTCGGCTGCTGGTTGGTTTTGCAGACTGGGCGAACGGCGTGGTGCCGGACCAAGGACTACCGCTCCATCGTTGACCAGTTGTTTGATTTTTTCCAGCAATTCGGGACGCATGGTTTCCAGTTTCGGCAAAACCAAAATCCTGTATTGTGTACCATGAGGCAAGGTTATCAAGCCTTTTTTAACCGTCATCTGTTTTTCAATGACTTCTGCATTCATATAATCGAACTGATAACCAACAGGAAGAGCCGGATCAGTGATTCCTGTCATTTTTGGGGTATCCTCGCCAATAAAATAAGCTGCATCGGCCACATTCAAGCCCTGTTGCAACATATAATTTGTTCGTTTCAGATAGTCGATAAAAACATCCAGTTGAGAAAACCATGTATTTTTTCTGTTGAACTCATTCCCGAAAGACGCATTTACGCCCGGCGTTTTTTCTTCATAAGGCTGACTGATATAAACATGCAAAAGAGTATTATTGATACCTTCGGCAAAGAAACGGTCACTGCGCTGTTTGAACATGGCAGGATAACGGCTGAAAGCGGGACCTCCGCAGGTATTCGATTCTGCCGAAATTTTTGTTTTCCCGTAAATATGACCACACGAAGTAGCTGCTCGGTTCTCAATATTACCCAGCTCGCCTTCGCTCCAGAATTCGCCGCCAATCTCATCCGACTGACCTCCGTACATCAAAAATTCGCTCGGGAACCCCCAATGTCCGTAACATTCGAGCCAGGTATGCAGGCCGTGCTTATGGCTGATGTCTCTCAATCCACCTACGTAATCGTAAGCAACCTTGTCGGCAACCATTCTACGCACGTCCCACAAAAAGCGGTCGGAGGCTTGTTCACTTTCCACCACAAAACCCCTGTAAACCGGTAGGAAAGGAACAGGATCGTATCCATAGCGATGTTTGAATTCAGCCAGAAAACCATCGGTGAAATTTTGTCCACCTGTCTCATAGCTATCTTCAACCACCACTTTGAAAGTTTTCCGGTCAGCCTCCGGAATTCGTTTTAGTATTTCGCCCAAATATCCGTAGAAATGTTTTTCCACGTGTTGCTTACTCATCTTGTCCACTTCATATCCGGTAGCCTCGGGCGATGCGGGTGCATTTTTGGTGCCGGTAGGTGTCATGCCGGTACGCATTATTACCCAATTGCCTGCGGGCACATTCCATGTCAATGTTCCGTCCGAAGCAAGGTTTGCTGTCAGGTCTACCACCTTTGAGGGATCAATCACTGTTGATTTATCATTGGGTTCCGGTTGTTTTGTCCACTGGTATTCGTTCCAGTAAGGCAACGGCACCTGATGCATTTTTGCCAATGTTTTTTCGGGGTAACGTTCCACCTTAGGAGCAGATGAAAGTTCTACTTCGGCTAATCCGTTACTACTATTTATTCCCTTCACAATTACACGGAAAGAAGTTGCTGTTACGGCTGGAAAAGAGACAACAATCGGAGCATACGGATCAAAACCCACGTTCAGTGCGTCGTTGTAACGGTTTATCTGAAATTCGGCAATCGTACGGTAGCTTCCATTGGCCTCTTTCACCTGCAAAACGGCAGGATTGTTAATCGGACTTGCAATTGGCGCAATAGAAAGACTACGGGCTGTAAATGGAGCTTTTGCCGTAATATCTAACGTAAAATCGCCTTCGGCCGGAAAATGGGAACCAGTCTTACGATCACGGTCAACAATGGTGGAAAGATCTGATACTTCCGGTAACGAATGTAATGTCGCAATACGGTTATCCAGCATCAGCTGTGCATCCTTAGGTTCGGGGTACGCAATCACTTTGACATCCTGAAAGAGAGCAATCGGTTTTTCGAGCTTTTGGCTGAATTTCTGAGGACCTTTCAAATGGAGTTCCGAAGCTGTCAGGTAACGCATGGCATTCTCGGGTTTTACCCACGGTCCACCGGATTGACTCCATCCCGGAGAATTGAAAATTCCGATCTCGATATTCAGATCGGTCGCCGTCTTCAGCGCTGCATGGAGGATATCCCACCATTCATCGCTAAAAATTTTCACCTTCCCATAAGGCACATCATCTTGCCCGATATAACCGATAAAGGCCCGGTTGATCCCCGCTTTTTTCATTGCCTGAAGATCTTTGACTACCCCTTCTCTGGAAATATTATCTGAAATCCAATACCAGTAAACGCTGGTTTTCATCGAATCGGCAGGCACCTTAAAACCTTGTTCAAATCCTCCGGCAGCAACAGTCGAACTACTCATCGGCCATCCCATCAATAGTAGCAAAAGTGTCAATCCGGCTGTCAGCAATGCATTTTTCTTCATTTTGTATCGATTTAATAAATTGTATATTATCAGAATTGAAACTGCTCTTACGTTCGAATGCTGAAGCTAAAGTCTAAGTAAAATTTGAACTTAACAAAAGAGCGAAAAGTCCATTTATTCGTACATTAAATAACAGCTTATTTTTCAGAATAAATAAAATTGAAACGACCGCCCGGAGCAGTATCTCCATTAACGTAAAAGTCCATGATATTGCCGTTTTCCTGCATGTTATCATTCCATTTGAACTCAAAGTTGAGTGATTTGCCTACAACATTCAGCACGCTTCTCGGAATGGCAATTTCAAGTTTGTTGCCGTTGACAGCAAATTTTGCTTCTGCTGTAGTTGCCCATTCCCAACGATTGCCTACATTCTTTTCAATAAACACTTTATTCCCTTTTGGGCTAACACGATTGATAATAAAATCATAGCCATTCCAACCAGTCGATTTATCACGGTCTGCATCGATAAACAACATCATCCAGTTTCGGTCGGTTTTCGGAGTCAAGGCATCGGCGGTTTCTACGTAGAAGTAAACATTCTCGTCATCACGGGCAACCTTAGCTCCTTCTATATCATTACGTCCTGTATTGTTGCGATAATACTGGTCGTAGCGTCCGCGATGATCCCTATGCATCGTATTACCTTTATAATGGGCAAAATAGGGTAAAACATCGTTCCAGTCATTGGTTTTCCCGATTTTGATGGTTTTGGGAGACGATATTTTTTGAGGAGGTGTCATCCCCTTGAATTTCCGCACCTGATCGACCAATTGCATGTAATATACGTCGCCCTTATCGCCCCAGCCTTTGTTAGGTTCTATATCGCGACTATGCTCCCAGTCAAACTGATCGACAAATGAGAAAGGCTTTCCTGTCCATCCATGTATAGGCAACCATTGTCCTGCAGTATATTCATTCCAGCCTGTTACGAAAACCAATTCCGGGTCAAGCTCAAAAGCGCGATCCCATTGTTCCATAAAATTCCAGCCATAGAGATAACCCTCAACTCTCGGGTCAAAGCCATTGCGTTGGCTGAAGCTACGACCATACGATCCCGGCAGATTAAACGCGCTGCAATGTCCTTTGGTCTCCGGACTGGCATTCTGCGCAATGCCTACCGTTACCTGCTCGTACTTGCCGTTCGGTTGTTTCACATAGCCATGTTGAGGATAATTTTCAAGCCAACCCCACTGATCGTTACGCGAAGGACCGTCCACGTAATCAGGTTGTCCCGGACGGAATGTAAAAAAAGCAGCGATTTCTTTGTCTTCGGGAGAATCCGTCAGGTTATCGGGATAGCCCATGATGCAGGGTTTTCCTTTCCAGTAAAACCAGAGATTTTTGTAGCGCCCCGGTTTGTAAACATCGCGGTACAACTGACGCAGGGAGGTAAGGCCGTGAGGAACCGGTCCGAAAGGAAGCATATAGGCAATATGAGGAACATTCACGCCATCCTTCTGTGCCTGATCCCAGGTTTTCAGCAAAGCTTCATACGACTCTTTCCAGGTGAGATCGCCATTGGTGCAGTCGAAGAAAACGGCATCGACACCGGCGTCGGCAAGCATTTCAGCATGTTTGCGCAATACCCAGGGATCGGTTGTCTTATAGTAGCCCAGCAAAGGTTGTTCCCAAAAGAAAAAACCGGGTTGTTTGTTTCCCCATGCCGGGTGATGGTAATCCTTCATGGCTTCGGGATATTTGCGTACAATTTCGGTGATATTCTTCACCTGATAGGTCGTATCATCGTCTCCCTGATGCCATGTCCAATAGAAAATTGCCACGAATTTATCTTTCTTCTTATCTCCGGCATCACGGTACTCTCTCACTTTCCGACCCAGTGCGTCGGTTGCAGCCCATTGGTCACTGACTGTCTGTTGAGCCAATAGTTGTCCCGCAAATAAAAAAAGAAACAATATTGCTGCATTTAAGGCTAACTTTTTCGTATTCATGTTTTTCGTATCTGTTATGGTATAATTAATGGTGATCCTGACTGAAGAGAAGTTGCTTCTTATATGCCCCGCTACAAACCTTTGCATCCATCAGATGATAAACCGGGGTAAGCTGGATACCGGTTCCTTCAATTTGAAAGCCACCATTGTCCATTCTGACTACTTTAGCTGACCGTGGAACTTCAATTTCTGCATCTCCTTCATAACCCAGCAACAACGGGCCATAGAAAAGGCGACTCTTACCAGTTGGTGTGTGCGTCACATTCGCTACAGTTTCAACGCCCGACTTCATTGTAAATGAATATTCAATTTTATCGCCGGCTTTACATTTCGCAGATACGATGACAAACTGATTTTTCACCTCAAACTTCACAGGTTGCCCGTTAACAGTGACCACGGGTTGTTTTATCCAAGAGGGGGCAAACAACTTTAGTGTCATCGTTCCCGGTTTCTGCATTTTATCAATTGTCAGAACAACTTTATTTCCGAATGGATATTCCGTTTTCTGACTAATGGTTACCGAAGAATCTTTCTGGTTTACATCCACACTTCCAGTGTAAAATGAAGGAACAACCAGCGTATCTTTATTCTGAAACCAGCTATACTCCACTGCACGAGCCAGACCTTCACCTCCACGCATGGTGCAACACCAGAAGGCCTCATCCGCTTTCACCGAAACAGCATTATCTACCGGACCGGGACAATTGTCGCATCCGAAGCCGCCATTTGCACGTTGTGTATGCCCTATTGCGTTGTAATAGATCAGGTGGGCATCTTCCATGTATTTGGGCGATTGCGTATGTTGCCATAGCTGTACGGCCAACAGGTAAGAATCGACAATAGCGCAAGGTTCGGTCCACTCGGGACGTTCAAACCAGTTGAAATTTTCATAATTTTCAGTCATTGCCAACTCTCTGTATAATTTGTAGCGTTTCTCAACTTCGGGCAGCAAATCCTTTCTTCCGGTAATCTCCGCATACCTCAAAACAGCACGCAAACCGGTCAGTGTGGCATGAGTCTGGGCCTTCATGCCAACCAGATCCATTTCGAGAAAACGGGCGATCATTTCATCAACCAACGATTTCAATCGTGCTGAAGGAAAAAGTCCATAGGCCTGCACCACCCCATCCATAAAAATAAAATCGCACCCCACATCAGTAGAGAGTTTCCATCCTTTTACCACATTGGCCGCTGAACCCGACATACCTCCTGTTCCGGCAACCCTCTCCGCAGGGTTAATCGGATATTCTTTATGATGTCCGGCTGTTGTCAATACCAGATTGTTGATAATTTCTATGATATATGTCTTTACTTTCGGGTCTTTCTTCCAGAGGTAATACTCGCACAGTCCGCGCAACAACCAGCCATGCCCCGAAAGCTGTTGCTCATCGATTGTTTCTCCCTGAACAGCGCCCAGATAACCTTTTTTATTCAACTTTTCGGGGAATATCCGAATCATCTCATCCAGATATTTGGGTGTGCGGTGAGTTGCTCTGGCCTCCATCACCAGCCCCAGAATGGTGCGGCCTTCCTTATCGCCCGGCCAGTCGGCAGAAGAAGGATGATGTTTTGCCGGAAATACATTTTCGGGGTAATAGATGTCAGTTTCCAAACGATCAAAATTCTTCGTTGCCCGTTGATACAACTCTCCGCTAACTTTTACCCGTTCAAATCCCACCGGTTTAAGTTGTTCCGGATTTTTCCCGGAAACAAACATAGTCAGCACCGAGCACAGAAATGCACACAAAAATTTATAATTCAGCATCTTATTCAACAATCTCATCTTTTATTTCTTATCGTTTTAGGTAATTGCTTATTACTATCAATTATTCTGAAATCAAATACGTCTTTCAGTCTGTTCGAATTATCTGACCGCCATGTTCATTTTCACCATACGTTTTCATGCTTAGCTCAAATCGCTTTCCCAATCCTGCTATACTACTATAAACAAAGAAATTACATCTTTTAAAAACGCTATATTCACAAGGATTACAAACTGGTTTTATTCTGAAAAATTTGAAATGAAATTTCAGAATCACCATGTTTATTTTTTAATTTACAGCGAATTATCTTAATACAAACGAGAGGGAAATATCATTAATGAACAAAAACAATTATCTTGATTATAAAAAAAATCATACAAAATTAAAAATATGACAGTGAAAGCACCTAAAGAAAATGACACTTTACATTTAGATTTTGACACAAGCAAAACTTACAAGATAAAAACATTAAATACATAATTACCAGCCAATTAAAACCAAAAACACATAATAAACCGAACAACATCAACATTCCGCATGATAAATTCACTAAAGATTGTATGAACTGCACCCTGAAAACAGAGGAGCTGAACTAAAAAAGGGAGAGATAATACCAATAATGCATTATCTCTCCCTTCCGGTATATCAGGAATCTCTGTCCTCAGTAAAGAGCACTGTGGATATCAAAATTCTGAATCTATTTTATCACGATTTCATAGTCTCCGGCATTCAATTTCGTTTGATAATGACCGGCACAGCTTTCTACGTTTTGTTGCCCAACAATTTTTGAAGCTAAACGCACAGTAACCTCTGCATTTTTACTTGCTTCTGCCTGAAAAGATGCGATTGTACCTTTGGGAACAGAAACGTTGTAAACAATCTCTCCGGTAGTTTTTCTTTCCCAATCGGATCTGATAACTCCAAATGGAGTTTTATAGGAAGTCTTTACAAAATTCAACCCTACGGGAGCATGAGGCTTCAGATAAAATTGCTGAAAACCGGGATGTTTTTCGTCGGGAGATATACCTCCCAACCAACGGTAGAACCATTCGGAGACACTCCCGAACATCGGGTGACAATTGGAATAAGTATTGTCGCTTTCTCGCCAGGCCTCCCAAAGAGTGGTAGCTCCACGATTCACCATATAACCCCAACCCGGAAATGCAGGACTGTTGACAATATCGAAAACCTGTTGAGTCATTCCCGCCTGCGACAACACATTCAAAATGTATTTCGTACCGAATATACCGGTAGTAAAATGGCCGTTTTCGCTTCTCTTTACCACTGCAATAAGAGAATCAGCCACTGCCTTCTTGACGTTTTCTGCTATCGCGCCGGAGTACAACAATGCGGAATACAAGGTTTGTTTATTTACCTTTTCAACATCCGCACCCGGTTTTTTCCAGTATGTCTCCTGGAGTTTCGCCCTGAGTTTGGCTTCCAGTTTTGAGAAACGTTTTTCATTGGCTTTATCATGCATCAACGCCGCAAAGCGTTTCATCACTCCGGCCGCCTGCAAATAGTGGCAGGTTCCGGTAATCTGGACCGGCACCGGAATCATCGACTCGTGATCGCCGAGCCCGTTATCAACAATTAATCCGGGGTGCAAGCGGGCCACCTTATCCATCCATTTCAGATCGCGCGCATACATTTCGCAAACAATCTCGGTGTCGTTGTAATATTCGTACAGTTTATCCTGCATGAAAAGGAATGCCGATTCCCAGCTTATTCCGCAATATGCCAATCCGATAAAAGGAGCAGTATCTACGAAAATCGAATCGTTCATAGCATCAACCCAATCGTGAACTGCTTTTTTATAGAAATCATGCATTCCAAAATTGTAGATGTACGAGTCGGCAACAGCATTGATGTCGCCTCCGTAGCCGAAGCGTTCGCGTGCCGGACAATCGGATTCCACGCTTACCAGATTCGATTTGAAAGTGCGGGTACTGATTTTTTGGATGGCATTCAATATGGGAGAAGAACATTCGAAATGATTGCTCTCTTCCACAGCCGAATTCAGAGCCAGACCTTCAATATCGGATAATTGGGGTTGATACCCCAACCCTTTGATTTCCATGTAACGGAAGGTATGAAAGGTAAATCGGGGCGAATACCAAACCACGGTATCCTTGCCAAACACATACGAATCTGTTTGCAAAGCAAAGTCAGGCGCTCCGGGGCCTCCAATGCCGGCACCTTTTATCTGTCCGCAGGCAGTGGTCATCGGGTTCAGACTTCCATTCTCGTAAATCCGTTCACCAAAACAAAAAGTAACCGTATCTCCGGGATGTCCTTTCAGTCTGATTTTGTACGTTCCGGCAAAATTGGTACCCATGTCGGCCAAATAAATCCCCTTGGCCGTACTCTCAATTTTTGCGGGAGTAAACCGGTCGGTCACCTTTACCGGAGCAAAGAAGCGGGACTGTAGTTTTCCACCGGGGCCATCCACCACACAAGCTTTAGCCCAGCTTGCATCGTTAAGACCGGGAGCATTCCAACCTGCAATTTCCTGACGGGCATCGTACCATTCGCCTAAATAGACACTGTTTTTGAGAAGGGGTCCTTCTGTAAACCGCCATGAATTATCGGTAACAATTTCTGCGGTCTTCCCGTTTTTATATTCAACCACCAAACGGGCGATAAATGCCGGAATGCCCGTCGGTAAAGACTTGCGGATATTGAGGTTTCCCCACATCCGCAAAGGCAATGGATTGTAAAACCCGTTTCCAAGTGAAACACCCAGACAATTATTCCCCGATTTGAGCTTTTCCGTCAGGTCGTATTGCGAATAATAGACCCGCTTGCTGTAATTTGTCCATGCCGGATCGAGATAAATATCCCCGATACGCTCTCCGTTCAGAGTAGCGGCATAGTAGCCGGCGGCTGTGATATACAGTGTCGCTTTACGGATGGTTGAATGATCGAGTGCAAACACCTTGCGAAACAAAGGAGACGGATGATTGGCATACATAGCCGCCTCATCGGTAAGCACCGGAGAGCAATTACTGATCCATTTTGCCTGAGCCGGAAGAGCAGATGCCGGGTTCTTTTCTTTGCCAGAGACGCCGAAACATCCGGCAATCATCAGCAACAGCAACAGAATTCTATTTCCTCTATTCATCTTTCTGTAGGTTAGTATATTATTAAACATGTCTGGCAGTGTCATTCATCAAGCGGTTTTACATTGATTGACCCATCTTTATTCCATATCAAATTTCGAAATTCCATAAAATGCAATCCGTTTTTCTGATGGGAGATTAAAGATATTTTCCACTGTTTCCCGTCCTTTAGAATCTCGGTTGCTGACACTCCACTCATAATGGTCATTTTATCTTCCGGAGCTTCCTTCCATCCTTTCACTGGATTTTTACTGGTCAGATAAACAATCCCGTGACGATAGTTTGTATACACCAGATAATAGGTTCCTTTGCGCTTCACCACAAACGGCGACTCTGGCGGGATATCCAAACTATGTTCCAATCGAATAAAGCCTTCGTCTTTCCAGTTGAGCAAATCAGTAGAACCGGAGATTCCGATGCATTGTTCCTGCTTCTGTGTTTCCGGGTTCATCCTCATTGATGTATAGTAGCAATAATAATTACGTCCATCTTTCAGGATCATCGGATCCCGGCAATCGGACCATTTATTCTGATCATACACTCCCTGAGCCCAAGACCCTGATATAATGACCGGATTTTTTTCATCACGGGTCCAGTTATACAGGTCTTTCGAAGTCGCCAAACATATCGACTGGCAAACATTGAAATTCACACCTGCATAAAACATATAATAAACGCCTTTGCGCTTAATAATATGCGGAGCCCAGACCTGAAAAACATCCGGGCCTGTTTTCGGGCATTGCAAAACCGGCTTTTCTATCGTCCAGTTCTTTAAGTCTTTACTAACGGCATGACCAAAATTAAACAACTGATAAGCCGGCCAATCAGTAGCGGCAATTCCACGAATATAGAAAACATGATATTTTCCATCCTTTTTTATAAACGTATGATCGGTAGTATACCCTCCGGGCTCAGCAAATTTCCCTTCAAACGGATCGTTTCCTTCTTTCAGCGTTTTCAAAAACCCTTTTGCCTGAGCAACCATCGCTTCCGCAGACTCATAAGTTCCCCAATCAAATTCACTTTTAATTAGGGATTTCAGGGTACCACAAGTTTTCTGCTCAGCCCGATTCAGCAGTTCTTCTATAATCCACGCTGCCTTCATCTGATTTTCGATTGTCAGATGCTCCAATCTGATAGAGCGTGCTTCCGACAAATCGTTTCGCAATGAAGCAATCTCCTTTATCAGGAAAATATCGGATGCAGATAATGTCTTTGCCTCTTGCGCCCCGGCTGGAGACATAAAGATCACCTGTATCAGCACAGAAATCAATACTCCGACAGCTTTTATTTTCTTCATGATATTTGAACTCGTATTTTGATTTGCATTTCAAATTAAACTAACTGCACACGGCTATTGTTACAAGTTAATCGTTAGTGTTTTCCCGTCCGAAACGGGTTTCACTATCGTTTTTGTTTTTGATATTACTTTGACCTGCAAACCCGAATGTTTACGAACTACTTCAATATCAAATTCGTTTCCAAAGGCATTGATTTTCCGCAACGCCATTTTGTTCCAGCTTTTCGGCAAACGGGGCGACAGTTCAAACGACTTCAGACCTGTGGGACGAATGCCAAATAATCCTTCGGTGAAGATTCTGCAATACAATCCGCTTTCGGCAGAAAGATGGCGCTGTCCTCCTTCAGGATAGGCCTCCACCGGATAGGGCACATGCTCCCCCAACAACCGACGTTGCGAATAATATTGAAGATATTTAACGGCTTTGTCGGTCTCACCGGCCTGAAGCACTCCTCTGAGTGCATACAGAGTTGATCGATCCCAAAACGTTTTATCGCCAGCCAGAGTTGCCAACCCGTCTTCGGTCCACAAACGCGGAGAAAACAGGGCGTTGATGGTTCCTTGTGCACGGTCGTAAATGCCTACCGTCAGCGGCATGCAAATCCAGGAACGCAACACCTCATTACCGTCGTAGTAGCGATAAGTGGGGAAACCATCCACGGTACGACCAAAAAAGGATTCTATATTACGGCGCAACGTTTGTGCTTCTTCGCGATACAACTGCATTTGCGCATCACTCTTACCCAGATCTTTTCCCAATTTTGCAGTCGATATTAGCGCATCGTAATACAAACTGGAGGTACACAAATTGGCTTTCCCTGCCGGGAAACGACCTTCAAGTTCGTCAGCATCAGAAGTAACAACCCCTTCGTTATTCAGCTTTCGTTTATTGTATTCAAGGCACCATTCTATCAGCGGCCACAGTTTTTGAGCACTCTCTTTATTTCCCAATGCCAATGCAAAGCGTGATGCTCCGTAAGCAATCATAGCCGCATCACCCCGATCGCCGGCACCATTCCAGATGTCGGTTCCTTCGGCAATAATCGAACTTGGAATCGGTTTGTATTCGTCGTTCATAAAACGGGCAAAATGGAGATAAGCGTTAAGAGTAGCCTCATTTCCTTTCGCATATCCCAGGTAAGGAAAGAACGGACCGACATATTCGGCCTGATCGTTTGCCCAGATAGCGGCATAATAAGCCACTCCGCCCGGACTGTGCATATATCCACCTTTGGTTTTAAAGATGCTTTCCGAAGCCCGGATCTTGGCAAACTGGAAAGCCCGGTTCAGCACATTATCCGGAGTTTCAAGCACCAAGTTATTGCTCCACATTTCCACAAGAATCTTCCGCCTGTTTTTTTCTACTGCAACAGCCATTTTGGAATAGCTGCCACCAAGAGGTTGAGCTGCAATACGCAAATTCCATGTCAGGGTTTGACCCGGATTCAACCAGTAAAAGCCTCCACCTTCAAGCTCGGCAATGATTTGATAACTACCTCTCACTCCCCGTTCGGGATCTGTGGTTGCAATCACTCTGGAATGAGGAATCTCAACCGATATTCGTTCCGACGATTTATTGGTCAGCGAATACTCTTCGTAACAAGCCGGATGTTCAGGCGAGGGAAAGATAGTACGCAGCAATTCCGCCTGAGACGATTTGCTCCTTACCTGCATCAAACCGTGAAGCGAGATTTCCGTTGTCTCCAGTTTCTCCAACGATTGCCCGTTAACCTTGATGGTTGACAGACAATCGTCATTTACCGAATGAATCAGACTTCCATAAGTATTGTTGGGAATAGTGCGAAGCATCGGCCACACCAGCTGTCGTTCCAAATGAAAAGAACGATCGGCTCCGACCGAATATCTCAAAATCACCGAAATGCTGTCGCCACTCATTTCAATATGGTCGGAATGTGGCAAACCTTCACCGATTTGCCAGGAGATTTGACCTCCTGGCATCAGCTTCCAACGGTTTTCAGCTAACAAAGAACCTAAAACAAACAGACTAATAAACAACAAAACAGAGAACCGTGGATTTTTCATTTCGGCAACAATAAAACAAGTCTTCCAATCATTTATCGTCTTTTTAATTCATCGAATGTAATAACCAATAAACGTCCGACAGGTTTGCCATCACGATAGGTAATTGCCCAAATTTCAGACGATCCCTTAGGAGTCTTAATCGGTTGTCCATCATATTTTGCGGAAAATTTATCAGGAAAAGTACAATCGAACGTGTAGTAAATATCCAGTCCTTTAATTTCAGGAGTGAACACAATCCGGGAATCGCCATCAGCCGATTTTACCATTGCAATTTCAGGATCGTAGATACTGGTTGCATAGTTTACCTCTGCCTGATCAAAACGCGGGAACTGTGCTTCCATACGAGGAACGAACTCGTCCCAGCTGCGATTCTTTTTAGGCGACCACAAGATTTCTGACAAAACCAGCGCACGGGGCCAGGTCATATACTCCACTCTTCTGAAGTTAGGGATAAATTCACACCACACATTGCCCTGTCCTCCCAAAATATAACTTGAATCTACGCCCTGAGGAACCGGTTCAAACTCGTAAATCCGTTTTGCACGTAAAAAACCGAAAGAGTTCCGTTCTATATTTTTTTCGCCTTGCAGATAATCAAGATAGCAAAACGAAGTAGGCGACATTACAGCATGGTGACCGGCTTTGGCAGCAGCAATAGCGCCATCAAGTCCGCGCCACGACATCACGGTAGCATCGGGAGCAATTCCACCTTCCAAAATTTCGTCCCAACCGATGAGTTTTTTACCTTTGGATGCCAAAATCTTACCTATTCTTTGGGTGAAATAACTTTGCAATTGAGCTAAATCCTTGAGATTTTCGTCTTTCATCCGTTGCTGACATTTCGGACAATTTTTCCAAAATTCACGATTGGCTTCATCACCTCCGATATGAATATATTCCCCGGGAAACAAAGAGGCCAACTCTCCAAAAATAACATCCAACATTTTGAAGTTATTCTCGTTACCCACACATAATACGTTCTCTCCGATTCCATTATTGGTACCTGCCGATACTTTCACTTGTTTACCGGCACACGACATTTCGGGATAAGCGGCAATTGCAGCACAACTATGAGCAGGAACATCTACTTCCGGAACAATGGTTACAAAGCGATCTGCGGCATATTTCACAATTTCGCGAATGTCATCCTGGGTATAGAATCCTCCGTAAGTTGCAGCTTCACCAGACTGTTCGGGCTCGAACGAACCGTAACGACCGGTACGGGAGACACTCCAAGCGCCGACACTGGTCAACTTCGGGAAAGACTTGATTTCGACACGCCATCCGTTATCGTCTGTCAGGTGCCAGTGAAATACATTGTACTTGTATTTGACCATTTGGTCGATAAAGCGTTTCACTTCATCTTTGCTAAAGAAATGACGGCTGACATCCAGCATCAGCCCGCGCCATTTGAAACGCGGATAATCGGAAACATTGGCACAAGCGATAGCCACCGATCCCTTTGCCTTAGCCGGAGGAATGAGTTGTAACAATGTTTGTGCTCCGTAAAACAGTCCGGCAGGTTTGTTGGCCGAAATAGTAATGCCTTGTGTAGTCACCGTCAAAGAATAACCCTCGTTTGCCAGACGGCTACTTGCCTGATTGTTCAATTTGAATGCAATGGCCTGTGTTGTCTTGCCAGCAACCACCTCCAATTTTTGACCGGTTAACGAGGCCAGTTGTGCCGCAAACAAATCAGCCACTTCCCGGATATCCTTATTGCCTGCAGGTACGACAATCTTTGTTTTTGCCGTCAACTGAAATGCTCCTGCAAGACTTTTGGCTTCCACCGGTTGTGGAACTAAATTTTTCACGTTTTGCCCTGCTACGGGCACTTCCACGCCTGCTAAAATCAGGCACAAACACGCCACCAATCTAACGAATCGATTCATAATTAAGGTTTTAATTTTTATTTCTACTTGAATTGTAATTTTATAATTGAAGCTCTCATCATTTAATGCGCATTAATCAGGCGAAGCAACATAACACCATGGCTCGGGACATTTACACTTAGCTGATCGTGATGCAAACCCAAATCTTTCTGACGCCAAACGTCGCGAACCCGATAATTTCCCTCAATATTCAAAGTGGTCCATGATAGCACAGCACTTTTCTTAGGTTGATCCGAGAGATTAAAAAGCCCCACGGCTAAGCTACCGTCTGCTAAAGTTTTAGCAAATATTTGCACCTGATCTTTATCACTAATCCGTTGAGCTTGTTTTCCCGATTCATCCTGATTGATGGCAATCACTTCCGAATTACAAAGCAGGTTTTTCGTAAAATCGTCCATCTGCTGTAAATCACATCCGATGAGCAAAGGAGCGGACAATAAGCTCCACAAGCTAATATGGGTATATTGTTCATCTGGAGTCAACCGGTTGGGACGCACTTCTCCCCAACCCAATTTACCGACCACCAGCATGTCCGGATCATTCCAGTTGCCAGGTTTTGCATACGGATATTTATCTGCCTGAGAAAATCCTATTCCCGACATACTTTCCCAGGTATCGGTAATATCGCCGGTAGTGCGCCAAAGATTGCCATTGGTTTCGCCGCCCCATTTCCATACATCGCCCATTCCGTACTGACACAGGCTATAGACAATGTCGCGAGGCTGACGTTTCAGAATATCGCCCATCAAATTGTACGGTTCCTTCAACTCTGCAAGGGTGGCGTTCGGTTTTATGTAAGTATAGCCGCACCAGTCATATTTTATGTAATCAAAGCCCCATTTCGACCATGTTGCAGCATCTTGTTCTTCATGCTGATAACTTCCCAAGAAACCACCGCAGGTAGTCGGACCGGGACTGGAATACAGCCCCATTTTCAATCCTTTGCTGTGTACATATTCCGTCAACGCTTTCATATCAGGGAATTTTTCATTGGCCTCAATTTCACCCTTGGCATTCCGTTTTGGAGCCTCCCAGCCGTCGTCGATGTTGATATAACTCCAGCCATAATCAGCCAGGCCATCATTGATAAAGGCATCTGCGGATGCACGTACTTTGCGGTCATCAACGGTGAGACCCCAGCAATTCCAGCTATTCCAACCCATCGGAGGTGTAAGTGCAAGTTGTTGGCCGACTACAATTTTCAACTTCTTAACAGCCGATCCGGCGCTATTCTGAGCATTTAACGTTACCACATATTCTCCTGCTTTGGCTATCGAACCTGAAATAACACCCTGAACAGCATCAAAAGTCAATCCATCAGGCAACCCGGCAACCGAGAAAGTCATCGGACGAACACCTGTAACCGGCATGCGGTAGATCACCGGCGAACCGGGACGCACGGCATATACGCCAGCTCCATTAATCGAAGGTTTTTTCGGTGCTTTCGGTGTCAGAATATAAGGGACTCCGTCATAAGCTTCCATGGTTTTTCCGGACTCTTGTTCCGTGAACTTATACATAATGCCATAAGAAACGCCTTCGGGTATTGTTGCCTGAAAACGATAGTTACACGGTTGTTTCTTTGTTATTCGCACAACCTTTGTTTGCATTTTCGACAGTTCGCCGGTTTCGTTATTTTTCAACGTCACTTCCAGTTTACCTGTTGCAACCATATCAGCGGATGTTTTGATAACAATCAGTTTATTCACTTTGGTGCGGTTAGAAACCGTAACCGGATGATTGAGATTATCGAACGAAATAAATTCCATTGTAGATGCCTGTCGTATCAGAGGCTGACCCTCAAACATTCCGCCGGGGCCGGAATTATCGAGTACCTTGACCGCAATTATATTTTCTTTATCCCAACGAATAGCCGGATTAGAACAAGATATATAATACACCCTATCTTCATCCCAACGCGAGGTACTTCCGATCAACTGTCCATTCACAAAAGTTGAATCAAGGTCGTCGATTTTGCCCATACAAAATGCAAGTCCAACTTTGTTCTTCAAAGCCGATGGAATAACCACCTTTGCCCGATACCAGGCATAACCGTCATAATCGGCATAGCCTACTTTTTCCCAATTGGCAGGCACTGTAATGTTTGCCCATCCAGAATCATCAAATGCAGGAGCTGCCCATCTATCGTTAGAGCCCTTTTGGAATTTCCAATTCTTAATCTCCACCGTCTTATTTCCGGCTACCTGCAAAGAACCCGCAAAAAGGATCTGACAAGTAAACAGTAACATTAAAAACGAGAACTGTCTCATATATTAAATTTTAGGTTAGTTTATTTTTAAGGCTATTAAAAAAGCCTGTTCTATTTTTGCGCATTAAATTTCCATTTTCCGGGAGCAACCTCTACCTGACTTTTGTCGGCAGAGAAAGAGATTAATTTTGTAGCGGTACCACTAACCGCGGAGCCGGTTTTCCAAATCGTTTTCCCATTATGATTGATTGTTACAATTTTTCCGACCGGAACTTTTACAACAGCCTTAGTATGCCCGGGTACGGTAAGAGTTAATTCAAAATTGGCATCCTGACTTTTAAACGCTGTTTCAATAGTTCCTTTTACGCTGGTTATCCGTGCCGAAGCAGATGTCAGTCCACCCGGTTGCGGAGCAACTCTAAATTTGGTGTAACCCGGTTCAACAGGTGAAACACCACACACATATTGTGACAGTAAGGTCAAACCTCCGCCACTCCACGCATGGTTCGTGGTTCCACCCAGAAATCCATCGGTACCTTCCCCCCATACTTCCCAGAGAGTAGAATGTTCCGGGTCATTTACCATCGGGGCAAAACGTTTCTTTAAGCGTTCCAGTGCATACTGGTCTTTATTCATCATAAATAAAGCCTCAATCACATATTTTTCCATATAAGGACTTGCATGCACTTCAGCCACTAACTGCTTGTACAATGCCGGATATTTCGATTCGTCAGCCAAGCCCGAAACTACTGCCAATGCCTGAACGCGATCGTCGGTTTTTCCTGTGTAAGATGGAAAACGGTAGGCTTCGCCTGTCCAGAATAATTTATTAAAAGCCGCTTTGAACTTGTCCATTTGCTGTTGCAAATTTGCGGCATCCGCATCTTTATGAAGTACCTGAGCCATATTACGGGCACCTTTAAGTGCAATGTAATACCAGGCATTATGAATCAAATCCATATCTTTTTGCTCGCCCCAATCGCCCCAGTACCAACCTCCCTGACGGGTTACAATAGAACCGTCGGCATTGAGTTTCCAAACGCCGAGATAACGCATTACACCGTCATACACCTTGGATATAGTCTGCAAATCGCCGGTTTGCACATAGTAATTCCAGAAACCAAAATAACCGACCGAAGCCAACATCTGGTCTGGAAGCTCTTTGTCCCAGTTACCGGCCGGAACCGGAGCAAACAGGGTACTATCCGGTTTCTGCCAGTTGATCAGTTCCAGTATACCTTTTCTTTGCAACGCATGACTCTTGCAGTCAAACGCATAAAAGGCCTCGCCACTTTCGTTCACTTCATCTCCCCACCACTGAGCACGTTCACGGTCCGGGCAGTCCATGTAATTGTCGCGCATGGTAACATACAGCGTACGACGGGATTTGTCCCACAATTTGTTATAAAAATCGTCAGAACAATTGAAGCTACCTGAGAATTCCGTATCAAAACCGGTTTCCCGGTATTTCAGCGCGATTATTTTCACCCCTTTAGGGATGGTATAAATCACTTTCTCACCATTCATCCAACCGTAATTTTCATACGACTGAACGCCCTTTTTAGTGATGTAACGTGCTTGCACATTAGGTTCGCCACCGCCTTCAAAATGATCGGTACGAATATCGATGGTTTGTCCGTCAGCAGCCTCAACCTGCAACCAGGGGGTAACCTGAAGATTGGAAGGAAGCTTACAGACGATCGGTTCTCCGTTGCTGACAGCAGGAATCTGGTTTTTATTGACGTAATCCTTCAATCCATAATTTTCCCATTGAGGAATTGAACGCAACACTAAATGATTCCATGGTTTACAAGGCGGAGTCCCCATTTCTTCGGCTGACTTCCACGACGAATCATTATATTTTTCGAGCATCCATCCCTCTATATTTTTTCGGGCATCGAAACAAAGACTTGGTTCGGGAACACGCATATTAGGCTGTACACCTTCAAATGGCAAATAGGCCGGATGAATAGCAGCTTTCCAGCTTTTACCAGAATTCAGAGAAATGCCGGAAGCTTTACAATCGAAAACCAAGCCTGCTTTTCCACTGCTTTTGTGAGAAAAACCCTCTCTGCCGAAATACCATACCAGCACCGCGATGGTATTATGCCCTTTTTTCAAATACGGAGCCAGGTTGACTTCGTCATAATAAGTATCTTCAGGTGAAGGTCCCCGTTTCAGCGCGCCTTCAAAAATTACCATTTTACCATTGATCCAGAGCCAATATTTACTATCGACAGCGATTGAGGCTATCAATTTGTTCGGCACATTTTGAAAATTCACTTGTTTTCTGAAACACATCCATGTATTCGTCTCATTTTTTACTCCTTGTGCTGTAATCCATTGAGCAGTCCAGTTTTTCTCTGCATGCAACAAAGTAGTGCAGAACAAACAAATGAATGCCAGCAAACTTATTTTTAACAATCTCATCATCATATTGATTTATAGGTAAATGATTAATAAATTTCAAACAATTTTCCTTCCCCGGGAAGCAGATCGACATACAGTGTTTGCGATCGTTTATCATAACGGCTCTTTTTTGAATCTCCGGAAGCGTGGGCGACTTCTCTGATCTGCGTTCCTGTTTTCAGGTGAAATGGAAGGGAAACGGGGAACTGAACCGATTTATTGACAATCATCACAAATTGCTTGTGCACCGTTTTTTCCTTAAAATCAGCAAGAAGCAATTCTGCATTATGAGACTCCGGTTGCAACACATAATCCGAAGGCAGCGCGTCCATTCCTGCAGCAACCTCTTTTCCAACATGATAAACCGATAGAGCATCAAGATTTATCAACGTTTTACCCAGCTGTGAAATGCGTAGATTCAACTGCTGAAATGGAACGTACAAATCGGTCTTTTTGCCGCAGGAGTCGATAATAGCATTCGTAAATTTTTCTCCTCTGCCGGTAGGTGTCCAGTAGGTAAACCACACCAGATTTTTAATTCCGTAGGCCAAACACGAATAAACATTCAATCGCATATCAGCTTCGCTGGGTCGACGATAAGATCCCGGTATACCCACCGATTGAAGATAGCAAGAGGTAGGTACTCCGATTTTCAATCCGGCCTTACGGATAACATTCAGATTCTGATAATAGGTATTTCGCAAGGTTCCGTCAAGCAAAAACGGATAGCAGTCGAACGAGAGATATTTCAGATTTTCTTTCCCGCATTTTTCAATCCATTGGGTCACATAATTGTCGTAATCGGGTACCGCCCACGAAGGCAACAGATTGACATAGGGCACAGCTTGTCGGTCGAACGAGAGGATGGTCTGATATTTTTTTGCCGCTCCGTCCATTCCTTTCACATCCGGTTCATCAACCACATAATAACCCGACGTTGCCGGATACTTTCGGTAGCATTCCACCATCGCTTTGATATCATCAGCAGAGCCATTTACCCTCGGATCGGCCACAAACAGTTTCAAACCGTTTTTTCCGGCCAGTTCCAGCATTTTCCGGTTACGTTCTTCTGTATCGAGCTGCGAACCAAGCACATTTTGTATGTAGTTGATATGAGCATCTTTAATAATTTTATACTGAGCCTGATTGGTATGTTCCCATACCGGCGGCCAGAATATTCCTATGCGGAATTCATTCTCAAAGGCTTGCTTCTTTGTTGGGGCTTTTCCTTGACCAAGCGCTGTATGTCCGAAAAAGGCCAACACTGCAATAAAAAATAGTATTCTCATCGATGTTGCACTTATAATCATTTACCCATTCTGGATTTCAATTCATCAAACTTTATGGTCAACAAACGTCCGATGGGTTTTCCATTTCGGTAGGTTATCGCCCAGATATCAGTAGCTCCTTTCGGAGTCTTTATCGGTTGCCCGTCATATTTTGCCGAATGATGATCGGGGAAAGTAAAATCGAAAGTGTAATAGACATCCAGTCCTTTAATTTCAGGCGTAAAAACAATCCGGTAATCATCTTCGCCGGCTTTTATCATTGAAATATCCGGATCGTACATACTCGGAGCATAATTGACATCGGCCTTGTCAAATCTTTGAAATTGAGCTTCTACCCGTGGTACAAATTCGTCCCAGTCGCGGTTTGCTTTCGGCGACCAGAGCACTTCGGACAGAGCCAACGCACGCGGCCATACCATGTACTCAGCTCTGCGGTAATTGGGCACCATTTCGGTCCACAAGTTGGCTTGTCCGCCCAGCACGTATGCAGAATCGGACACTCCGGTCATCGGATCAAATTTGTAAGCCTCTTTCATTCGCATAAAACAACAGAACAGGATTCCGTATCGTTCAATGACATTCTCACCCTGAGTATGATCCAGATAGCAATATTGATTGGGAGTCATCACAACCGGGTGTCCGGCTTTGGCGGCTGCCGCACCTCCCTCGGTACCACGCCACGACATAACAGCCGCATTGGAGGCAAGTCCACCTTCAAGGATTTCATCCCATCCGATCAAACTCTTACCGTTGGATTCCAGTATTTTGCTCACCCTTTTAATAAAATAGCTTTGCAGCTCTTCTTCGTTTTTCAGGTTTTCTTGCTTCATCCTCTCCTGACATTTGGGGCATTTTTTCCAGAATGCCTTATCGGCCTCATCGCCCCCGATATGAATATATTTGCCCGGGAACAGAGATGCTACTTCCGAGAATATAGTTTCCAGTTTTTTAAATACATCGTCATTTCCGGCACAAAGCACCACATCGGCACCGGTCGGAAACCCTGCATTCACAGGATATTGAATCTGAGTACAAGACGATTCGGGATAGGAGGCAATAAACGCCAGACTATGTCCCGGCACATCAATTTCCGGCACTATGGTCACATACCGTTCCTGTGCATATTTCACAATGTCACGCACTTCGTCCTGAGTATAAAATCCGCCGTCGGTGCTTTGTTCTCCGTCAGCCGGAGGAGCAAAATAGCCGAAATTGCCGGTGCGGGCGACACGCCATGCTCCAACATTGGTCAGCAGAGGCAATCCTTTAATTTCGATACGCCACCCCTGATTGTCGGTCAGGTGCCAGTGAAACACGTTAAACTTGTATTTCGCCATCTGATCGATAAACCGCTTTACCTCTTCCTTTGTGAAAAAATGACGGCTAACATCGAGCATCAGCCCACGCCATCCAAATCGGGGATAATCGGTTATTTCAGTGCAAGCAAGCTGTATCGGAGCATTGGTTTTATCCGGAGAAATCATCTGCAACAGAGTTTGGGCTCCGTAAAAAAGTCCGGCAGGTTTGTTTGCCGAAATTGTAATCATCTTTGGCGTTACGGAAAGGAAATACCCCTCATTACCCAGACGGGAATTGAACTCGCCGTTTATTTTAAACTCAATGGATTGCTTCTGGTTTCTGCTGACAATTTCCGGTTTTTGTCCGATAACCGAGGCCAACTGCCCGGCAAACGATTGTGCAATCTCCTCTATCTCTATATTACCGGCAGGGACAATGACTTTTGACTTGGCTGTCAACTGGAAAGTTCCGGTAAGATTCTTCACTTCTACCGGCTTGGGAATCATGGGCGCCGCAGCTTGCCCGAAAGCTTGCTCGCAATTTCCAAGCATTACAAGCAAGCAAAACATCACTAAAAAGGTTGATTTAATCATAGTATAATAGGCTCAATTCTTAAAAATTTTCAGATTTTATTTCGCTTCTTCAATCAGCAAGATTACGCTTTGTCTCGATCCATCAACACGTGGATTGTACCCTACTCTCATCAGGAAATCGCCCGAAAGAACTTTCTGGGAATCAAGTGCCGACTGCGTTCCGGGGTAAAGATTCACCTCTTGCACACTGTATTTTTGATCAGGATTCAATCCCTTCATTTTTACAGGATAAACACTTCTTACATCATAACGGTTATTTACCAGATAATTAAAGACAACGGCCTTTTGTTTCGACGAATCGACATACATCAGTGAAGCAAAGTCGTTGCTTTTAGGATCTACCAAACGGTATTGGTCGCCATGCCAGATAATATCCTTCAATTGATTGTAATTACCAACAGCCTGTTGACAGAATTTTAAGTCGTTCTCGGACAAACGGTCTACAACAATATCAAATCCCATTTTGCCCATCATTGCCACATCCACCTTGTATTTAAGCGGTTGTCGTCCCCAGTCGGTAACGTGGCACGACATACTCATCGACGGAAAGAAATATGAATATTCCCATTGCATGAAGACTCTCTCCAGCGGATCGGTGTTATCGCTCGGCCAAAATTCAGTAAAATACTGTAATGCTGCGTAATCCACACGGCCTCCGCCACCGGAACAAAGCATCATAGGCACCGTCGGATATTTGTCGCGAATTCGTTTCAAAACGTTATACAACCCGTTTACATAATCGACATACAGATGCGATTGATTTTGCAAATGAGCCGAATAGGCATTGTATATAACCGCGTTACAATCCCATTTAATATATGCCAAATCAGGATTCTCCCTGAAAAGACCATCAATCACGCCAAACACGAAATCCTGCACTTTGGGATTGCTCAAATCGAGCACCAACTGATTGCGGAAATAATACTCTCCACGATTGGGTTGCTTGATTACCCAGTCGGGATGCTGATGATACAAATCGCTTGCCGGATTCACCATTTCGGGTTCAACCCAGATTCCGAATTTCACGCCGGTAGCTCCGGCTTCTTTCACCAGAGATGCCACTCCATTGGGCAGTTTAGCACGGTTGGCCTGCCAATCACCCAATCCGGCATTATCGCTATTGCGGGGATATTTATTACCGAACCAGCCATCGTCGAGCAAAAACAGATCCACACCCAGTTTTTTGGTGTCTTTCAGAATCGAAAAGAGCTTTTGTTCGTCGAAGCCAAAACCGGTAGCTTCCCAGTTATTGAGTAAGGTCAACCGATTGCCTTTACCATCCAGCAATTTATGGTTGCGCGCCCAGGCCTGAATCTTGCGACTGGCTTCCCCTTTTCCGTTCTGCGACAGAACATACAAAAAGGCCGGAGTTTTAAACGTCTGATTGGTTACAATAGAATAGTCCGATGCGTAATTATTGATTCCGGCAATAAGACGTAAGTTGTCCTGAGGATCAAGCTCCATGTCGATCTTGAAATTTCCGCTCCATTCCATCATACCATAAAGCACTTCTCCCTCATCTTCGCTTGCCGGTTTTCCCATCGATAGCATAAAAAATGAGGGTTGAAACAGGTTGGCACGTGTTCCCAGCTTGGAATCCAGCGTTTTAATACCATGTGTCAGTTTGGATTCTTCCGGATGCATCTCCTTTGCCCAATCACCATGATATTGAGTCAAATAGAAAGCCGACGATTTCAGACTCAGGTTAGCCGACGCGTATTTGTGCAGCGTAACACTCTTCTTTTCCTGATGTGTTATTTCAGTCCATTGTTCAATCACATCTTCGGCAAAATATGATTTCACATACATCGTCACCTGAAATGGATAAACGCGATCTTTCAGCACAATTTTCAGGAGCGAGATATCGTCACTGATTTTTTCGACCTGATGACTGACATACTGCAAGTCGAGCGAATTGTTACCGTCCCAATGTGTCACGGAAATAGCCGGCTCAAGCAAATTGCGGGTACCGGACGACGTGTATGCCGAATTATATAAGCCCGTATAATCCCCCGACTGATTGAAAAGACCCGGAATCTGGCCATATTCATCCTGATTAGCCAGTTTTTCACCGAGATAAACCATTTGCAGATCTTTATTCGGATTGACCTGAAAAACCAATGCATTTTGCCGGGTAACAACCGGTATAATTT
This sequence comes from Bacteroidota bacterium, assembly GCA_030706455.1. Taxonomy (GTDB): domain Bacteria; phylum Bacteroidota; class Bacteroidia; order Bacteroidales; family Paludibacteraceae; genus Microbacter. Next base: position 52,954 of record JAUZOL010000001.1, read on the forward strand.
GGGCAAATGAGCCCAACGAAATGGAAACAAACAGTGACAGTAAAAATGCGCTACGTTTCATTAAGCAGTTAATTAATTGATATTTAATTTGAAAAATTTATTTCTTATGATGAATTGATTTCTTGCCGGCTAAGTGATTCTTTGTGATTTTCACGAACACGACACCGTGAGATGGAACTTCGTAGTTGAACTGTGTATCAAAAACTCCCAGATCGGCATGCTGCCATAAATCTCTGACCTTTTGTTTTCCACTGATTTTCAAATCCTGAAAAGCCACTATTCCTTTGCGACTTGCTTCTCCAATATTAAAAATGCCTAGCGCTTTCGAACCATCGTGCAGATCACGTGCCCAAATCTGAATATCTCCATCTTTTATTACCGGAACCGCAGCTTTTCCCAACGCATCCTGATCAACGGCAATTGCCTCCTTGTTTCCCAGAATATTCAGGGTTTCGGTTGACATGGCATTCAGATCGTTGCCGGCGAGCAAAGGAGCTGCCAACAGGCACCAGAGGCTGAAATGCGTACGATATTCGGTATCAGTCATGCCGCCGTTGCCAACTTCCAACATATCCGGATCATTCCAATGACCGGGTCCGGCATAAACAGAAAAATTCCCCTGATTAAATCCGATTTCGACCATCCGGTTCCAGCTGTCATTAATGTCGTATCCGGTTCGCCAAAGATTTCCACCTACTGTTTGACCCCATTTCCATACGTCTTCTATGCCATACTCGCACAGACTGTAAACAATGGGACGCCCGGCTTTAGAGATAGCTTCTCCCATTTTTTGATAAACAGCCCGAACCTGAGCGTTAGAGTACATGCGCTGTGCACTGCACCAATCGTACTTCAGGTAATCGATACCCCAGGCGGCATACGTCCTGGCATCCTGCTCCTCATGGCCGAAACTGCCTTCATAACCGCCACAGGTTCGTGGTCCGGGAGATGAATAAAGACCCAGTTTCAGACCTTTACTGTGAACATAATCGGCAAGAACTTTCATATCAGGGAATTTCTTGTTGGGAACGATGTTTCCATGAGCATCCCGTCCACCTTGCCAGCAATCGTCAATATTGATATACACATATCCCAATTTTGCAAGGCCGCTGTTGACCAACGCATCCGCCGCTTTGCGCACAATCGCATCATCGACACGGTTACCGAAATGATTCCAGCTATTCCATCCCATGGGAGGAGTTGCAGCGGCTCCGTTCGACGGCACATCGGTCAACTCCGGCAAAGGAAGTGCTTTCGGAGTCATGGCTTCAGTTTCCGGTATGCGAATCGCAGAGCCTTTTTCAAAACCATTACCGTAATTGATCGTCACGAAAAAACTTTCACCTTCAGGATGCAAACGGTATCCGATATTCCAGTCCGTACCAAACACAAAATCGCCCTCTTCCCAATGCGGATTACGTATAGGTAAATCCACCGTGGCTTTAATCGAAACGGTTCCCTCGTAATTGTCCCCGTTTGGATGAAGAACAAAATAGGTAGGGATCACGACCCCATCGCCCTGTGGAATATCGACGCGCCATGCTCCCGCGAGTCGTGCAACGTTCGCATTGGCTTCTTTTTTCTCATTTTGCGCTGCACTTTTGCCTGTGTCTACCGGTTGAAAAGCTGACACTACACACAAAACAGCAACTAAGCCAATAATATTAAGTAAGTTATACACTATTCTCATAAGCAAAAGGTTTTACATTTTGAACATTTTTCCAAAAGTCGCTTATTTTTGCCGAGGAACTTTCGAAAAAATGGAATGGATTTTCTTTATATCGAATTTCGGGGTACGGTCGTAGTAATAAATTCCATTACGTTCCTGTTCCACATCCGTCAACTGTGTGTAGCAATACCCCCACACGTTGTCTACTTTAAGAATAGCATCTACAAGGCCTTCAAGACGATTATAAAAATCTGTCATCTCTTTCGGTGATTCCCCATAACCCCAGGCCGGTTGATTTTTATCGCGGTTCGGATTCCACATCATTCCTCCGAATTCGTCAATCAAATAGGGTTGTCCTGAATAAACCTGGAAAGCATGTGCAGTATAATTGGTGAACAACTTGCCCTCTTTATCAGGAGAAAGCGCCTGTGCGAGTTTTTCCGGATTTCCTTCATAGTTATGAACGCTCCAAATATCGGTAACTACGTGAGTATCTCCACTGGCATCATTGATAGGACGAGTCGGATCTATTGCCTTGGTAAGGGTATAAATATCCTGCACGAAACGGGGATATTGCTCCATCGAAGGCCCCCATGTTTCATTGAAAGGAGTCCAGGTAACGATGGAAGGGTGATTGCGTTCGCGTACCACATTTTCGCACCATTCGGCTATAAAATTACGGGCAGCCGCCTCATTATTGGCATCCAGTCCCCAACTTGAAGATTCAGCCCATACGAGATATCCGAGCTTGTCGGCCCAGTAATGAAAACGATCTTCAAAAACCTTCTGATGCAAGCGCGCACCGTTAAAACCGGCCTCCATAGACATTTCGATATCGTGTTTCAACGCTTCGTCGCTTGGAGCGGTCCAGATACCGTCGGGATAAAAGCCCTGATCGAGTACCAAACGTTGATAATATGGCTTATTATTCAGATAAATGCGGTTGCCGTCAATGTGAACCTTGCGCATCCCCACATACGATTTCACGTGATCAATCGCCTGATTATCCGCACCAATAACTGTTAATTCCACATCATATAAAAACGGACTTTCGGGCGACCATGTTTTCAGGTTAGAAACCGGCAAGACACATACAGCGCTGTTGCTGGCTTTCACGGTTTTCTCAGCAACAACCTTACCCTTATCTTTCAGTGTAATTTTCAATAAATTAGCATTGCTTTCCTTGAAAAAAGCAGGAGTTACAACCAATTGTTTCTGATCGACATCAGGGACCAGATGCACTTGCTTCAACCCGTATTGAGAAACAGCCTCCATCCAAACTGTTTGCCAGATACCTGTTACACGGGTATACGAACACCCTTCGGAATAATAATTAAAGCACTGTTTTCCACCGCCCTGCATTCCAGAACGAAGATCATCGGCAACATACACTACCAGATTGGCCTCTTTTCCGGGAGTCACAAAACGGGTGATATCAAATTCGAATGAAGAAGTGCCCCCAAAGTGACGACCCACAAATTGTCCATCAACATAAACTTCGGTTTTATAATATACCGCTCCAAAATGCAAGAGAACATTCTTTCCGGACCAGCCCGCAGGAACCGTAATTCTCCGCTGATACCACATATTGTTTATAAAGTCCTTATGTTCAACTCCTGACAATTTACTTTCAGGACAAAAAGGCACAATAATCTTATTTTCAAAGCCATTACTTTCTTCAAGTTTTCGGGCTTTTCCCGAGTTTCCAAAGTCGAACGAATAGGTCCACTCGCCGTTCAGGTTAAGCCATTCTGTTCTTTCAAATTGCGGACGCGGATATTCTGCCCGTGGTTGTTGTGCAAAAACAGGAGAAATCATCAAGAGCACAAAAATTGATAAAATAATATTCTTCATTGCGTATCAATTTGGTTATTAAATTTCTACAGCACTATATCACAGCACTTCCAAAAGCAAATTCCTACTTTTGGAGAGTCAGTCGCTATCTATAAATAAATTTTTCTTTCATCAGCTTTCCACGGGTCTTTAGTTCAACAATGTACATTCCTTTATTATTCAGAAATGACAGATTAATGCTTTCTGATATCGCAGAATCCGACAATTGTTTAACCCACACCCTCTTCCCGGAACTGTTATAAATGGATAGTTCCGCATTCTTCTCAATGCCGACTGGAAGAACCACGTTCAGTTTATCCGCGGTCGGATTGGGAAAAATCTGGAATTGAACATTTGACGGTTGTGTCGGAGTTGTTGACGTATCCACAAAATAGTGGTAATTAAAACGTCCGGAGGGTGCCACATCCCCATTCACATAAAAATCCATGATGTTACCGTCTTCCTGCATGTTGTCGCTCCATTTAAATTCAAAATTGGTTCTCTGTTCTTCTGCAACGCCCAATAGTGAGCGTTTTACTTTAAAAACAAGTGTCGAACCGTTCACTGCATATCCGGCAGCGCCAACTTTACTCCAATTCCAACCATTTGCACTTTTTTCAATGCTAACAGAATCGCTTGGATTGCTTCGGTTAAGGACAAAATCATATCCCTCCCATCCGGTATTTTTATTCCGGTCAATATCAATGAAAAGCCGCATCCATTTCGGATCCGATTTATCTGTCAATGCATCAGCCGTTTCGACATAGAAATACAAATAATCTTTATCCCTCGCAACTTTTGCTTTGACAATGTCATTTCGTCCGGTGTTATTGGTATAAACAAGTGAAGTACCTTGTCCGGGATGATTGCGATGCAAAACATTTCCTTTGTAAGACAAGAATTCAGGCTTAACATTATTCCAGAAACTACGGTCGTTCATATCAATAGTCGCCAAAAACGAAGCAGCTTCTTCGGCTGGCACTCCTTTATATTTTCTTATGTTGTTGACCAACTGCATATAGTAAACATCACCTTTATTTCCCCACGATTTCACGGGCTCAATATCACGGCTTTTTTCAGCAGAATACTCATCCACAAAAGCAAACGGTTTCACGTCCCAGTCGAACCAACGTCCGGCAATCCACTCATTCCAACCGGTCACAAAAATCAGGTCAGGATCCAATTGACGAGCCCGGCCCCACTGTTCCTGAAAATTTTTCCCGTAAACATAAGCTCCTGTGGAAAAATCCTGCCCATTGGCTTTTGTATAGCTTCGGCCGTACGTATAAGCAGAATTAAAGCCGCAAGCATGTCCCCCACTCGCTGACGAGGCATTTTGTGCAACACCAACAGTCACCTCTTCATATCCACCGTTCGATTTCAATCCATAACCATGTTGCGGATAGTTCTCGAGCCATCCCCATTGCTGGTTATCCGACGGTCCGTTAACATAGTCGGGCTGGCCGGGACGAAACGTAAAAAATGATTTAATGGAATCAATTCTCTGTTGACTAATCATCGACAATACCTGTACCGGCGTCGTACCGGCTCCTGTAGTCAGTGGAGTGAAAGTCAGATCGGAGGAATAAGCAATCTCGCTCAGATAATTTCCACTGGTTTGAGTTGAGTTAAAATAGCTGATTGAAGAACCATTGGTATCGGTATATTTCCATACACCCACCGTCTCAGTTCCGTTGCAAAGTTCCCACAGATAGGTTCCTACATCCTGCTTCTCGAAAGTCAGGGTGAGTTTCGCATTATCTGCAAAATTGACAAATGTCTTTTCCGCAATAACAGGCCCTGCAACCGTTTCTGCATAACTATTATTCCACTTGTACAAACGGAAAGTGAGATTTCCTACGTTATTTCCCCAGCTCGGACAGGTGGCATTAACGCCATAAAACGGAGCGGTAGCTGTAAATTTCAGACCTGCACTGCTTCTGTTCGCCGTCAGGCAATTGGGATAAGCCATAATCAAAGGCTTTCCATTCCACATAAACCACAAATCTTTATATAATTGTGGCTTATAAAGTTCGTCATACAACTCACTCAGCGAAGCCATCGATCCGTCGGTGGCACTGAACGGCAGTAGAAATGCTACCTGAGGCGTTTGGACACCATCCTTACGCGCCTGTTCCCATACTTCGAGCAGTTTAGCATATGACGATTTCCAGGTAAGACTTCCGTTGGTACAATCGAAAAAGACCACATCGATGCCGGCATCTGCCAACATCTCGGCATGTTTTCGCAACACCCACTCGTCGGTAGTGCGATAATAACCAAACAAAGGTTCATCCCACCAAAAAACGCCACCAGTAATTCCCTGCCATGCAGAATGATTTGCATCTGTTGCTGCTGAGGGATATTGTTGTAAAATTTGGGTAATGTTTAAAACGGGAGAAAAAGTTGCATTTCCATCTGTATGCCAGGTCCAGTAAAATATACCAACCTGTTTATGCAATCGCACATTGCCCACATCCTGATGCATCGGCAATGCTCTACCCAGCGCATCAGTAGCCGGCAATCCATTTCCGTAATTAACTGCAGACAGAGCCGTCAATGGAATGATGCTTGAGAAAAACAAAAATTTTACTATCAATATATTGAGTTTCATGGATGCAAATTCAGGCTTCTGCTGTTTACCCATAATTTCTTTTTGAGCAGACTTGCGAATTAACAGACTTATCAAATCTTCTTATCTACAGGTTTTTTAGAATAGCCGCCAATTTAAGATCAGTATCAATTTCCCGATCGATATGAAATCCCCAGAATGAGTTGATCCAACTTACATTTTCTTCTCCTCTAAACCAGTTTTTCCACTTATCGTGTTGAGCCTTATCACGTTCTGTTTTCATCTCCATCAGCCATTTTGTAGCTGTTTCCAAATGCGCAGCAGCAGTTTTATAGTCCTTTTTACCGATGGCATCAAAAGCAGACAAAATATCAGCACCCCAATGATTTACCAAACGGGATGTTTGTACCTGAAGCGTAAACGAATCAAAATAAAATTGACGACGAGAAGGATGAATCAGATCAGATGCACTCTTTGCCTGACGGTATAGATCATCCCAGGAGGAAGCGCTTTCTTTCAGGTACGGCAGTCCCATTTTTCCGAAACGATCTCCACTGGGAATTCTCACACGATTCGCAATATAATCACCAATAGACTTGGCAACATTTGACTTTTCTTTCAGAGAGTCCAGTATATTCCCCGGCATCACGGTATACCATGAAAGACATTCCACCACAATGGTGCTTCGGCATGGCATCTCCATTTTCCAGTATTTTTCATACAGATCGACCACTTTTTTTACATTGGACGGACTGTATTGTTTCTTACACCAATTTTCGGTAAAAGTTCTCCAATAATCAGAATTAGCTTTCCACGGACTCACATTATTGGTTAAATCCATTGCCATCGAAATCTTCAGCGGAAGTTCACGTATATCTCCCACATTAAACTCGGCCATTGTAGTTGCATTGGCATCCACGGCTTTCATCAACTCATGCTGAACCTGCTTCAAAGGAGTCCACTGTACCCATTGGTTATCGCAATAGGTCAAATGAAAAAAGATACCGTGCAAAGGGTTCCGCGCAAAATCTTCTTTTGTGGGCACCTCTCCCATCATTCCGAATGAAGGATTATCAGGCCAGAGAATGACGGTGTTTGCCGGAAATTTCAGCTTGCCCGTATGATACTGAAGAACCGGATCGCCCCGCATCACATAAGAGCATAAAGGTTGACCTTTGGCCGGATCAAGGTATTTATGAAGTAGTTTCATTTGTTCGGAAATGGCATCATTGGTAAAAACGGTTCTGCCTTCCGGTGTTCGTGGTGATCCGGGATCAGTTTCGCAAAAATCACGGTCATTCCATGATTTCAGCCCGACAGGCCAAATAGCCGAATAATTCTTATATTTTTTTACCGCGTCTTCCCAAAACGAAATCATCTCGTCGCGGTTGGTACTCCAGTCGTAAGGGAGTTCCTTCCCATATTTTTTTTGTGTAAAAGGAAACCATTCGTGCGAAGTATTGGCAATAAGCATATGCATATGCGAGCCCATTACAGAAAGTCCGCGATCGTTGGCCAGTTTCAGAGTTGCAGAATCGGGTGACCAGCCATATTCGATGATCGTATAGAAATTTGCCCGCATCCGGCACATGGTTTCAAAGATCTCAGCCCAAACTTCAGGCTCAATGCGCATATCGTCTTTATCCGGGCCTTTCCAAGACAAGAGATAGTTTTCATCGTTCACGAACCATCCGCGATATTTGAAAGTAGGTTCTCCTTTGGATATCGTTCCAAATGTCCAGTCGGCACGATTCACTTTCTTGGGTTTTGCATCGGTCCACAGTTTTTGAGGATCAGTCCCGAAAACCCGTTCGCTAATATCATACAAGCCATACATGGCTCCTCGTCCATCACTTCCGGCGACCAACAGTACATCATATCCCTTTTTGAAAGGATCTTTCAGCGGTTGGATAATATAGCTTTCCCATTTTCCCCGAAGAGAGGCAAAATCGACTTTCCCTTCTTTTTCCAAAGTCGCAACTTCTGCCGGCACATTGGAAACTTCAAAGGGAATAATTACGGTATTAGCTTTGACTGGCAGCTGATTTTCAGTCACAAGAGAAGTGCCGGTTGTTTCTTCACAATCCTTCCGTATATCACCGACTGCGTATTTAATAATCGAAGATGTGTTCACTGGCAACAGTATAGCGGTTTTTATCGCTCTTCCTGCAATATGTATATTTAGATCCTTTGCAAACAGACAATTACAACACATGAAATTCACAATTGCCGCGAGAATGAGTCCCTTTACCAGCTGAGTTTTCGCTGCTTCGATAGTTTCTCCAAAAATAATCTTCATTTCCAATTTTCTCAAGTTTATTTTACCAAGACATATTCCAATAGCTCAAATACGTTTTATTTATTTCCACTTAAAAATGTAAGTTCCCGCCACAATTCGATAAACCAAATAAGTATCGGTCTTCGACAAGTATTGAATACCTTTCGTCGATTTGGCATTCAGAACTTTACTCTCTTCAACGATTTTTCCTTCAGCGTTTTTGGGGAAATACACCGTGGCAGTTGTATTGGCCGGTATTCTTAAATTCAACGTAATTCCATCTGCGCTACGCGTCCATTCTGAGCTGATTTCGCCAGGAACACTATTAAGACTTCCTTTAACATGATCCAAACCCGCCACAAACTGAGGTTTTATAATCACATTTCTAAATCCCGGATTCTCCGGGTCTATATTTATTCCGGCAAGAGTATGAGTCATCCATGCACTTACCTCACCCATCATGATATGATTGAGAGAACTCTCCGATTTCCAGTCTTCGTGCAATGTTGTGGCACCATTCTTGATCCACCATCCCCACGAAGGTTGAGAATCTCTTGAAGCCAGCGAATATGCAACGTCAGAATGTCCGGTATTACTCAATGCATTCAAAAGATATTTACTTCCCAGCAAACCTACATCCATCCCATTCTCTTTTACAGATTGAACAAGTAAGTTTCCCACTTTCCCTATCCATTCGTCCGGAACAATTCCGAAATAAAGAGCTGCACTTAAAGCCGTTTGGCCCCCATTTGCATAACTTCCTTTGGCTGTATCCAGAAACTTTCGGTTTATCGCCTCTTTGATGGTTGCCGCCAGAATTTTATAATACGATTCATCATCGACTCTACCAGTTAAGCCTGCAAATTTCGACAACAGCAAAGCATCCATATAGTAATAACAGGAAGAGGTCAATTCCACCGGAGTTTCTGTTTTCCAAGGCACCCAGTCGCCCAGACCAATGTCAACCAAATGATCTTTGGATCGGTAAGTCAGGTAATCGACATACCGTTTGTAATTTTCATAGTGATTGCGAATCAACTCATCATCGCCATAATACTGATACAAATTCCATGGAATCAACAACAAACCACTATCCCAGGCAGGACCGTTACCCCAAGAGTAACCCCAACCGGAACTTGGAATAATCCCCGGCACTTCTCCACTGTTACGTTGCTCATCGGCAAAATCGTTGATCCATTTTTCATAGAATAAAATTCCGTCGAAATTCAGAAGTCCGAATTCAGAAGCAATATGCCCGTCTCCGGTCCAGCCGTTTTTTTCGCGATGCGGACAGTCAGTAGGAATACTGAAAAGATTAGACAAATAGGACCATCTGGTCGCTTTCCAAATGGCATTTTCCAGCGGATTAGAACATTCAAAACTACCGATTGGAAACAGGTCGGTATGCATCACCATTCCTTCCAGACTCCCTTTTTCAAGATCAATCTCTTTGTCGGAGGATATTTCCACGTATCTGAAGCCATGATATGTAAAGCGAGGCATATATTCTTCAATCCCTTCTCCTTTAAGAATATACGTATCGGTTTGTCCCTGCTCTAATGAATCTTCAAAAGTATAATATTGATTATTCAATTTATTATCCAAACGACCATTTGCATCCAACTTATCACCGTGTTTTATTTGAATCACAGCTCCCTTCTCTCCCCTTATGCGAATTTTACTAAGTCCTGCAAAATTCTGCCCTAAGTCGTAGAAATAAGTTTTAAAATCAATTTTTCTACATGCAATCGGTCTGATGGTTTCTTTAATTCGGATGGGTGGCATCAATTGCGATTTCACGCGTCCTTCATTCGGCAAGATAACAGCAGCCTGCTTCCAACCCTTATCGTCAAAGCCTGTGGTATTCCATCCGGTTTGTTCTAACCGCGCATCATATTTTTCGCCGGAGTAGATATTATTGAATACGATAGGACCCATTCCAACTTTCCATGAAGTATCGCTGCTTATAATTTCTTTTTCTCCATTAGTATATTCTATCGATAAATTAAAAAGCAATCTGGGTCTGGCTCTCCATGGAGCTTTATCAAAATACCAGACAGCCTTTGATTGCTCGTTATACCATCCATTTCCAAGAATTACACCAATTGCATTATTCCCTTCTTGCACAAAACGAGTAACATCATACGATGCATACAAGGCTGTTTTATCAAACCGCGTATAGCCCGGATCCAGCATCCGATCTCCAATTTTTGATCCGTTGAAATACAGTTCATAATAACCAAGGCCACAGATATATGCAAAGGCTCTTTTCACTTTTTGTTTAGCAGCAAAAATTTTGCGAAAATAGGGAGCCGGTTTAAAATTCACATTCTGACCATCGTCAATCCACGAACCTTTCCAGTCCTTTAAACCATATAAGCCTGTATTCCAACGAGCTATTGCAGACGGAACACAAGCTTTCCCATTTTCATCCCAGACGATGACTTTCCAGAAATATTGTTTATCAGATCGTAGAGACGGACCATTATACGGAACTGAATTGGTTCGTGAACTACGTATCTTGCCGGAATCCCAAATATCAGTTTTGCCCTCAGATAGAAGAGACGAATCGGACGCTACCAAAATTCTGTAAGCTGATTGAAAAGCTCCTCTTCGTTCATCATCCAATCGCCATGACAATCGGGGATGAGGCACATCAATTCCACTCGGATTGCACTGATATTCGCATCTCGGATCCACCGGTTGACCATAGGTCTGACTAAATCCCTGAATAAACAAGCTTTCCCAAAAGCAAGCAAACACTGCTAATAAAACCCTCATAAACAGCATTTTAATTTTTACATCCTATTTTCAAAGAAAAATGCCATCCAAATACGGATTATTAAGATGGCATTTTATCTTCTTCTCATATAAGCAAACACTCTCCCTTTTTTCAGGAAATCAACAGAAAAATCAGTCTATTTTTGAATTTTCTCATCAATCAAAAGGTCTCCCTCTGGTTCTGTCATCGAAATAATTTTGATCAAGCCTCTCTTGCCTCCTTTTGTGATAAAGAAAATTACATCACCCTCTTTAATAGCAACTTCCTTAAGCGGTGCTGTATAATCCTTAAAATAAATATCGGATCTGATTTTATCAAAGTCAGCCGCACTCAATGTCGTTTTATTAAACCTTGTACCAGTATCTTTTAACCGATTCACACCATAATATATGCTATCAAGATCGGTACAAGCCAGCTTTGCATCATCAAAAAAGACATCCAAAAGAGGCGCAACATCAGGATCGGTAGTAGCACTTCCACTTTGCATTGTTCCGGTTTCTGCTTCCAGACAACTTCCATACCCACTATTCCAACCGCCTAAATAGATTCCCGAAAAAGTCTTAATATTTACCGGAATAGTTTTAATAGTAAAGCTCTTTTCGTCCTGATGACCGCCTTTCTGTGTCACGACCACTTTAATTGTGGTAGTAGATGTAACCTGAGGAACTGATATTGAAAATCCACAGGTATCTTTGAGATTATACTTTGCAGTACCGGCCATTTCCACCTGATCTGGTTTGTTATTGAACGTAAAACTCCGAAAGAACTGTACTTGTTCAATATTTCCACCTGCTACGATTTTCCCCTTCAACACGTAAGTATCATTCTCATAGACAGAATCAATAGCTGAAGCTTGATCGAAAGTAAATGACACCGGGAAAACATCATTATCCGATTTACAACTAGTGACCAAATTCATTGCCACAACAGCAATCACGAGAATACAAAACCTTATCTTGTTCATAAATTTACTGTTTTAATAAATGAGAAACCAATCAGAGTTATTTATAAAAGACGGACATTTCAGCCATGTGCATCCAAGGTTGTCCACCACTAATTCCAACAAACTTTATATATCGCCCGTATATCTGTGCAAATGGATAATCGTGACCATATACCTTGGTATTATCAAAAGCATAAGTGCCAATATCGGTAAAATTCACTCCATCCTGACTGTACATCAACTGAATTTTGGTCGGCGCCCATTGCCCATTGCCACCATCATCCTGACGACGTACAAACTGGATGTCATTTACAAAATAACTATTGCCAAGATCAACAACAACCCAATGAGGGAAGCCTGTTAATTGTGTATGCCAATAAGTGTATATATCATTATCTATCAGATAAGACCCTGAACACCCACCCCATTCTGAAGAAATAGATGCAATCGACATCTGGCTTTTAGCCAATTCTCCAATAGTTGGAGTCACGGGATCTAAAGCCCGTGCCGCAGATTTGCTTCCTGAGACATTTTCAACCGTTACTGTTATGGTTGTTGCCGCCATAAAACTTCCAACAACAGCCTTTCCAGAAGTAGACGCCTTAAATTTCTTCACCTGATTAACTCCCTGTCCATCGGTAAATGAAATATTCACGTAATTTTCAACTCCGGTCTCATTGGTCCAGCTGACTTCTGCACCTTCAAAAGCCGGCACGGCTTTAATTGTAGTAAGAATATAATCCTTTGCCGCATCGGTACTTAATGGAGTCGCCGAAATATTAACAGTTTTAGACACAGCTCCGGAAAAGCCATATGAAGTCAATGTAAAGTCATACGACTTAACATCAGTAAAACCACCTATTGTTAAGGTAGTACGACCTGTAGCATCAGCATCGTAACAGCTCACTTTTCTGGTCACCTTTTGCCCTTTAGCATTCACATATGAAACCATGGTATAGTAGTAATCCTTATCTGCCGGATCAGCCCAGTTCAAAATTACCGAACCGTAAAAAGGAGTAGTTTTCACATCTGTCACAGGAGTTATTGTTCCACCCTGACTGTCATCTTTACTACACGATGGCAGCAATGTGACCAAAATAAATATTCCCAATATATATATTAGTTTATTCATAGTTCTGTAAGTTTATATCATCAACTTTAAGTATTTGAAATCCTATTCTTGTGCTGTCAAACTTGAGATTTGAGACTCGGAATTTAATCTGCGGAAGAAATTCCCCCGCAGATTATTAACACTACTCCCAACCCGGATTTTGCCAGTTCTGACCTGTCAATGTCAACATTTTAGTGACTTCACTACGTTCAATTGGATAAAGCAAATATTTATCACTGGTAGTCACTCTGTCATCAAACTTAAAACGATTATAGGTTGTAACCGATCCATTCACGGTAATATCCATACCTGTAATTACCTTAAAGATATCAAGCGTTTTCCAACGACGAACATCAAAGAAGCGTTTTCCTTCGAAAGCAAATTCGATACGACGCTCGTTACGGTATCTGGCTTCAAAGTCTGCCTTTGACAAGCCCGAGGGCAGATCCGGCATACCGGCTCTTGTCCGTATTGCATTGACAGCATCACGTGCTGACATGGTCATGCTACCTCCGATTGTAACTTTTGTATCAGGATTGCCTGCATTATAAGCCGCTTCTGCAAAATTCATATACAATTCAGCCAAGCGGAACAATCGGTTATAACCATCGTAATTTGCATATTTTGAAGATCTGAAGTCATTAAACTTTCTCAAATAATAACCTGTGTGGGTATATTTTATATCCGTCCTGTTAATTCCTTCTGTTCCCCCTTCATATGTTTGAACCTTAACTCCAGTCGGTTGGTCCAAATAACGTAAAGCTCCGTTATAATAAATGGATGCGTAAAATCTCGGGTCACGATTGGCATAAGGATCTGCTGCATCATAACCGGAACCCACATTTATAACCGGTTGTAAATGCTGGGCATCTTTGTAACCAGTAATGGCTTGTTGACCATTCGCCATCTCATATGCATCAATCAACTCTTGAGAAGGACAAATACCTGATTCGCTTACCCCATCATTAGTAGGCAAACCAAACCAAGACCAAACGGACAGCTGACCATTAACAGCATAAATTGATTCCTTATCCGTCTTTCGCTTATCATATGGCGACGCTAAGAAATAAGATGCATACGCATTTGGAGCATTTGGAGAAACGATATTCCAAAGAGAATAATCATGAGAAAGACACTGATATAAGGCATCTTTGGTTACATTCAAAGCCTCAGTCCAGGTAAGTGTACCATCGTTAAATAAAGGGCTAACCGCAAACAGAGCAGCTTCCGATTTAATAGCATAAGCTACGGCACGTGTCATCATTCCATTTTGGCTATCTTCACTGAGACTCCATACAAAAGCCTGATCTGAAGTTGCGAGGGCTGCATCACAATCGGATAAGATTAGTTTTACGATGTCGCCAACTTTAGCTTTTGTTGCCTTCGAGTAGTCGTAATTAGTTCCCAAATCGGTGGTAACTAAAGGCACCTGTCCATATCGTTTAAACAGTTCTAGGTAATAATATGCCCGTAGTACACGAGCCTGAGCTATCCAACCCGCTTTTTCATTATCTGTTGCAAAAGCAGTAGACGTCGGCATGTTTGCGATAAAGACATTACATTTTCTGATTCCATCAAAGAATCGGGTCCAGGGTTGTCCATCAAAACTGTACGAGCCATAGTTATCCACAGACATACCAATAGAATACCAGTATCTGTAACGATCACCTGCATTTATCATACGTGAATCAACAGCTTCGTCCGTCAACCCTGCAATATCAAGGTCCATTCCATTGCGATAATTATAGCATGAATTTAAATATCCCTGTACGCTGTTCCGATCTTTAAATACGTCTGCCATGGTGGTATGTCCATCATTATTCAAATCCAGAGCATTATTACATGATATAAAAAACATAGCACATACAATGGCAGATAAAATCTTATATATTTTCATAGTCATAGTCATTAAATAAAAGCTTTTTCCGACATTTTAAAAATTAGCTCTAATACCGATATTATACACTCTGTACACAGGTATCTGTTGATAGCTATCGGCTTCAGGACCAAAATCATTTGATTTCATATGATCCCATGTCAATAGATTCTGGCCACTCAACACAAATCGCAACGACTCTACGCCAAAACGTTTTGTCATGTTTGTCGGAAGCGTGTACCCAAGTTCCACATTCTTCAGCCGAACATACGAGCGGTTATAAACATAGTAATCGCTATACTGGAAGCTTGTTGAGGTTCCGGTTGTAAGAGCCGGGGCGGTAATCTTCTCTCCATTATTCCAACGTTCTTCAGTCCATGCATTGCGATGCAAAGAGCCGTAAACGCCGTCATAAGCATTTTCCCATACTCCCATGCCTGAATACACAGAGTTCCACTTTCCAACACCTTCCACCAAAACACTAAGATCAAATGATTTGTATTTAAGAAGGCCGTTAAACCCAAATGTATAATTAGGAATTGAACCGTTTGTTATCGGAGCTTTATCCTTCTCATCTATAGTGCCGTCATGATTCAAATCCTGATATTTCAAATCACCTACACGAGGAGTTCCAAAAGAATAAGTAGGACCTTTGGCAATTTCGTTTTTGAAATTGTAAAAACCATTACCATTGCTATAATCTACCAAATAACCGAATACCTGTCCGTAAGAGAATCCCTGATCACGGAACGGATAAGCATAATCTGCTCCCCGGTTAACCTCGCCGTCGTATATTACTTTGTTCTTGTTATAGGCCACATATCCACCGACTTTGAATTCAAGTCCGTTCTTAAGAGCTTTTCCTACAGCCAGAGAGATTTCGTAACCTTTATTTTCATAAATCCCGGCATTAGTAGGTGGATATTGACCCAAGTCAACACCTTGATATGTTGGCGTCAAAGCAACAGATGTGATAACGGCATTATTGAGTTTTTCACGGAACAAGTCTACTGACAAGCTTACCCAGTTAAAGAGTCCCAAATCAACACCGACATTGGTTTTCTTGGTTTTTTCAGCTCTTAAACTCGGGTTTCCAAGGCTATTTTCATTCACGATGTAACCCAATGCGCCGATAGGGCCACCACCATCAACTTTCACATTATCTTCATAAGAATAGCGTCTCAATCCGTTTTGGTCATTGGCAGTCATACCGTATGCTGCTCTCAATTTAGCCAGGCTAATAAACGACAGATCTTTCATAAACGATTCATTAGATACAATCCATGCAGCCGACACAGCAGGAGTTGTGGTCCATCTGGTCTTTGCAAGATATTGCTCACTGCCAGAATATCCACAATCCAGTCTTAATGCATATTTATGAGCATAGTTGTAAGAGACGTCGACTCCGGAATTAATGTGCATATAAGGCATAGGTTCTGTTGTTTCAAATCGCTGATAAAACGAATATGCCATTGCACTCAGGTGATGGTTATTCCAGTCGCGTTTATAATCCACTTTTCCTCTCAGGTATAAATCATAAAACTCACATGTATTTACGCCATAATTCAACCCGGAATTATCAGAAGTTCCTTTCCTCACAAAATCCAGCTTTGTTGGGTCTGTAGTCCTTGTATACAATCTGTGATCTTTGGTCGTAGAAAGAGAATTTGTGGTATTGGACATATAAGAAACATCACCGGTAACACTTAATCCTTTCGTAAGAAAATCCAAATCGGCCTTTACTCCAAAGTCTGAATAAATATTTGTAACTGTGTGATTGATATATCCGCTACGGTTGATCATTCCAAACGCTGAATCGCCTTCCTTCTGAGTAACAATTACTTCGTTTGCCGGATAACCAGCCCCCTCAACCGTTGGGGTAACGGGGCCATATTCAGTAGAGGGCATTGTAAACAGGTGAGGATAAATATTACCTAAAAATCCTGAGCCGGGAACATGTTCTTTTTTAACATTTCCTGCCACGTTCATATAGGCGCTCAAAAACTTGTTTATCTTAACATCCAGATTAGTTCTGAAATTGAACCAATACCATGCATTATTGGGGTTATATTTATCGTTCGACTCTGTCTTATACGGGCCATCTGTATGCATCAGGTTAAGATTTGAGAAATAGGTAACATGCTCATTACCTCCGGTCACATTAACACCCATACGCTGCATCTGCTGAACATTTTTCATTAGCAAGGAATACCAATTGGTATTGGGATACAGAGGATCATTGCCAGCGCGATATTTGGCTATTGCATCATCTGAATAAAACTTGTTTTTCCCTAAGCCGTCATTATAAGCAGCTTCATTACGCAGCGTTGCATATTCTGCCGAATTGATAAATACCGGTTTTGTGGTAACCTGTTGTAATGATTCGTCAAAATTAAAACTGACTTTTATTTTACCCGGGACTCCTCGTTTTGTTCTGATCAACAACACGCCATTAGATCCTTCAGCTCCATACAATGCCTGCGATGCCGCATCCTTCAATATGGTAACCGATTCAATTTCATTTGCTGAAATATACGACATACTATAACTCTCAGTCCCCGGATAACATACGACTCCGTCTATTACAACCAAAGGCGGATTGTTATGTATACTGGAAATGCCCCGGATATGAAGATCATAATTGGCCCGACCAACTTCACTATAGGTCTCATGAGCTGTTAAACCCGATAAATTACCGGCCAGAGCCTGAGTTAATATGGAAACCGGAGCTTTTGCCAGCTGATTGGAAACAGCAGTTGATGCAGCTCCCGAAAAATCGGTTTTAGACATTGTCGTATAGCCCAAATCTATAGTTTCGTCCATCTGGCTGATATCAGCCTTCATCTCCACATTCATTCCATCCTGCACACTGTTTTTCGTACTCTTATATCCTAATAAAGAAAAACCGTATGAATTGTCTTCTTGTGTCTTCATCACGGAAAACTTTCCGTTAACATCAGTAACCCCTATGGGTGTACCTTTTGCTGCTGTGATCACAACGCCAGACAACGGCTTGCCTTGCGCATCCTTAACCGTACCACTGATACTGATATTTTGAGCTAATACGGGTAACGCGAATCCGAGCAGAACAATAAGCACGTATATATATTTTTTATTCATTGTCATAATTGTTTCTTTTAACAGATAAAACTTCATTACCAGCCGGGGTTTTGCCAATTTTCGCCTGAAATAGCAATCATCCTGTTCACTTCATTAAGAGGGATGGGACTTTTTAACCATTTGTTGGTATAGCACTGACGTGGAGTGTTATTCACCGGTTTACGGCTATAAGTATAGGTACCATCCGAATTCCTGATTATATATGCTGCAGTAACCCATTTGTCTGTTTTTACAAGATCTTCATTTGGTTTGTGCAAACGGCGTACGTCGAAATAGCGAGCCTCTTCCAATGCCAGCTCCACTCGTCTTTCGTTTATAATCCGGTTCAAAAGGTCTTGTCCTGTTGTAGTTGATGGAATACCGGGCATTCCTACTCTGCTTCTGATTTCATTTACCGCAATGATAGCTTCATCTTCATGACCGGCATGAGCAGCTGCTTCTGCAAAATTCAAGATCACTTCGGCTAATCTGAATTCTTTGTAGTTGGCCTCTCCTCTGTAAGTACCATTGTTATCACTGGTCGTAGGAGTCATATATTTGCGGATAAAATAGCCGGTACGAGTTGCCGTTCTGCCGTTTGCAGAAGTTCCTGTACGAGGCTCTCCAATATAAGTCATGATATTACGTGTTCTGAAATCGGCATTTGCAGGAAAGTTTTCGGGCGATTCTGCGCTTTCAGCAAATGGCCACCAGCAATATCTTTTCGAACCATTATAGTAAATATCTGCATAAAAACGGGGATCTCTGTCTTTGTAAGGATCTTGCGGATTATAAAGTGTATTTGCTGAATTGTAGTTCGGATCCAGATGGGTTTCCTCATCGTTATACGGCTTTGACAAATTCAAAATAGGCTGACCATCCAGCGTTTCGAAACAATCTACCAACTCCTGAGAAGGACAGGTTCCTGTTTTATAACCACGCTGCGCACCGATACCTTCCACATCAAAACTCAAAGAGCTCCAACGTGTCTGGAAAATAGTTTCCTTATCGACAGGATTGGATGAATATTCCATTGTATTGGTGAAATATTCATTACACATAGCTGATTTGGCACTCAGAGGATAACCGTCGGGACCAAAATAGCAGTTACTATTTAAATAAGTATTCGGATCATGTAAAGTATTATACAGCTCATAACCCTGAGCCCGCAAACCTGCTAAAGCAGCCTTAGTAACCGTATAGGCTTCATTCCAGTAGTTTTTGTCTCCACAATACAATGGACTGGCGGCATAAAGCATCATACGCGATTTAATCGCATAAGCAATTGATTTGGGCAGCCGTCCGGCTTCATCACTGGTTGTAATACGCCAGGGCAATTCGTTGCATGCCAATGCCACATCGCATTCTTTTATAATAAACTGCACTGTTTCATAATAGCTGGCACGCTTTACTTTCGAAAAATCCTGTGTAAAATCATACGGAGTTTCAACTATAGGCATACCACAACCAAACCATCTTAACAGTTCTGAATAATAGTAGGCTCTCAATAGGTGAGCTTCAGCAGTCCACCGTGAGCGGTCACTTTCATTTGTAACCGTAGCTTTACCAATATTCTGTAAAAAATAAGCACAATCGTGTATAGATGTAAAATAATGGTCCCAATAATGTTCACAATTGGCACCCTGGCCAGTAACACCCCACGACGGATGATCCGCAGCAGAAGCATTTCCGCTGTAATAGCGAGCCGAACCTGCCCAGTTTACATCCAGGTCATCGGCATCCCAGGCCTCATCACTCCAGCAGGCTGGACCTCTTTCAAAGAAAAAGTACATATTACCTTTTCCTGACATGTTTTTATAACAAGTGTTCAGATAAGCGGCCACTTTATCATTATCCTTAAATACCTCGTCCAGTGAGAGCTTTCCGTCAGGAGCCTGATCAAGAGCGCTATTGCACGAAGACAAGAAGGCACAGGATGCGATAAAGAATGTATATATATAGTTTCTACATTTCATAGTATCAGATTTTTAAAAATTAACATTAAGGCCAAAATTGACCATTTTTGTCATTGGATATCCATAAGGATTGCTTTGCTCCGGATCCAAATGATCTGTATGCAAATGATCCCAGGTAAATAGGTTCTGACCTCCGACAAAGAGACGACAAGAAGTAACACCCATAAAGCTTAACGCTTTTTGAGGCAGCGTGTAGCCAAACTCTATATTCTTCAAGCGCAGGAACGATCTGTCCTGAATGAAAAAGTCATTCGGTTGCTGGCTTGTGCTATGCGTTGCTGTGAGTGCCGGATAGGTTATTTTTTCTCCACTCAGATAGCGCTCTTCTGTCCATGCTGTACGATGATAATTAAAATAGTAGCCATGCATAATATTTTCATAAACACCAGGACCTCCATAAGCCATTGAATAATGAGCTAAGCCCTGAAAGAAAACGGACAAATCAAAACCTTTGAAAGTTGTATTCAATCCAAACCCATAGCTGATTCCCGGTATTGGAGAATATTTAATAGGCACTTTATCCCGGTCGTCTATAGTTCCGTCATGGTTGACATCTACATATTTAAAATCACCGGGACGGGGAGTCCCAAAACTATAGGTCACGCCACTGGCCTTAATTTGATCTTTCGATACCCAGTATCCTCCATGATCAGCCCAATCAATTTTATAACCTAAGCACTGATACAATGAAAGTCCCTGCTGTTCATAACGGGTAGCATAATCTTCGGTACGAATCGGTTCGTCAAAGAAGGTAACTTTGTTTTTGTTCGTTGAATAATTACCCTTCAACTGGATATGCCAGTCTTTTGTAATATTTTTATTGTAAGTAAGTTCAAAATCTATGCCTTTATTTGACATTTTTCCCATATTTGCTGTGGGGATATTAGACAAATCAACCCCCTGAAAAGCAGGAATAGACATCCTGTTTATTAAAATCTGGGTTCTGTTTTCTGTAAAATAGTCTGCACTAAGGGTCAGTTCTTTGAATATTCCCAAATCAATACCCCAGTTCTGTTTATGCGCCAACTCCCAGGTAATTGTTTTATTTCCCAACAGACCCTGATCAACTGAACGAATAGCCGGAGTTCCTAATCCACCCACATAGCTCCCTCTGGATATTTGAATATTGTCCTGATACAAAAATCTCCCGCCATAAAACTGGTCATTTCCAACCATACCATTCGAATAACGTAATTTCAGATTATCTAACCAGTTAAAACTTTTCATAAACTTCTCATTACTGATCACGTAACCAAGCGATACAGCAGGAAAAAATCCGAAACGCTTTTCCGGTGCAAATTGTTCAGATCCGTTGTAGCACATATCATATTCCACCAAATAGCGAGCATCATATGCATAGGTTGCACGAGCAGCAATACCAATCACATTCCATGGAATGTTAGCACCAGCTTCTCTATAATCGCGCTGTGCAACAAACATACCTCCCACATCATGTTTCTTTCCGAAATTTCTGTGATAATTCAGCGAAGCCTGAGCATTAACAGAAAATAATGCATCATAACCACGATACATCGAGAGTGTCCCCGGTGAAGTACCTGGTAAGGCGTAATCAAACGTTCCTTTATCATAATTAGGAATTATTTCACAAGAGGTTTCATTTTTCGAGCCTTCACTTATCGTGTATCCGGAACTGTTATACGAAACCATTCCCTTCAAAGTCAATCCACTTGTAATCAAGCTACTCAAATCCCATTCCAAAGCTAATTGTGATGAAATATTAGCCTCTGTATAGTTGCGAAAACCTCTCCGGTTCATTACCTGAAAAGGTGAACGGTCCATATTGGAAGGTCGAACCACCAGTCCGGCAGGTACTCCATAACCGGGCAGCGTAACAGGACCTGCCTGAATAGGCAGCATAATTTGAGCATTATAAAATAAGTCAGTAATCATATGGTTTTGAGATCCATACAACCCAGCAACTGCCGGCATATTAGTTGTTTGAAGAGTTGTTCCCAGATTTAATTGAGCTTTCAATGAATTGGAAAACTTATAGTCCATATTGGAACGGAAATTTTCACGGTTCATTTCGCAAGCCGAATTATAGCCCAATTGGCTTTCAGGTTCAACCTTTAAATTACCTCCCTGATGAATATAACCAGCATTTAAGAAAAACGTAAACTTATCGTTACCGCCGGAGATATTCATATCTGCCTTTGTTTGAGGAGTTGATTTCTTAAAGAACTCATCCATATAGTAGTGGTCACAATATAAATATTTGCGAGCTTCAACTTTCTGGGCATAATCAGGATCCGAAGTATTCAGTCCCCACAAAGGATTTTTAAATTTAGCAATCACGTCGTCGCTAAATTCTGCAGGCTGACCATCATTAGCTAAAGCCTGGTTTCTCAAAGTCATAAAGTCCCAGGAATGCAAACGTTTATCTACTTTCTCAAATGAAGTATAACTTTGTGTTACATTCATAGATAGATTGGTCTTTCCGCTTTTTCCTCGTTTGGTAGTAACAATAATTACACCATTTGCTCCTTTGATACCAAAAACAGCAGTTGCAGAGGCATCTTTCAGAACCGAAATACTTTCAACTTCATTCGGATCTATCTCCGACAAAATATTGCTTCGGAAATTGTCAAAGTTCACCCCATCTACCAAGATTAAAGGATTGTTACCATTCATTGTAGCAACACCTCTTAAGTATAAATAACCAGCATCTTGCCCCGGCTGACCTCCATCTGATTGAGTTGCAATCAAACCAGGTATACGACCTGCCAGTGCAACATCGAGATTAGCATCTGAGCTCTTTTTAACATCAGCCATATTTGCTGTTGAAACAGAACCTGTCACAGAAGCTTTCTTCTGAGTTCCATAGCCAACAACAACAACCTCACTTAGAGACTCTGCATTTTCTTTTAATACAATGTTGATAGAAGTACGTCCTTGTACATCTATCGTCTGAGTCTGCATTCCCACATACGATACAACTAGCTTGGACTGTGATGGAACATTAGGAATAGCAAATTTGCCATCTACGTCCGTCAAGGTTCCATGTGTTGTTCCCTGCACTTGTATAGTCACCCCAATAAGAGGTTCTCTTTTTGAATCTGTAACCGTACCCGATACAGAGACAGTCCTGTTTTGCCCATTAACGGCAAAAGGCAGTAGACACAAAAAGATAAACGCCAAGCATTTTAACGGTTTTAACATTCTCTTCTTTCTCATCCTTGTTTAATTTGAGTGATAGATACTTAATTTGATCATGATATATAATTTAGGTTACGCATTTCTTCACTAGCCCATTCTTCAACTCCAAGAATTAGTTATTTGACCTGAACATAAACCCCAATTCATACAATTACTCTTATAATTGAGATACTACCACAACCTTTTTGCCTTAATTACTATACCTAAAAAATAAAATTCCAATTCTTTTACTTTAATGAACCATCTATTTTGAGAAAACACTTAATTTTACCTCTATTTTTGTTTGAATATTCCATACAAATTAGCATTAGCAAAATACGGAATAATATTATTTTTTATTCATGATTATTTTGGCATTTTGTATTTGCATTTTGATTTTTAATCCCATTTTTATTTTTTGACTCGTTATTAACTTTATAATAAACAATAACGTTTCTCAAAAGTTAACAATAAAAGAAACAACATCAAATTCGGAATTATCAACTGCAACCTGATATATATTAATAATGAAACAATTAGCTTTATAACAGCTAATAAAAAAAACAGAGTCACCTCTCTGATTTCAATGACAACAGAACAGAAGAATTAAAAATTTATCAATTCAAACAGTGTCAAACAGCAATAACACACACATTTTATTAAACATTTTACAGTATAATGCCACTGTGTTTTTACTTATTTTCATACATAAATTAATAATCAGTAATATCAATGTATGTTACTAATTTTTAACCATGTCAAAAAAGAACTATTTTATTTAATACGAGGAAACACATTACCACATTTGTAAAATATTTATATTACACGAAATACGACAAATATTTTTTATGTTTTTCCCCTTACAAAGTAAGATATTATTTATTTTTCAATTCTTGAAGATATTGACTTTCACCTTTAAGATTTGATTTTTTATCTCACAAACACATATATCTCAGCAATAGGTCATTATTATTTTGTTGCTTTGGGATTAATAATAAATACAAATATTACAGCCTACGCAGGCTCTGGTTTTAATTACTTAAACCACCAATCAGATATCCAATCTCAATAAAATGCAAACAAAATTCTCAAATCAGTTTTATATTTTATAAAAAAAAGAGGCTGCCTCAATTTCTATATTGAGACAACCTCCGTTCAAACAAGTGGGCAATCTGAATCTCCCCACCTCATAACTATTTTGTACAAATTACATACTATTAGTGCGGCAAATATCTATCGTTACATCTTCATTTGACATGGATTTCGACTTTACCTTTTATATCGCGTGACGAGCTGCCGAGCAACAACGTATAGCTACCCGATTCTACTTCCCAACCATGTTTGGCTTCATTGTAGAAGGCAAAACTGCGCACAGGCACTTCCAGCGTTACCACCTGAATTTCTCCCGCTTTGAGGAATATTTTCCTGAAGGCTTTCAACTCTTTAACAGCACGTGTCACAACTGATTTTTGCTTGCTCACATAGAGTTGAGCTGTTTCTGCACCATCAATTTTACCACTATTTGTGAGGGTAAAGGTTATTTTTACGATACCATCGGTGGCAAGTTCCGTTTTATCAGCTGAGGGCTTGGAATAGGCAAAAGAGGTATAACTCAACCCAAAACCGAAGGGGAACAGCGGCTCTATCTTTTTCGTATCGAACCAACGGTAACCAACCAGAATGTCATCCTTGTACCATACGTTTACACTGTCTCCGGGGTAAGAGAGCTTACCAAAAGAATGAGCCGCATTATCTTCGAGTTTTTTCGGGAACGAAAAGGGCAATTTACCCGATGGATTCACGTCGCCAGCAATCACATCGGTTAGAGCGTGACCGGCCTCAGAACCGAGATACCATCCCTGCATAATTGCAGGCACCTTATCTACCCACGGCATGGCCACGGCGTTACCACTCAGCAGCACTACGGCAATGTTTTTGTTTACTTTCAACAGAGCGTCTATCAGTTTATTCTGGCCGAAAGGCAGGTCAAGCGATTTGCGGTCACCACCCTCACAATCCTGAAAATGATTCTTATTGAGGCCACCGACAAAGAGCACCACATCGGCACCTTTTGCTACATTGATAGCTGCCGCGATCAACGAGTCGGTATTAAGCTTTGACGGCTCTTCACGTCCGTACATCGACGGACCGGAGGCATATCCAAGGCTATAGGCTATATGATCTTTGCCATATTTTTCCGTCAATGCTGCCAACGGAGATACTTCATACGCCACTTTCAGAGAAGAAGAACCTCCGCCGATTACCAGGCTGCGGGTAGCATTCTCTCCGATAACGGCAATCTTATTGTATTTACCGACAGGAATAGGCAGCAGTTGTTTCTCGTTCTTTAAAAGCACAATTCCTTCACGGGCAATCCTCCGCCCGGCTTCGCTATGTTCCGGCGACACAAAACGTCCGAAAGGCCGGTTAGCGCTCATGGTGGTACGGAAGATCATGCGCAGGATGCGACGCGCTTTGTCGTTGAGCAGTGCTATGTCGTATTTACCCTCCTTGACTCCTTTCAGGAACGGATCGGCCAGATAATAGGATGAATATGGAAATTTTCCGTTGGTGGTTAAGCCATTGGTAAAAGTTCCCATTTCCAGATCAAGACCGTTCTTCACCGCCTGATCGGTATCGTGAGCTCCTCCCCAGTCACTGATTACCACCCCGTCAAAATTCCAGTCTTGTTTGAGAATCTTATTCAAAAGCAGATCATTATGACAACAATGTTCACCTCTGAGCTGATTGTACGAGCCCATGATCGACCACGCCTTACCTTCCTGCACGGCAGCCTTAAAAGCCGGTAGGTAAATCTCGTACAAAGCCCTGTCGCTAAGGCTGACGTTGATATGCCCGCGCCACTCTTCCTGATTATTGAGAGCAAAATGTTTCACACAAGCCGCCACGCCGATAGATTGAACACCTTCGATGTAGGGCACTACCAAACGTGATGCCAGATAAGGATCCTCTCCCATGTATTCGAAATTTCGTCCGTTCAATGGCGTGCGGTAGATATTGACACCCGGGCCCAGCAATACAGTTTTGTTGCGGTAACGAGCTTCTTCTCCGATCGACTTGCCGTAAAGCAGCGACAAATCGGGATTAAAGGTAGCTGCCAGACAGGTAAGTGCCGGAAAAGCGGTACAATAGTCGTTTGTCCAGCCTGCTCCACTCCACTCGTCCCAGAAAACCTCTTCGCGAATACCATGGGGGCCATCATCAGTCCATACTTCGGGAATACCCAAACGGGGAACTCCCATAGAACTGAATTTAGATTGGGCATGGCACAAGCCCACCTTTTCTTCGGTGGTCATTAGCGAAAGGGCATTTTCAACCCGTTCTTCGATCGGTTTGTTTACGTCCAGGTAAATCGGAGTATTGTTTTGAGCTGAAGTTGTAAAAGCTATTCCCAGCAAAAGAGATGAAAGAAGTTTTGTTTTGAAAGTCAACATTGTTATTTATTTGATTGTTACGATTTCTGCTATTACGTTTCTTTGTATCATAATGTCACTTCAACTTTTGTTCCTGTATAACGTACCACTTGAGCAGAAGCATTGGAAGTGCCAATAGGCACAATGCGGAAAGTGCGGTTCAGCAACATGCCGGTGAATTGTCCCTGACGTTCACCGATAACCAATTGGCGTGTGGTTTCGTTATAGTCGAAACTAATGGTAGAGAAAGCACCTTTTTCGTAGTTGTAGTTGTCTCCTTCATCTTCGTACAGGCTGAATTTGCCATCTTTACCCTGATATACACGTATCTCCATGTCTTCACCTTTTTTCTCGGAAGCATATTGCATTACATCACCTATGGGCAAAATAGTTCCAGCGGGAACGAACAATGGGATACGTTCGAGTGGTGCGTCTGCTATTACCTTCTGACCACCGGCAATTTGTTTGTTGCTATAAAAATCAAACCATTGAGAGCCTGCTGGCAAATAAACCTCTTTCGTACGGGCTTTGTAGTTGTAAACCGGACAAACCATGATTCCGGAACCAAACATAAACTGGTCGCTCACGCCATAAGTTTGTTTATCGGAAGTATAACTCATTACCAAAGAGCGCATAATGGTGTAATCTTTGTGATAAGCCATTCCTGCCAACGAATAAATATAAGGCATCAGGCGGTAGCGCAATTCATCGTAGTAAACCAGACTTTTATAGACAGGATGTCCTTCAGGTGCCAGATTATATATTTCGCGAAGCGGGAACTGACCGTGACTGCGGAACAGCGGAGCAAACGAACCAAACTGGAACCATCGAAGGTTCAATTCGCGCCATTCGTTCAGGTCGGCATTTTCTTGTCCCGTTTTATCGAACAGGCGTTGACCTTCTTCGTATCTTTTCTCCACACAGAAACCGCCAATATCCATTGTCCAGAATGGAATGCCCGACATGGCAAAGTTCAGTCCGGCAGAAATCTGCGCCTTCATATCTTCCCAACGGGTAGCAATATCACCACTCCAGGTAGCTGTAGAATAGCGTTGCAAACCTGCAAAACCCGAACGGGTCAACAGGAATACGCGCTTGTTGTTGTCCACTTCGCGTTGTCCGTTGTAGATTGCATCAGCATTCTCCAGTGCATAGGCATTAAAGTATTTCCATGAAGAGCCCAAAGCCGTTGGGCCACACAGCTCTTTGCGATAGGTCATATCGGTACAGTCCCTCACATTTGGTTCCGAAGCATCCATCCACCAGGCGTCAAAGCCTTTGGTGTAAATATTTTCTTTCATTTGATTCCAGAACAGTTTGCGAGCACCGGCACTGTATGCATCGTAGAAAGATCCCACATAACCAGGACCAACCCAATCGCGGATGCTGTCTTTTGCAGCCTGCATATACATCCAGCCTTTTTGTTCGAATTGCTTGAAGTGATCGGTGGTGACATAGAATTTAGGCCATACCGAAATCATGATATGGGCGTTTTGTTTGTGCAACGAATCCACCATACCTTTTGCATCGGGGAAACGGTCAAGATCGAACTTGTGGCTTCCCCAAGCATTTTCAGGCCAGTAGTTCCAGTCGAGCACGATATTGTCAATAGGAATATTGCGTTTGCGATATTCCGACATAACCCCAAGCAATTCGGCTTGAGTTTTGTATCGCTCGCGGCTTTGCCAGTAACCCATGGCCCATTTAGGCATAATGCTGGCTTTACCGGTAAGGGTACGGTAACCACCAATCACATCGTCCATGTTTTTACCTGCAACGAAGTAGTAATCAATCTTATCTCCCATTTCGGACCAGAAAGAGATATTTCCGTTCTTCTCAATCGGGCTGGACGACAGCGCTTTTAAGCCTATGTACGAAACACCGCCATCGGGTTTCCATTCCAATTTCACTTTGTTGCGTTTACCTTTTCCCAAATGGCAGGTAAAACGGAAAGTATTCGGATTCCATGAAGTTCTCCAGCGCTCAAGTACTACCAACGAGTCGTTGATCCAAACTTTGGTATAGCCGGCATAGTAAAGGCTAAATTTGTAAGTATCGGTAACAGGCGATACGATAGAGCCTTCCCACACAATTGATCCATCATTGAAATCAAAATCCCCGGGAAATTTCTTTACTGTTTTCAGGTTTTCGTAGTCAATAGCATTCTCTTTGCGAACGATAGACGGTTTGCTTTTTTGAATATAAGTGGCTGTAAGGTTGCCTTCGTTACCCTCTTTATCGAAAAGTGTAAACTGATTCAGATCTTTATAGTCGCGGGGATCGCCATATTTGCTTTGCGAATAATTGTCCCAAAGAATACCGTAATTGGCCGTTGACACAATAAATGGCACCGACACCTTGGTGTTATACTGGAAAAGATCTTCGCTTTTGTTCTTGTAATTGAAATCGTCCGACTGGTGCTGTCCCAATCCGTAAATAGCTTCGCCCTGCGTGCCTTTGAAAATCTGCTGCATGGTATAGCCGTGGTCGTTTTGAGCCGTAAAAGGCTTGAAGCTCTTTCCTTTTGGCATCTCCTCCAGCAAGGCTTTGCCCGACTTGTCGAAAAACGACACTTCGCCACTTGCCAATGCCACTTTCACGGTAAGTTCATCGGTGGTTAACGACGCGAATTTGCTGTTGGTTGCTACCTGAAAATTAGTTTTGGTAGCCGCATTGGGCACCACACACAAACTGCCCACCGAAGGCTCCTCTGCTGAAGGAAGTGCTTGCACACGGATAATCCTGCTATTAATAACTGAAATCTCGATTGTTTTTGCAGCCCCGTTTTTAGGCAACACGCGCATACCGTTCGATAGTGTTTGTACCGGACTTGCGGCACACAAGCTTCCTGCAAACCAAAGAAGCATTAAGAGGAAAGGAATTCGTTTCATTCTTTATTATGATTGTTCATTAAAATTATTCGCTCCATACCAGAACACCGGCAGGCTTCAAGGTTTTATCGCCAACAAGAACTTTTGCAGTAGCAGGGATATTCATCGCATAGTCGGTCGACGAATAGTTCACCGCCACATAAAATCCATCGCGCCAGTACACATACACACCTTCGGGATAATTTTCGGTGGTAGCACCCACGCTTTGATATGCATGCCGCAAAATATCTTTTTCCAGCTTCGAATCGTCGGTATCCACGCCGATATAGGTTACCGAGCCTTTTCCGAATTTATGACGCACGACAGCCGCTTTGCCTTTGTAGAACTGGTTGTCATAAGTAGCCAGCACTTCCGTTCCCTTATCAGCATCGAGCAAGTCGCCCCAATTGTTCCAGTTGTATGTAGTGCCTTGCATGGCAATGGAGCCTTTGGCGTAGCCCGAAAGCATGTCGGTCGCTTTTACATGTGCCCCGATTAGGCCGGAAATAGGAGCTCCCCATTCGCCTTCCCAGAAATGACCGGCGCGGTCTTTAGTCGCAGTACGGCAGGTCAAAATCAGATTACCGCCATTGCTCACATATTCCGTCCATTTTTTTACCAGAGCAGAATCGGCCAATTCGTAAGCCGGCACAATCAGCACTTTGTATTTCGAAAAATCAGCTGTTTCGGGAATCACATCTGTTGGCGCACCCAGCGATTTTGCCATTTCAAGAAATTTGACGGGATAATTCCATGTGTCCCATTGGTAGGTTTGTTTCTGGCGATCAATTGTCCAATAATTTTCCAGATTCCAAAGGATGGCGGTAGAACGAGCGGCCAGCTTTTCAGGCATTTTCGCGTCCGGTTTGCACACCTTTCGCAGCTCTTTGATTTCTTTTATAAACTGCATGTATTCCTCGCCTCCAGGCGATGGAGTTACGCCGTCGGTTTTGATAACGCCGGAATGATATTGCTCCGAACTATACAAAATCTGGCGGAAACGGTAGGAACAAGCCAGTTTACCGCCGGCTGCAAAAGAGTGATACAACCACATGCGTACGGTACCGGGCAAAAGCAATGGATTGTAGCCACCCCAATTTACAGGGCCAGGCTGAATTTCCATCACACCACTTACACCGCCCACAGCTTTGTAAAATTCGGAAGCAAAAAGAATTACCTTGCTATTTCCCAACCGAAATCCGGTTTCGCCAATATTGTCGTTACCTCCGTTAGGGTAAGCCGTATAACTTGCAAAATCGAGTTTTTTTGTTCTCAAAGCATCAGCACCGGTACAAACCGCAGTATAATTGGTCGTAATATACTGCTGAGCCAAGATGTATTTACGAAGTGTGCCCGCCTGGAGGTCAAGAAAATCGGCTTGTGCATCGGCTTCGTAGCGTTTGAAGTCGAGCAGTGCGTGAGGGTTATTGCCCCACCAGCCCACCAGATTAGTATTGGGGATAATAACCTGCCCAAAATCGTTAAACCACTGACTCCAGAATGCAGCACCCCAGGCTTTGTTTAGCTCATCAATGGTTTTGTATTTATTTTTCAGCCAAAGGCGAAAAGCCTCCTGAGAAGAAGGGCTGAAGTCGGAAATTGCAGGAGGTTCGTTATCTACCTGCCAACCAATCACGGATTTGTTCTGTCCGTAACGTTTGGCCATTTCGGCAACAATCTGCGTTGTAAATGCGCGATATTTTTCGTTCACCACCGAACCCAATCCGCGCGTTCCGTTCTCGGCACGAATGTAATGCCCATCCATAATGAAAGTTTCAGGATATTTCAGTCGCATCCAGGTAGGCGTAGTTGCAGAGGGTGTACACATCACAATTTTGAGATGATATTTTTCGCAAAGTTTCACCACCCTATCCAGCCATTCAAAATTGTATTGTCCTTCTACGGGTTCCATTTTGTACCATGCAAATTCGGCCAGATGGACGAATTCGTACCCCATATCGGCAATCTTCTTTATGTCGCGTTCCCATTGGTTTTCGGGCCAATGTTCCGGGTAGTAATAAATTCCGGTGGTGATTAGATCTTTTGCAGGAAAAAACCGGCTATTTTCCTTTGTCTGAGAATTTGCAACCTGGTTGACTATTGACACGAACATCAGTATCAATATCAGATAAAAGTGTTTCAGATTCATTGAAATGCAATTATTATAAGTATTAGAAGGTTCAAAAAACTGACATATCGCCACATCACCGCTCAAAATTGAGACAAAAGATCTGGCAACAGTGTTTTCTCTTATTTGGCTAAAGCAGATGGAATACAAAAGTATTTTAATTTTTTGGTTCCCATATTATCCAAATGTTTCTCATATGGTATCATTTTCGCTCTTTACGCGGTTTATCCAAATAAAGAAGCCTATCCTGAAGCATAATACTTCTGGATAGGCTTTACACGTTCAAGAAACACGGTTGGAGTATCTTATCGGATAATAATCGTCCTTTTTTAAACCCCGATAAAAAAATCAAATTATTTTCCGAATAACAAACCTTTCGCTTTCATCCATTTTTCACAGACATGGGACAAGCGACTTCTCAGTCGCTTGGTAACATTAAAAAAATGTACCTATTGCATGGAATACCATTCAAGCGACAGGAAAGTCGCTTGTCCCATTCATTTGCTCATCCCCTTAAGCCACTTTTACTACTTTACCAAAAGTCCTCTCACTTCCATCCATTTGCGACAGGCCTCAGGCCATGTTGATTCAGTCCCTGTATTTTTCTTTCCCAATCCATATCCATGGCCACCCCGTTCATAGATATGAAGTTCGCACGGAATGTTGTGCTTTTGCATTGCCAAAGCATACTCAATGCTATTTTGTACCGGAACTGCTCCATCATCCATTGAATGAACCATAAAAGCCGGAGGTGTGTTAGCGTTAACCTGCAAAGCATTAGAGAAATGCTTCAGTATTTCCGGAGTTGGATTCTTGCCCAGCAAACTTTCTCTGGAACCCCAATGAGTTATAGCCGAATCCATGGAAATTACAGGATAAATCAACAACGAAAAGTCGGGACGTGCACTGGTTGTGTCTTTTGATTCATAAACCTTTTCGTCGAAATGGGTAGAAACCGTAGAGGCAAGGTGACCTCCGGCCGAAAAGCCCATTATGCCAATTTTATGCGGATCAATACCCCATTTTGTTGCATTGCGGCGTACAATGCGCATAGCTTCCTGACCGTCCTGCAACGGAGCTATAGATTTGTTTTGCATAATGGCATCGTCGGGCAAACGATAGTGAAGAACAACAGCCGTTACACCCAACTGGTTGAGCCATTTGGCCACTTCCGTACCTTCGCCAACATAAGACAGGCCATAATATCCACCTCCCGGACAGACCACAACTGCCGTTCCGGTATTTTTGTCGGCAGGTGCCGGATAAACCTGAATGGTCGGTTTTGTCACAAACCTGATTTTGATCCAGTAAGACGAATCAACTATTTCTTTATAGTTGGTATTGGGAATTTCCCCGGGAACTTTACCATTCCAGATATCAATTACTTTGCTCTGACTAAAAACACTGGCTGCAATCATTATGAGGCCAGTTAACACGAATACGTTCTTTTTGAAATACATCACGTTAAACTATTTTGTAACACATCTATTGATTAACTCCGAAATCAGACTAACTTCTACATGGGACAAGCGACTTCCCTGTCGCTTGGAAATGATTCGAGCGACTGCGAAGTCGCTTGTCCCATTCATTTGCTCATCACCTTAAGCAGCTTATACTACTTTACCAGAAGCCCTCTCACTTCCATCCATTTACGGCAGGTCTCAGGCCAGGACGATTCCGTATCTGTCGATTTGCCCATACCGTAACCATGCTTGCCGGTCGGATAGAGGTGAAGTTCGCAGGAGATATTTGCTTTGTGCAATGCCAGGGCATAGTTGATGCTGTTTTGCACCGGAACTGCATCATCGTCCAGTGAATGTACCATAAAAGCAGGCGGCGTTTTGTCGTTCACCTGCAACTCATTTGAATAGTGTTTCACCATCTCCTGAGTTGGTGAATTGCCCAGCAGATTTATCCTCGACCCCCAATGTGTAATGTCGCCATTCATGGAAATTACCGGATAAATGAGTATCGAAAAATCAGGTCGGGCGCTCATTTGGTCGTCAGACTCATACACTTTGTCGTTATAAAGAGTAGAAAGAGTTGCCGCTAAATGACCTCCAGCAGAGAATCCCATGATTCCGATTTTCGCGGGATTGATGCCCCACTCTTTCGCATGACTTCGTACCAGTCGAATTGCCCGTTGCCCGTCCTGCATAGGCCCGATTGTTTTGTTTTCCATAATACTATCATCGGGCAAACGATATTTCAGCACAAAAGCAGTTACGCCCAATCTGTTCAACCATTTAGCCACCTGCTCGCCTTCGTGCTTAATGGCCAGTCCGCCATAAGCTCCACCGGGGCAAATAATAACAGCAGCACCTGAAGCTTTTGCCACAGGAGCCGGATAGAAATAAAGGCAGGGATTGACAATGGAATGCTTATCCACCCAGCCGGCGGCCGTATCTACCATCTGTTTGAAATGATTGCTGTATTTCGCTCCGGGAATTTTCCCATTCCAAAGATCAATCACTTTGGTTTGAGCTGATAAACCCCCGCTTATTGTCATCAGGCATATAAATGCCAACATTGTTAGTTTTAGTTTGGATACCATCATTTATTCTTATAAAATTCATGCATTATATACCAAGCTTTCTTTTTTTCTCCTTTTTCAGAGAGTAAACCTTTGCGGTTGTAACCGTTCTGGTACACCTGATTCATACGTCCCAACGATCTGTAATCGAACAATATCCACGGACACACCCCACACAGATTGGGAATTGTACCAAACAATTCTATTTGATTCTTATAAATTTGCTCCTGATATTCTTCAGACCAATAAGCAGCTTCGTCGGTTGGTCCGCTATTGCTACCAGACAAAGCTTCACCTCCAAATTCGGAGATAAACACCGGCTTGTCGGGGAAGGCTATTTGCCACTTGGTTTCCGACGGCTGTCCCTGCCACGGATCATACCAACCGATGTATTCGTTAATGGCAATCAGGTCGGAATACTTATAAAGCGGATCCCACACGTTGAATGTGTTATCTTTATATTCCTGTGTATTAATCACATGCACTACCAGGCGAGTAGAGTCTAATGTCCGACATTTGGCTGTTAAGCTGATAAGTGCCTCGTTACGGTTAGGAGTTCCGGGGTACGTTTCGTTGGAAAGGCTCCACACAATCACTCCGCAGCGGTTTTTGTCGCGACACATCATTTCGTTGAGCATTCGTTCCAACTTCGGTGGCACAACACTATCCAAAAACTGAATATGCTGAAAGACAGGAATTTCATCCCAGATCATCAAACCCATCTTTTCGGCTTCACGAATCGTATTTTCGCTATGTGGATAATGCGCCAATCTGACAAAGTTGCAACCCAATTCTTTGGCTGCATTCAGCAAAATGCGGGCATCGTTAATCAAATAAGCACGAGCCTTTTTGTAGGGATTTTCTTCGTGAATATTGACAGCTTTCAGAAAAACCGGTTTGCCGTTAAGCAATACTTTATTTCCTTTCACTTCAATACTTCTGAAACCAATAGTGTCTACCAAGGTATCGCTTTCGCTTTCCACAATTACCTTGTAAAGCTTCGGGGTTTCGGGCGACCAGAGTTTGAAGCGGGCAGAAAACTCAACTTTTGCAAGTCCTTTTTCGTCTGTTCGGGCTTTACACAGTAGGTTCAGCTCCGGTATTTTTACTTTAATGTTTTGAGCAGCTTTTGCGCCATTCATTTGCACCCAACCCAGCACCTGGTTCAGGCAGCCTTTTTTCAACTGAATGAAATAATCCTCAATATACGAGCTATTGGTTTCAATCAGATCAACATCGCGGGTAATGCCACCGTAATTAAACCAATCGTAACCGGTACCCGGCAATCCGTTTGCCTGGCGGTTATTGTTGACCTTAACAACAATGGTATTACTTCCGGTTTTCACCTTGTCGGTAATCTCGAACTGGAACGGGGTAAAACCACCTTCGTGGCTACCTATCTTTTCGCCATTCAGATAGACATCGTCCAAATAATTAACCGCTCCAAAATGAAGAAAAAGCCGTTTGCCGGATTGAAGCGTATTATTAAACTGCTTTTTATACCAGACAGTTCCTTCAAAATATGTAAGTTCGCACAATTGCGAATTGAAATCGCCAGGCACTTTCAGATAAGGTCCACCATCAAACGAATATTCTACAAAATCAGTCTTCTTTTGCGGTTTCTTTTCCTGCCAAACCTGTTTTCCCTCGCCAATTCCGGTTGGATCGAGTATCACTTGCCAATTGCCGTTCAGGCTCGTTTTGTGCCGGTTTAACACATTCACCATAGCAGTTTGAGCATGCAACCCACCTGTTAAATGCATTAGGCAAAGAAGAGCAACTATCTGAATCCTGAATAGCGGTTTCTTTCTAACAGTCGTTATATTTTTCATTGACCTGGCTATCGTTTCTGTAAATATTTTATTCGGTTATCACATCCACATCGGCATACCCCGCCACATTATCACCTGACGTGTTCTTCAACGCACGGAGTTTGATATATCTAGTCGTTACCGGCGCGAATTTTTTAGTCTGTAACAATGGATTGTTTTTGATATTCGAAAACTCGCCCTGATCCACTATTTTCCAGTTCACATTATCGTCCGATACATAAAATTCGTACGTGGTGATGATGCCTGAACTCCACCTGTTTTGATCCGGCAGGTATTTGAAGCCGGACACGTTGTACTTATTTCCCAAATCGATAACCAAATCTATTGGCATCTTATTATCTCTCTGGTGCCATACGCTGGCCGGATCTCCATCAATAACAGCAGCGGCTTTTTCGTCGCTTATTCCAATCAATTTCCAGTTTTTCTTCGAAATATCAAATTTTTCGATGCTCACCGGACTGCTTTTGCCCGAAGTTGGGTCATAGCTGATTGCTTTTATTTCCAGTTTTCCATCCGCTGAGAAAGGACCTATATATTTGGTTGATTTTGCAGTAGGAGTGCTACCATCCAGTGTGTAATAAAAAATCGGACCTATATCATTTGTGTTTATGGTCACTTGGCCTGCCTGATTACGGATAATAACCGGTGCATTGAGAAATACCGGAGCGTTATAAATGCCAATATTAGAGATTGCCGGACTGCATTTTGAATCGATGATGGTGAAACGTATCTGCGTTGCCTTTACAGCCGGAAAGCGCAATATACGCTTGTAACCGATAGTAGTTGCTTTGGCTAATTCTTTCCAGACTCCATCCACAAACGCCTCGACAGTAAAAGCCTTAACACGCTGTCCCAACCGGATATATTCCTGTGCCAGAAAGCGGTTGAACAAAGTCGGCTTGCCTAAATCGATGGTCAACGAACCCGTTTTTGTATTGTCATCGGTAGCCCAATAGGTATTTTTGTTGCTATCAACTGCCATTGCTGCCGAAAATCTGCCGGATTTTCCACGAACAGTGGAAGCTGAAGCTTTCTTATTCAATGCCAGATTAACGGCAAACGATTCGTTTACAGCTTTGGCAAATGCAAGGGCATTTTTTTCGTCGGTCGGATGTATCAATCCATTGGGCATGATGGGAAAATTGAGCAACATGGAGCCGTTGCGTCCCACAGAATTGTAGTACAGATCCATCAGTTGAGGCACGGTTTTCACCTTGCCGTCTTCACTCGGATGATAGAACCACTCGGGACGAATGGACGTGTTTACTTCGGCTGCCACCCACGCATTGCCGTTTTCCACACCGTAATGCAACATATTCCAGGGCACTTCGCCGGTAGCATTCAACAAGCTCCAGTTGGTTTCGCCCACATAACCATCTTCTGTTCCCACCCAGCGAAGGTCGCCACGGTCGCCGCCATCGTTCCAAATCACACATTTAGGCTGCAATTTATGGATCAAAGCATAGGTATTTTTCCAATCGTAGTAGGTAGTGCGGTCGATGGTGCGGGTTTCGTTTGCGCCGCCATAATAACCATTACCGCCATTAGCTCCATCGAACCAAACTTCAAAAATTTCGCCGTAGTTGGTCAAGAGTTCAGTAAGTTGGTTACGGAAGTAAGTGATATATTCAGGCTTTCCATAATCCTTGCTATTCCTGTCCCAGGGAGACAGGTAAATTCCAAGTTTCAGACCATATTCTTTACAGGCGTCGGCCATCTCGCGCACCATATCGCCTTTCCCGTTTTTCCACGGAGCGTTCTTAACCGAATATTCGGTGTATTTAGACGGCCAAAGACAAAAACCGCAGTGGTGCTTTGCCGTAATGATAATCCCTTTCATTCCCGCTTCTTTGCAAACACGCGCCCATTGCCGGCAATCTGCCTTTTCCGGGTTAAACAACTTAACATCTTCATTTCCAAAACCCCATGACTGGTCGGTGTAAGTATTCAACGAGAAATGGATAAATGCGTATCGTTCCATTTGCTGCCACCTCATCTGATTCTCTGTCGGAACCGGACCACATGGAGCCGGAGCTTTTACCTGAGCATTCAGCCCCATTGTACACACGGAAAGAATTACAGAATAAAAAATAGTTTTAATCATCGTATTCAAGTTATTGTATTTGTTGCCTTTAATACTATGCACACATAAAAAATTGATTTTTCAGTTCACCTACTCTGGGTGCATTGGTTCCATTTTAATTCACCGAAACCCTTTGTCATTCACCGGCCCAATCATCTTTGGGCTTTCTGGGTTGAAAGCTAATGTCTGAAAAATCCACGCTACATTTTTCTCCTGTGGGAGATTGAGCACTAAATCCAATTTGGAGGTTGTCCGTTTTGTCGAGTTTAAAACTCCGGATTGGAAACCATGTTTTTCCATTTTCAGAATAATACAATCCAAACGTATTTCTTTTTGTAGAACCTATGATTCTATAATACACTTGACCATTGTTAATAGCCATTGAATTACAGTCGTCTGCCACATCGTTACACACTACGGATACAACACGCGGTTGCCCTTTAAAATCACTCTCGAAGCAAAATTTAGCAAAGTGTTTGCTGTCATTATATATCAGCAAAACACCGGCATCCCATTTTGACTTAAAATCAGGAATAACATTTGCAGTTAAAATAAAATCCGAATCGGGCTTAAATATCAATCTGGGCGA
This sequence comes from Bacteroidota bacterium, assembly GCA_030706455.1. Taxonomy (GTDB): domain Bacteria; phylum Bacteroidota; class Bacteroidia; order Bacteroidales; family Paludibacteraceae; genus Microbacter. The sequence continues at coordinate 91,718 of JAUZOL010000001.1, forward strand.
CTTATCAATGGCGTACCCTCCATCAGGGCTAATAAACAAGTCTGTATTAGCTGGTGCAACTATTCTAATATGATTTTCACTTAGTATTTTATAATCTAACGCCTTGTTTTCAAAGTGCATTGCATACGGAATAGTTGTAATTTTCACATTCTGAGCCTGTATTTGCAATGTGCAAAAAACGGCAATCAGATGAACTAATAAAATTCGTTTCATGTAGACAATTTATTGTTATGTATTAAAATTTCCTCTCAGTCAGCACTCTTACACTTAAAGTTGTATTCACCAAACCCGGCGAGCTTACTATCAATTTAATAGTGCCTGCATTATGCGAGCTCTTCAGCACAACCAGAGCACGACCTTTCCATGCTTTGCGGGAATTGCCCACATACGGGTCACAATCTTTCATATCGGCATTGCCGACACCCGCTATTGATCCCTCGCCCTCCACCATAAATGTGAGGCGATTGTTAGCATTTGGCTGAACAATTCCATTTCTGTCAGTAATTTCAACCGTTACAAAAGATAAATCCTGACCATTAGCCAGCAGTTCGCTTCTATCGGTTGTCAGCTTTATCCGGGCAGCCTGATCGGCAGTTTGCAGAATGGTGGTTTCTATTTCCTTATCATTTTCAACACCTACAGCCTTTAACGTACCGGCGACATAAGGAACAGTAAAAGTAGCTTTAAATTGTTGCTCGCGGTCTGTAAGCTGTTCGCCAATAAGCTTATCATTGAGATAAAGCCGTACTTTGGAATATTTCGAATACACCTCCACCTGCACTTTTTTACCCTCAAATCCGGGCCATGTCCAGCTTTCCCAAGTTGGCCAAACCGACCAAAGGGTCTCTTTAATTTCGATGGGTTCGGGAGCCGGTTCGCGAACGGCCATGTACAATTTTTCGGTATTGTTGTACAACATGCTACGGTAATGCGAAATAGGCTTGCGCCAACCGATCATATCCACATCGCCACAGTAGGCACCATGCCACGGAAAGAAATCATGTTCCCAGTGTTCGCCGGGAATATCGCCCGAATAATACCAGCGACCGATGGACGATTCGCCAAAATAGTCGAGAGCCGTCCATACAAAATCGCCAATAATATACTTGTTATCCTGCACCAGTTGCCAGTTTGAGAAAGCGTCGCGGGGATACGATTCAGTCTGAACAATAATGCGTGAAGGCACCCGTTGATGATCGTCGGCGGCGCGGTGCAACTGGTAATTGTACCCACACACATCGTGCGCTGCCATAAGCGGATCGAACAGGCTCCATTCATTGTCCCAGGTGGTCATGGCCGAAGTGACCGGCCGTGTCGGATCGATTTTCTTTATAGCATTTGCCAGCATTTTAGCGGTTTCTACAGCGGCAGGCTCTTTCCTTTCAATTATTTCGTTCCCGATACTCCACATGATTATGGAAGGATGATTGCAATCACGCAACACCATGGCATTCAGGTCGCGTTGCCACCAGGTGTCGAAATGAATGGAGTAGTCGTATTTGGTTTTGGCCGTTCGCCATCCATCAAACGCTTCGTCAACCACCAACAAGCCTAAGCGGTCGCAGGCTTCGAGAAATGCCTCCGACGGTGGGTTGTGCGATGTTCTTACGGCATTAAAACCGGCAGCTTTGAGCAATTCTACGCGCCGTTCTTCAGCACGATCGTATGCAGCCGCGCCAAGGCAACCATTATCATGATGAACGCATCCGCCATTGATTTTTATTGTTTTACCGTTCAACTGAAAGCCGTTTTCAGCTGTGAATTTCAGCGAGCGAATGCCAAAAGTATTTTTGCTCTCATCAACCACCTGTTTGCCATTTACGACCTCTATTTCAGCCGTGTATAAATTGGGTGATTCGGGCGACCAAAGCAAGGGATTGGAAACCGTGATGGTTTGAGCGACATCCCTTTCGCTGTTTGCCGCAAGTTCGATGCTGGTTTGCTGAATGCCTGATTTTTTTCCACTTTTGTCCACAAGCACCGTTTTCACAGTAACTCTTTGGAGCAAAGAGGTTTCATTTTTCACCACCGTTTTTATCTGGACTTTGGCTTTTCGCGCAGCGACTTCAGGAGTGGTAATACCGACTCCCCACCTCGCAATATGCAACGGATTTTCCACCATCATCCAAACATGGCGATAGATACCCGAACCGCTATACCAACGGCAATTTACTTGCTGCGAATTATCGACCCTCACAGCAATTACGTTTTCCTGTCCGGCACGAAGGTAGGGCGTAAGATCATAGCTAAAAGAAGAATAGCCGTAGGGATAAATGCCCAGCGATTTGCCATTGATAAACACTTCGGAATTCATGTAAACCCCTTCAAAATACATGGAAACGTTCTTATTTTTCCATTCGGCAGGGACTTTAAACGATTTACGATACCAGCCAATGCCCGCAGGAAAATAACCACCGGCACTCCCGGTTGGATTCTTTGAGCTAATCTTGCCCTCTATGCTCCAATCGTGGGGCAAGTCGAGATTGCGCCAGTCTGCATCGTTGAAATCTACATTCTTTGCATCTTGTGCATCTCCCAAAAAGAACTTCCAGTTAAAATCAAAAAGCTGTTTTTTCTCCTGAAAACTTTGACCATATCCATTATAGGCAACCAACAATATCATTAACACAAATACAATTGGCCTTACAAAACAATAGTTATTTCGACTTGAATTTATATTCAGCATAGTTTATCACTTTTTATTTCCTATCTATAATTCATTTAATACTTTCAGGTTACACCCATCAATTTACGTTCGATTCACTTGTCCGAGTAGCTGGTTTTTAGATGGTTGATATGCTTGTTCCTTATCTCAATATTATTAACACCTTCTTTTAGTTGCCGTTGAACCCCATTCCAGATGAATATGCCGTCCAGATTATTTGGCAAAGTAATATCACCACTAAGATGATTTTCATTCTCTTGTTGCAATTTAACATGTATATTGCCAAGCCTGTGTGGTATTATTGCATCTATGTTCTTTAGACTTCCCAAATGCGGTTCTATCTTCACTGACTTGAAGCCCGGAGAAACTGGTTTAACACCAGCTACTAAAGACAGAAAGTAATATACAGGCGAAGCGCTCCATGCATGACAATCGGAACGTGTCGGGTCAGGCGTTTCGGCAAAAGTGGTTAATCCTGCTTTTGTCATTTGTTCCCATGGGAGTAATAAATTTATAAATTTGTCTGCCTGCCCTGCTTTCTCAAGCGCCTCGAACAAATAAAATCTAAAATACAGCGTGCACTGTGCCAGATCATTATCATTAACAACAGCATTTACAATTTGGGCTTTATCCGCTGTTTCCAGAAACGTATTAGTTAAAACAGCCAATACATTTGCATGTTGGCTAAAAGTGTTTTTTTCCGGCGTATCGGCAATCAAACCTTTATTCGGATCATAGCATTCTTTGTAAACTGCTTTTTTAATCTTAGCCGCCAATTTTTTATACTCCTCGGCCATGTCGTTCATTTTGTATGCTTCGAATACTTTTACTGCTTTTTCGAGCGTGTAAACATACTGCAAACTAAGAATCGACGAACCACCGGCATGCGAGGCAGGCGGATTACCATTATCCCAGCCCTTTGCATAAGTCCAATCCACAAAATTCCACCATTCGACAGGCCCTAACATACCGGTAGCATCAATACGGTTTCCGAACCAATTGAGGATTTCCTGCATTTCGGGTATCATTGATTTGACAAAGACCGGATCATCATTTAGCATCCAATAATCATATACCATTGTAACCCAAACCAACGAAAAGGTAGGAATAATTTGGGTTTGACTACATGGAAAACGACTTTGTGTTATACCTAAAGGCAATCGTGAATTTCGTAAAGCACTTATCGCATTTTTAGTCAATCCGGCATCTCCTGCAACATAAGTAGAAACTAATGCCTGAATCCGGGTATCTCCAATGTATTGAAGCTGTTCGTAATAAGGACAATCAAAAAAAGTTTCATTAGCACATAAGCGCTGTGTTCGCCAGCCCACATTCCAAATCTCCTTCAATAGCGGGTTGTCGCAATTAAACGAAGCCTCTTCTTCCAATGGATATGCTGAAAAAATGCTCGAAAAATCGTTTACTATCAAAGGCTCATCCTTTGTCGTAATTTCCATTTCAACATACCGGAAAGTGCGCCACCATAATGTCTGGAATATCCGGTTGTTTCCTCCATCGCTAATGACAATATCAGAATTGCCGGTTATTTGTTTGTTTTCAATATCATTACGATTGCCTTTATTTCCGGTATTATCAAACAGGCTTTCTGCATAAGTGAGCTTTATAATACTTCCCCCTCCTTTCGAAAAGTTGAGAATCGGATACGCCGTGGTCAATTCATTTTGGTCAAACAGCAATTTTACTTTCGAATTTGCCGCAATAGTAAGTGGCGTTTTACCATTTAGAAAACCGTCAGGAAGGGAGGCTAGGTCGGAACGGCGAATTTTGGAAAACCGCTGTGATTTTTCTTCCATCAAAGGTATTTCCCTTTGAGCCAATAAACGGATTGAGGGGTCTCCCCACTCTCCGAGGCAAGACACCGGTTTTCCGGCTGCAACCTCCCGGGCATGTTTCCATCCCGAAGCATTATAATCCTGAAGCATCCAATTCCATGGATGTTTATCACAATCAAACTCTTCTCCGGCTCCCATGGCATAGTATTGGGTTAGCCTTACCGGAAGAGGTTTGTAAGCCGCATCTTTTAATACAACCCAACTGGTGTCCGTATTAATGATACTTTCGGTCTTTGAGTTGCCCTGAAGTATAAAACCTGTTTGCGCGGAAATTTGCGCTAAAGGACGATATTCGGCAAAGTTCCAAACAATGGACGAAATAATGTTCTTACCCGAATGAAGGTATGACGAAATGTCTATACTCTCGAAATTCCACTTGAACAAATAACTTCTGGCAGGCCCGTTACAAACATACACCCCATTAACATATAGCCTGTAGCGATTGTCTGCCGATACATGAATAATGAATTCATCAGGCTTTGTATTAATGGAAATTTCTTTTCTGAATAAATAAACTCCATATTCCGAATTTGAATTATCAGGACATGAAATCCATTTGGCAGTCCAAGGTTTATGCAGCAATTCGGGATTGATTTCGGTTACCTGTTGGGCAAAAAGTTTTGGGCTAACCAAAAACAAGACTAATAATATTTTTGCAATATATTTTTGCATTTTTATTTCATATCAATTATTTTCATATTCGTATTTATCATATAACGCAACCCATCAATATTTCTAACAATTATTTAATGGATGTCGAATTAAAGTTCGCACCAGGAATTTTAATTACAACTTCTTTCTGATTCCTGAATACCACCATTTCAATCGGTTTACTCAAATCAGCCTGATTTGTTGCATTTTGCAAATCGCTGAGGTTATTGACTGTTTTTTTTTCAAATTTCAGGATTACATCATTTACACGGAGTATTTCCTTCAACTTGTTGTAAGAATCTGCTATTGACAAAACATATACCCCTCGCTCTGAATCCATACCGGTTGCAGAACGCTCGCCCAATGTTTCGAGGCTCTTGATTCTCCATCCTTGCCATTCGACAATATTTGCAGACACATTTTCATCTAGTATTTGAGGCGAAGTTATTTTTGGTGTTTTTGCAATGCGTTTCAAGTCAGGAGATAAAACACCAAATTTATCCATCTCAAAATTTTGAAATCCGATGCGAAAAACAGAATTTATGGTACTTCTTACAGCAAAATTCCCATGAACTGCATCCTGAAACTCTACCACGCAAGCTATGGAATGCTTGTCAACTCCCTGATTTTTGGCTTCGGACAAAGCGTGGCTGGTGGTAAATATGTTATAATCTACCATCGCCCCCCAGCCAGACAAGTTGATGGGTTTGTAAGGCTGCATAACGATGTTTCGAGTGAATACGTCACCACTATTTTCGAACCACACATGCGGATGAAACGTATTGTTTATCAGAATATTATTTTCAACTACACGATTAAACCCCTCACGGAGCTTTATTCCCCCATTCAAACACAAATTATTATATATATGATAGTTACTTGCTCCATCATCTAAGTCAATATCCCAGCCACGATCACAGCGAAAACGATTGTTGCGGATAATGATGGTTGACGTAACATCGGCCAACATCAACGATGACTCCTGAGCAGTAAATTTGTTCATTTTCTCGCGGTCAGGATGCCAGTAGCGGTCGCGCCCCCAGGAATTGAACGAACCATGGTCTCCGGTTTCCTTCACAGTTTCAAACACATCATTGTACTCGATAATATGTCCGCCCCAGGTACCTTCACTCACATTGATTCCTGCCCGCGGAACATCATAAATGCTGTTATGACTCACAGTGATAGACTTACTCATGGATAACTCCACACCGGTTATCTGTTTTTCAAACAAGCCTATCGTATGAATTAAATTATCACGAACAAAACATTCCGCCGGATAATTATTTGATTTTGGCCCTTGCTGACGGTCTATTTGATCGTACGACCCATAGACATCATAATTAAATACGGCAGACCTGACGGCATTGGGGTCGCCAACGAAACAAACAGCACTTGCACCAACCTGTGTGATATGCAACGACGAAACACCTGAATATCGGTTGTAATTGGAGAAAAACACGGCGTTGCCTCCTAAATTATGAAGATAGCAGCCTGTGAGCGAACAATTTTCAGTTCCTTCAAAAACAATTGCGCCACCACGGTATATCGTCCAATCGGAACGCAACAGCGGTTCGTACTTTTCCATGAAAGTGCGGGCCGTTTGTGTGAACTCTATGTTTTTGATTGTTATATTACTTACCGGTTCCTGTTCAGTTCCTCTCAATTCCACCAAATGCTTTAGCTGCGAAACTTCAAACGTCGATTTGGCAACATCTTCACCCGACACTGGGTAATAGTATAAAATGGCCTCATTGTTATCGTAATACCACTCGCCGGGTGCGTCCAGTTCTTCAAAGATATTTTCAACCATGCGGTTGTCTTTACTCAAGCCATACGGTCGGTTATTTTGCCACCCACCTTCCATTTTCAATTCACCTTTTTCATCCTTTCCGGTTATGCGGTAATGAAAATCGCCCCAGTCGCTCACATGCATGGCATGAAGAAAACCTCCGGCAGGATTCTTCCAGGTTTTAACACGTTCAGGAGAAGTGGCGTCAGCCGATGTACCGTTGAAACGAACGGCAGTAGAATCGTAATTCGGATATCGCGCCATAGAACGAATTTTACCGTTCACCGTGAGCATATCAATTGTAGTCTTTGGAGGAACCTTCGCTTGCATGATTCCGTGTTTGTAGGGCTGCCATTGAAGTTTAAGTAAAACACCGCCGGAGACAACTACGTTTTCTCCCGGATAAGCACACAGCGTAAGGCGTTTATCCTTGTTTCCATCAAGCGGATTAAAAACCAAAGCTTTATCAATCCGATATTCGCCACCGCGTAAATAGACTGTAACTTCTCCTTTTTGTTCGCGGGCTTTGTATTGTGCGGCCTTTATACTTTTCAACGGCGATTTTTCGGTACCTTTGTTCTTATCGTTACCGGCTGGCGAAACGAAATAGCTAGTTTGGGCATGTAGCTGAATTGATATACCGACTAGAATTACCGACATACTCAGCCAACGCCACATTCCTAAACTAATATTTTCAACAAACTGCATTTTATCTTACTTTAACGATCACTTCGGAACCCTTCAATTTATCCGAAACTGCCCTCACCTTAATTTCTCCAGCCTGATTATCAGCTTGCACCAACACCATGCAATAACCATTGAACGCCATGCGCTGACTGGCTTTGTCGGGCTCGTGGCTAGTAGGATTACCGTTGCCTACACCAATTATCTTGCCAGGGCCTTCGATGCTAAACTTCACCAGATTATTGGCTGTTGGCACTACCCGTCCTTTGACATCTTGGATGGCTACTTTAATGATGGCCACATCGCAACCGTTGGCTTTGAGCGTATTTACATCGCTATTGAGTACAACTTGTGCTGCTGTTGACGTAGTTTCAATAATGTCTTTTGTTACCAATTTTCCGGCCTTGTAGCCTTTTGCTTCCAGTCTTCCGGGTTTGTACACAGCAGGCCAGATCAATTTCTTGTAAGGCACAGCTTTCTGTTTGCCTAAGCTTTTGCCATTGAGCAGCAATTCCACTTCATCGCAATTAGTGTAGCAATGTACTTTTACAGTATCGTTTTCCTTGCCTGGCCAGTTCCAGTGTGGAAAGATATGAACAACCGGCTCATTACCCCATGCTGCTTTATAGGCGTAATAGCCATCTTTGGGAAAACCGCATACATCCATGAACCCAAATTGAGAGGCTACACTAGGCCACAAAAATGGCGTTGGTTCACCACGATAATCAAATCCGGTCCATACAAACAAACCTCCAAGGTATGGATATTTTACAATATCAGCCCAATCTTCGCCCGGATAAGGTCCCCATCCGGGTTGCCAAATAATTGAATTGGAACAGGTATGCTTCTCCCAACTATTCTCGTATTCGCCACGGGTAGAGACGAAACTTGTTCCTTCAGTGCAAAACATCACGCGGTCGGGGTGTGCTTCCTTATCTTTTACATATGCCAATTGTTTGTCTCCATAGTTATAGCCAACCACATCAAGCACATCACTATAGCCTCCATCGTTCCGGGCATGGTTCATAGCGGCCGTTACCTTACGCGTTGGATCAAGTTTATGCGCTGTGTTCACCATCGTTTCTAGAATACGTGCTCCCATTACCGTACCCTGTATAGCCTCTTCGTTTTCCATGCTCCACATAAAGATGGAAGGGTGGTTACGATCACGATAGATCATCGCACTCAAATCGTTTAACCCTTCTTCGCTGCTTGACAAATGACGGTTTTCATCTAAAACGATAATCCCCATACTGTCGCACATATTGAGCAACTCGGGCGTAGGCGGATGGTGCGAGCAACGGTAAGCATTGCTTCCAAGGTCTTTTAGAATCTTCAATTTATACCAGTTGATTTTATCCGGCAGCGCCACCCCAATTCCGGCAAATTCCTGATGGTTACATGTTCCTTTTATCGGACATAACTTTCCATTGAGGAAAACTCCGTTTTTATTGACCGCGAAAGTACGTACACCAAATGTAGTTTCATAATTATCAATCACATTACCATTTTCAGAAACTTCTGTCAGCACTTTGTATAAATACGGACTTTCGGGCGACCAAAGCAATGGTTTCTTGATAGAACCAAGTTGTGCTATTTCCACCTGTTCAAGCGGAGGTATTGACTGAGTAATGGTTTTCGTATCCAGTACAATTCCTTTTTCATCAACAATCTTTGAAATTAACGTAATGTTTTTTGCCGTCTTATATTCATTCTTCAGCGTAGTTTTAATATCTACGGATGCATTCATTTCTTTAATAGACGGAGTGGTTACAACAGTTCCAAACCGCGCCACATGAAGTTTATTTGTCTTAATCAACCATGTATGCCTGTAAATGCCACCACCTTCATAGTACCAACCTTCTGCTTCGCTGGCATCCACTCTTACAAGGATCACATTTTTACCTTCACTACCATATCGCAGTACATCGGTCAGGTCGTAATTCGAAGGAGTGTAGCCGCTCTGGTGGTTGCCTAACAAATGCCCGTTTACCCAAACGGTGCTATTCCGAAAAATGCCATCAAATTCGATTGAAATTTTCTTGCCCTTATCCGATTCCGGTACTTCAAATTCTTTGCGGTAGAAACCGACTCCAGTGGGCAAATATCCATTACCGCCCGGCTGGCTTCCCAACTCATTATCATTTACAAAAGCTCCTTCCACCACCCAATCGTGCGGCAAATTAACCTCTTTCCAGTCGGCTGGCAAAAATGACGTACTACTTTGAACGTTGTTATAGTCAATTACCGTGTCTTTTTTCGTAATAACAGGCACATTTATATCGGTTATCCCACCCTGTCCCACTCTTACCACTTTTTTAATAGCAATATCGCCTTTGTGGAACTGCCAACTGAAATCAAAATTATCCTTGATTCTTCTTGTTGGAGATGTTTGTTGTAACCCATCAGCTTTCGCCTCAACAAAGATTAAAAACAGAAAAAATGACACGTTCCAAAACAACATCGATCTTAAAAGCTGCTTATTCATATTCATTTGAAAATTATATCGAAAACCAATAGTTAAACTTGGCAAGGATAATATTATTGGGAAATACATTTCTTAAACCGCTCAAGCTTGCACCTAAAGCCTGATTACCAGGCTGTACGAAAGCTGTACGATCCTGCGACCAGACAAGATAAAATTGCGAGCCCGGCCTGTATTCCCACCTTAACACCAGATTAGACCGGAATTGGCTAAAATCAAAATTCGGATTATCAAATTTATAATTGACGGCACCGCTGTGGTTGTGAGACACTTCATAAACGTTGCCATTCAACGTAGGATCTATCAATGAAAAGCGGTTATCGTAATCGACTGCCTTGGGGTTGATCACGTTTTTAAATTCGGAGAATTTTCCTACCGAAGCAAACGGACTACCATAATACTGAATCGACAGTTCCGGGGTTATGTTATAATCGGCTCTGAAGGTAATACCCATAGTATATTGGTCTATCTTCCCAAGTATATACCTCTGTTGGTTACCGTCAGTAGCAGTTGTAATATATTGCAAGGCATTCTTGTTTCGCGAATAATTAAACCTGGCGGAAAGCTTCAGGGCATTGATAGGTGTATATGTCATACCTGGTTGAACCGAAAAATACCGTGCACTGCCGCATCCCGAATTAGACAGCTCGGAATTCAATTCAAAAAAAAGTTTTCGTGCAGGATCTGTTTTCATATACAAGCTTTTATACCAAACAGAAGGAGTCAGCATAGCGCTCCCCCCCCGTAACATGAACGGATCCAGCGATTGTGCAGTATAACTGACAGTTGTATTTAATGCCCATCTATTCAAAAATTCGAGATAAGCACTCAATTTTATATCTGACGATAAATACCTCCACCCAAAATCCCAATTATTTGTTTCCGACAATGTAGCATTGTAAGTACGAAATATAGATACAGGCTTATTTACAAAATAATAAACTGAATTTTTTTGCTTAATAACGTCAGCCATCTGCATGTATCCCATATCATTGAGATCAAGACCCGGAGAGCGCCATATCAGTTCGGTGGAATATCGCCACAAACCTTTACTACCTTTCCCTATCTTGACATCTCCTCCATAGCCCGATAAACAGTTAATGGAAGTATCAAGATGTGCGCATTGAATATCCGGACGTTGGTAATAACGAGCCGAAGATTGCTGAAGATTCCTCATTGCTTCACGACTACCGGTGATAGTGCTACCCACGATTTTTGCATCTAAATAATACTCTTTGTCATGCCATTGATGCAGTAAATCGACTCCTCCGGTATACGCATTACGGTTCAAGAATTCTAATTGCGGGGCATTAATAAACCGGTTGGTGGAAGTAAGTATTCCTCCGAGCACCGTATTCCCCTGTTTAAAATCCTGCTGAACTCTGACAATCGCATAATTTGTCAATGGTTCCACACCCGTTTTAGTTCTTTTCCCCAACGAATCAACTGTAGCATATTCAGATGCAGTCAGGCTTGCCAATACCCCTATTGAAAGACCTTTGGCCGTTTTTCCACTTATTTTGGCAGCACCAAGAATACTCGTATTATCCAGAAAATTCATAAATTGATTGTTGCCTAGAGTGGGATAAAACGATGGCGCGTGCCCGATTCTGCGGCTATAAAACAGGCTGGAATTATCGAAATCAAAGCTAAAAATATTTTTTCCTTCGAGAAAGAAAGGACGCTTTTCGTCGTAAAAAGTTTCAAAGGCAGTAAGATTCATTACGGACGGGTCTGACTCAACTTGTCCGAAATCGGGATTCACCGTCAGGTCGACCGTAAAGTTGCTTGTCAGACCGATTTTGGCATCTAAGCCTGCATTGCCATACCAGCTCTTTCCCCTATTTGCAAACGGATTGTTGGGCTCCGCCTTAAAAGTTTTAAGTCGCCCCAGCACGTATGGCATAATTTCAATTCTTCTGGATTTTGGCAAGCCACTGATTCCCTTTAGTTCACCAAACAAATACAAGATACCCGGGCCTGTTGAAGATTGCAGTTCCCACTCACTCTCTTGTTGAAACCGATCAATCCAACGCCATGCATGAAGACCCCAAACCTGTACGGAGTCATTACTGTAACGAAGCTGGCTCAACGGTATTTGAATCTCAGCAGTCCAGGCTGAATCTTCTTTTGAGGTTTTCGCATACCATATCGGATTCCAGTTAAAATCAATGTTACAAGGATTTGTAACAACCAGATCGACCTTTTGCCCAGCGGCAGAAACATCAAATTCAAATCCGGTTCGACGATCGTGATAACTATCAAAGGCAACACCTACCATGTCGCCGGTAAACTCATCACGCCTTCCCGCTTTACGGCTGATTTTTTTCGGTATGCTATCAAATGCCCGTATGGCCACATAGATATTCTTATCATCGTAAAAGATTTTCAGGAATGTTGGCTGCGAAGGTTTGGCTCCCTCATTTGGTATCCACTGGGTATAATTACCAGCCCACTCTCCCACCTTCCAGCAGGCATCATTTAATTTGCCGTCTATGACAGGTTTTTCGGCCGAAAGACGGGACGTATTATAGACCCGCAATGGCTTTATTGCAACCATTTTCGTACTATCATTCAGTCTATTCTCTTTCGGGAAAGCTTCCTGAAAATGAAAGAAAGACAAAACCAACAAGAAGCAAAAAATTCCACACGTGTTTTTCATGTCAATAATTATCAGTTCAAAGGTCGTATTTTTTGTTGTGTTTATTCATCCATCTTATAAATTTGCTCCATCAATTGCCATTTTTAGTCTGCCGAAGTATCCTGAAACTGTGACATGTGTGCTTCCCATTCGCTTTGGAGTGGCTTCGATTAATGACGGGTCGTTACGCGATTCCATTGTTTTGCAGTAACGTTTGAATGAAGTTTGCATGTTTTCTTCAATAGGTATTCAATTGGTTATTTAATTGTTAGTTTAGTATTTTTCAAATCATTAGCAGCAGAACTATTCCCATATAAAACTTCATACTCACCCGGAGTTACCATCATTTTACGTTGATTCCAGTCAAAAAACTCGAAAGCAGAATAGGGTAAATCAATCTGAACCTGCTGTGTTTGACCCGCCTGAACTTCAATACGTTTATATCCACGCAATGTTTTCAAAGGCCCTTCAATGTCATTCACTTTGCGTACATATACTTGCACAACCTCTACGCCATCGCGCTTTCCGGCATTGGCTACCGGTACGGTCAACTGAACGGTTTCGTTAGCCGCAATAACTGTTTTATTTAACCTTACCTCTCCAATGTTGAAAGTCGTATAGCTTAATCCATATCCAAAGGGGAAAAGCGCCTCGTCTGTGAAGCGGTAAGTACGCCCCTTCATCGAATAGTCTTCAAAATCGCCCAGTTTGTCCGAATTCTTGTAGAAGGTCACCGGAAGCTTTCCCGATGGGTTATAGTCGCCAAACAAGACATCGGCAACAGCCTGTCCGCCGGATTGTCCACCATACCATGCCTGAAGAATGGCATCACAACTTTCTGTTTCAGGTGTCAAAGCAATTGCCGAACCTGAGCAGTTTACGAATATCACTTTCTTTCCTGCGGTTTTCAATGCTTGCAAACATTTGCGTTGCGATTCAGGAAGTTCAATATTGGTTCTGTCGCCACCTTTAAAACCGTGGAATTCTACCGGCATTTCCTCGCCTTCCAGTTTTGGAGAAATTCCACCCACAAAAATCACCTTGTCTATTCCTTTCAGCGATTGAATCAATGCGGTATAATCAACCGGAATTTCGCGTCCGATATTCAATTTCAGGCTGGCATCCATGTCTTTATAAATAGCCGAATATCCAACCTCAATTCTATATTCCTTTCCTTTCTCTACCTTAAACGGAAGCCTTATAGGTGCAATTTGCCACACTTCTTTATTCAATAAAGTGTCATGATTGACTACCACATGGCATTTCCCGGCAAATTCCAGTCTTATTACTAAATCTTCGGATTTGGCAGCCGGATAAACGGTTTGATATTTTCCCGAGAAGTTTTTGAGATTGACCCCGCGGCTAAACTGGTTTTGACCGGCAGTTGTCAATTGTACCGGACTTGCAAGTTGTTCGACAGCGACAGCTTTCCCCTTGAACTCATTGTTGTTCCAATAAGTTGACTTCAGGCCTGTTTTCCCTTCATATGAACAATTGCCGATAAGACTTTGAGTGATTTTATCTTCAATCAAATCACAACCTTTATCGTATACTATTTTATTAGCTGGAAGTTTCGTTTTTACGCCTTTTAAAATGGTTGTGATACTGGATGAAAAACCATTGTAATTGCCTAACAGCATAGGCTCATCGTCGGCGTTAGGACCAATAACGGCTATTTTATTTACTGATTTGGAAAGCGGCAGAATGTTGTTTTTATTTTGGAGCAAGACCATTGATTCCTGTGCCATTTTAAGGGCTATTTTCTGATGCTCTTTTGAATCGACAACCGACATCGGAATTTTCGACCAAGGAACTATTGAATCGTTGTCCATTTCACCCAAATCGAAACGCCCCGCCAAAACCCGGGTAAGGCTCTTGTCTATTTCCTTTTCATCAATCAAACCTTTTTCTACAGACAGAGGTAGCTTATTGAATGAATATCCCCAGCCACATTCCACATCAGTTCCCGACAAGACAGCTTTTGAAGCGGCATGTAGATCATTAGAGGAAACTTTATGAGTGCTATAAAAATCGGCAATAGCACCACAGTCGGAAACGACAAGGTGTTTGAAGCCCCAATCGTCGCGAAGGATTTTTTGCAATAAACGGGTACTGCCACAGCATGGTTCATCATCGAGACGCTGATAGGCACACATCACTTCACGCACATCAGCCTGTTGAATCAAGGCTTTGAATGCCGGAAGGTAGGTTTCCCATAAGTCTCTCGGATTTACATTATTGACATTTAAGGTGTGCCTGCTCCATTCGGGGCCCGAGTGTACCGCAAAATGCTTGGCACATGCCAACAGCTTCTTGTATTTTGAATCTGCAGGTCCTTGTAAACCGGTCACAACAGCAACTCCGATCCGGGAAGTCAGGTAAGGGTCTTCGCCATACGTTTCCTGACCACGCCCCCAGCGCGGATCACGAAAAATATTGACGTTCGGCGTCCAAACCGACAAGCTTAAAAATTTGCTATTTTCCTGTCCTTTCTTGCGTGCTTCATGGTATTTAGCTCTGAACTCGTCGGAAATTGCGGTAAAAGCATCACGAACCAGTTTATCGTCAAAAGATGCGGCTATTCCTATAGACTGAGGAAGAACGGTTACATTATATCCGTAACGAATGCCATGCAAAGCTTCGCTCCACCAGTTGAATTTTCTTATGCCTAAACGCGGAATCGCGTCAGACTCATCACACATAAGAGCCGCTTTCTCCTTCAACGTCAGTCGTGATATTAAATCTGCAGCTCGTTCCTCCGAACTAAGTTTGTGATTTTGATAGGGTAATTGAGCGCCTGCATTCAAAGTGAACAGCAGGCCTAAACCAATCAATAATTTTATTCTCATTATACCCATTGGTTTATTCTCTCCAAATTTTAAATACGACAGCTATATCATTCGGAATAAACTTCGGTTTTTCAATTATCAATGAGTCTGAATGCTGTTTCCAGGAAAGCTTTTCTTTACTGCCAAGCAGTTCTATTTTTGTGATTTTGTTCGTGCCAATATTTTTCACCAGCGATTTAAGCGAAATATCTTCGGTTGGAACTCCCATTAAAGTTGCATACAACACATTCCCTTTTTGGACATACCGAACATCCTTTTCAGTATACGCTAGTTTCCCCTCATTAAAACCGGCACCATCCAACTTATTGACAGCATCCACCGATGGACCTTCTCCGAAAATTTTCCAAGGGCGGGTATCAAAAATACTTTCTTTGTTAATTTTCATCCATTTGGCAATACCCTCCAATACAGTAACTTCTTTATCATCAATAGTTCCATCACCACGAACCGGAATATTGAGTAACAAGTTACCATTTTTGCTTACAATGTCAATCAACGTTCGGATGACGGTGGTCGCCGATTTGTAATTATTATCGTTGTAACGGCCACGATTGTAATGCCAATCGCCAATGCAGGTACAGGTTTGCCATGCAAGCGGTTGACCTTTGTCAGGGGCTCCGCGCTCCACGTCCCACACCATACATTTCTTTTGGTCTTCTGTCAGAATTTTCCCAAACATTACAGCCTCAAGCTTACCGTGGTGAGTAGCCATGTTGTGATTGTAATAGTGCGCAGCCAGTTTCAAACCTGCATCGCTAACCGGGTAAAGCGGTAAAGTGGTATCGTCAAAATAAACCAGATCCGGATTGTACTTATTAATCAGATCCATTGTCCGGTTGTAAAATTTGTCGCAATATTCCTGCGACGGTGGGGTTACAACTCCCTTTTGCCATTCCCAGCTCCAACCGGTACTTGGTTTGTGATTTTGCACATAGAGTGCTTGCGGATCCAGACCTTCCCACCAGGTTCCTTTTCCATCTGCTTTTGTTAATTTGCCATCGTAAGGGACGCCTTTCATCGGACCAGTTGTGTCTGCACGTTGGGCTGTTTCGTAAAAAGTCCACGCATGTGAAGCATGAACACTTAAACCAAAAGGAAGCTTATATTTTTTTGCTGCTTTAGACCATCCGTCAATAATATTTTTTTGCGGACCAACACGGGTAGTATTCCATTCCTGGTATTTGCTATCCCACATATCCAAATTATCATGATGATTTGCCATGGCAAAGAAATACTGTGCCCCTGTTCTTTTGTATAATGCTACCAATTTTTCAGGGTTCCAATTTTGGGCTTTCCAATCGTGTATTACTTCTTTAAAACCGGCTTTTGAAGGATGACCGTAATGAGCCACCTGATACTTGTAGTAGCCGGAACCTTCCTCGTACATTCCACGTGCATACCAATCGCCCTGTTCTGCCTGACACTGAGGTCCCCAATGAGCCCAAATACCAAACTTGGCATTGCGAAACCATTCCGGAACCTTGTATTGGCTCAGTGATTGCCAGGTTGGTTCAAACTTACCGGAGGCAATGGGTTCTTTCTCGGTGTTAACTATCACTATTTTATTATCCTGCGCCGACATGTAAAAAGATGTCAGCACAAATACCGCACTCAAAATTCTTGCTTTCATGTTATAATAAGGTCTTTATTTTTGAAAATCAGGAAGGCATTCAGTATTCAGGCCTCACTTTGTTTCGATAAATTCAGGTTCGTAGGGTGCAACTGTAAAGCTGTCGTTATAATCCTTATCAAGCAGGATACTTCTGGATTTCCCTTTCAACGGAATTTCTTTAGGTTCTCCGCTTACATTCAGGTACAAAAAGTGCGTTTTATCAATCTGACGCGCCATGACACCCGATGGAACTTCGGGACCTTTCATTATGTTCAACTGAGCAATCAGTTCATCAAGCAAAGGATTGAGCACGCTGGCATCAGCAGGCAAACCGACATAGATTGCGCGCCCTTTACCATATTTGTTCGAGGTGATGATCGGATAATCCTTATCCAGGCTGGTAATATTTCCGATTACCTCGGCTCCTTTCGGTTCGATAACGTCAAATCGTGTCGATTCGGTATCGACCGCTTTCCCTTTGTAAGTAAACTCAAGTTTTTTCCCTTTGTATGATTTGCGGGATATTTCATTATAAGCTTCCGTTTCCTCAAAATTTGCAATACGGATACCAAACGCATCACTCAAACGGCCGGGACGCGTTTCTGAGAATACTTTTCCGGTTTCGTCGACAAAGGCTGAGTTGCTGGTCATGATAACAGTACCTCCGTTCTTTACAAATTCTCGGATTTTATTGGCTGTCACGTCATCCATGACCGTAATACCCGGAACAAAAAGCAATTTATAGTTCAATGCGCTTTTACTGATTTCCACAACATTTGCATCCATATTGCGCCAGTAAAACAGATTCCAGCAAGCTTGCAGCTGGCTCTCCTGTTGCTCTAGGAAAGCGCTACTTGCTATCTGGCTCGGGAAAGAAAATGCAAGGCCGACTTCCGGTTGTTGTTTGTAGGGGAAATATTTTCCTATCTTTTTAAATTCGGCGGCGATTTTCTTGTATTCTTCGTACTTACGATTAGGAATGCCATCCCAATCCAGCATACCTTCCAGATATTGTTCTTCTCCGCCAACCATACTTTGCCATGTCCAGCCACAGACCATCTGGTTGCCGTACATCAAAGTGGCATAAGCCGACTTGCGAATGGAGTTCGGCACCGCGTTGTGCGTGGTAAACTCGCTGCACCAGAAAGGGTTCTTGCTTTCAAACTGGATTCTTGATATCCCAAATGCAGCATTCATTACGCCCCAGTTTGTGGTCAGGGAGTTTCCGGGATAAAAGCCGCAACCTTCACGTGTCATTTTGCCCGAATATGCAATTTCTGACCAATCGATATATTTCAAAGGGCTATAGTACCAAGCATTTGTATTTATCAGGACACCCGGTGCGTTGGTGTTAACTTTGTCCAAAACGGCAAGCAAGAAATTATTCACTTCGCTGGAAACGAAAGTGCGGAAATTGAGGATTTTTTCAGGGGCACCGTTTTTTTGTCCTTCGGTTGGCAACCCAACTTCTTCGAACTTATTTAACCGGCGCGACCACCGTTGGGTAGCCCATGCTTTATTGAGAACTTCGACCGTACCATATTTTTTGCGCAACCATTCTGCAAATCGAAGTCGCACCATTTCCGAATACGAAATGGGGCCGTCTCCCGACTCATTATCAACGCCAAAAGCAAGTATAGCCGGATGTTTAGCATATCTTTTTGTCAGCATGTCAGTATATCGAAGCGCATACTTCTGAAAGTTGGGATCTCCGGCATCGTCCATGTAGCGGTGATTGGGGTACAACTGGTTGCCGGTCGCACTGACAACGTCGATGGAAGGGAATTTCTTGTGCAACCATATCGGAGCAGGATGCACGGCAATATCCAGAATCACCTTGATTCCGGCTTCGTTCATCAGGTCCATCACCTTATCGAACCACTCAAAATCAAATTGACCTTCAGACGGTTCGTAGCTATCCCAAGCTAAATGCCCCATGCGCACCACCGTAAATCCTGCGGCTTTCATTAACCTGATATCGCTCTTTATCTTCTCGGCATTCTTGTCATCGTGAGGATGGTAATTGGTTCCGACATAAAGTCCTTGCGCCTGCAATACGTAATTAAACGAAAATACAACCGCAATGAGCAGTATAAACTTAGTACTCTTCATGTTAGTATATTTAATTTTAAGGAGTTAACGCCAAAACTGAGCGTCAGTATTTAATTTCACAATCCCGTTCTTTCAATTAAGTCCGTCTTCATAATCAAACCAATCAAAATCGGCAGGATTAGTATTTGTCCGTCCATTTCCGGAAGCATACATGCCGATATACGCACCGGTGAAACCTCCAATCACCTCGGTAGATATATCTTTTGTCAATGCAGAACCAAGGAGCCTGAAAGACTTTCCTTCCTCCTGCACCCAGAATTTGTATTGATTTCCCGTAGCAGTTATGCGTAATACAATGTCTCCATCTACAATATTTCGATAATTGACGCCAGCAATTTTGCCTTTCAGATATTTTCGGAACATTGCAACCCGTACTCCTTTTACCTTAGTAATCAGAAGGTCAAAATGGTTAATATCATCGCCGCGTACCGTCAAACCGGCTTCTTCATTAGCCGCTACCGGTATAAAACTGATTTTGGTTGAGGCTGTCACATTGAAAGATGTTTGCCTACGCCCCACAAAAGCAGGTGAGTCTCTATCGCTCAAACTGACGCCAGATCCTTTAAGTCTGAGGTAGCCGGGTTTTTCGGTTAGTGACCAATCTTTACTATATGGCACTCTGAGAAAATTCCAGGGTAACCGCAAAGCACTGCTGTCAAAATTATCGCGGACAGGCTCTTTGTCCCAAACATGCTCGGGAAGATTCGGGCTTTGAAATCGCTCTTTCACTACCCCATCGACACCTCCTTTCGGCCAGCCGTCTGCGCTCCAGGTGACAGGTGCCAGAAAAGTCTCCCTCCCTAAGTGATGAAATTTACCACCATTGGGTCGGATTCCCAGACAAACCAACCACCAACTGCTATCCGCAAGCTGGAACATATCAGCATGTCCTATAGCCTGAATAGGACTTTTAGGTGCTTTCACATTGGAAACAACCGGATTATAAGGGCTTGCCTCAAACGGTCCCCAAGGCGTTTTGCTTCTCTGAATCACTTCCCTATGTTCATATCCGGTTCCCCCTTCGGCAGACATCAAATAATAATAACCGTTTATTTTGTACATATGCGGTCCTTCGGGTGATGAACCACCCAGCCCGGCGGCAACTTTACGTAGCGGCGTTATAAATTTTCCTGTAGCAGAATCGATAGTTCCTGTCATAAAGCCGCCCTTATTGTCAGGACTGATCCAGTACATGCTATCGTTGGCAAACATCATCGAAGGATCAACATTCCAGTTGCCTATCCAGATAGGATCCGACCATGGCCCCGCCGGGTCTTTGGCTGTTACATAAAATACTCCCCGCGAACCTTTTCCACCGTAATTTGTGCATGAGACATAAAAGGTGCCGTTGTGGTAACGAAGCGCCGGAGCAAAGTTACCTCCTGACGAAGATGCCCCTCCTACCGGACAGTTGCTTGCACGGGACAAAACATACCCGATCATTTTCCAATGCACTAAGTCTTTACTATGATAAATTGGTATACCCGGGAAATACTCAAATGTAGAAGTAACCATATAAAAATCGTCATTGACACGACAAATGCTCGGGTCGGGATTCATCCCCGTAATGATGGGATTTTTATAGGATTTCTGACTAAAAACAAAACCGCTCAACAACAAACCTACGAGAACCAAATATATTGATAATCTTGTTTGTAACCAAACCTTTACCGCCATTACTTATAATTTTATCAAATTTAGAAAGACCACATCATTTTCCCTGATATCCAATTCTTTTACAAAAGGCTTGCCGGATTGTATATTTACCATCTCCCTGATAAATGGCGATCCGTCGTTCTGTTTTTTGATTTGTTCCACCTGAATCTTATTCAGTTGTGATGGCTTTCCTAAATCGAGATAAGAAGAAAAGGCATCATTGCACCGATATCCGATTTTATAAACTTCGAGTGCATAATGTCCTTGCGGAATTTTTGAGAAACTTATATTCAGCTTCCCCTTTGGTTTTGAAGGCAAATCCTGTATGTAATATTTTTGATTGTGTACTGAATCGCCGGGATGTGTATTCGTGAAGTCCCAACAAAGCAATTGAACATCGCCGTTGTCATTTTTGGTTGCCCACGAACGTTTGTCGGAATTCGCCAGCTCCGTTTTTCCAAGTTTATTCATAAACTGGTAAGCGTAAAAGGCCGGTTTGGGAATTCCCTGAATGTTCAGCAGTCCGAATCCGCCATGGAAAGGCGTGAAGCGGGGACCTGATTCTTCAAAAATATCGGTAAACACCCAATATGACATAGAGTTGGCCGCATTTCCAACCTGCTTGATCTTCTCCAAAATATAAGCAGCTTCGTGATAGCTATCATGCAGCGGATCCGCAGGAGTGTATGAAGAACTCCATTCGGTATAATGCAATTCCAAGTTGGGTTTGGAAGAAGCGGCAATCTCTTTGCGAGACTGAAGCACATCACCACTGACACTCATCGAATCTTTACTCAACACAGTACCCCCAACACCATATTCATCAAGAAATCCCTGTTTTACGCCATACGAATGAGTACTGACAAAGTCGATTGGAACGCTGTTTTGGGTGCAATATTCAATCATTTCGCTTTCCCATGCTGCACCCGCAGTTCCCGGCCCGCCGACTTTATACCCCGGATTTACACTCTTGATTGCTTTTGCTGTGTATTGGTACAATTTGAAGTAATCGGCTTGTGTACCGGACCAAAATCCGGGCGAAAGGTTGGGCTCATTCCAAACCTCAAAATACCACGATTTTACTTCATCCGAACCATAACGATCCGTGAAGTGTTGCGTCAGATTACGGATAAAATCTCCCCATTTATTATAATCTTTGGGCGGAGTAACATTCCCTTTCCACCAAAAGATAGTTTGATTGCCACTGGCCAGCGCATTCGGCATAAAACCTAACTCAACAAAAGGCTTAATCCCGATACTTAACAAGAAATCATACAGCGCATCCACATACATGTAGTTATAAATGGGATTCCCTTTACTATCTTCGGTATATACGGCCATATCATCCGTCAGCAAGCCGTGCATACGAATGTATTTGAACCCACACTCTTTTTTAACGTAAGTCAACTGTTGTTGCCAGTCGGCACGCAAACCCTCATTGGCGCGTCCAGCCCCAACACATTCTTTGAACATGGTATTCATCGCCCCTGTGGTTTGATTGAAATCGATGCTTATCACTCTCTGCTGAATTTCTTGCTTTTTATTTTTTCGATTCATTCCCGTAACCGGAAGAATCACCAAACATACAAATGCAGCTATAATAACACGTCTTGCTCTCATTAAAATCAATCTTGTTGGTTTTTAGCTAGATAGAATTCTTCTTTTCATTTTCCTCCTGCAACAATTGCATCAATTGTGCGTTGATCTTTTATTGTATTGGCTACCCGATCAAGAACTCCTCCGGTTTCCCAATAAAATGGAGCAGCGCCAATTGCTTTACATTGTTTTGTATTAAACTTTACCCAATCATCCACCGATTGGTTGTGTTTATCCATCTCTTTTGGTACAAATTTGTTATTTGTCGCAGACCATCTTTGCGCACTGTATTCTCCCATAATACAAGGGATTCCTTTATCAATGTATTGCGCTTTCATCCTAGTATAATCTTTCAATAAATCCGTTTCTTCTCCATAGGAACAGTTCCTGTCCGGTTCAATTGTTGAATGATTCACCACACTCCAATAAAACCGTACATTATCCCATCCACCGTTAATTTTATCATCCGACAATATGGTAAAACTACTTGGCGTATAATTATGAAACTCAAATACTAAGCGATTGGGGGTTGGGTCTGTTGGGAAATTGACGCCTGGTTGGATATAATTATCCGGTCCCTGAATGGCTATCGTCCTGTAAGTATTGTGCCCACCGGTTGAACGCACAGCGTCGATACATGCCTGATGATAAGAGACCAGAATTTTGGCAGCTGCATCATCCTTAACGTTAAACGGTTCGTTAGCGCTGGCAAACATCAGATGTTCATCGAAATCGCGCATGGCAGTAGCTATTTGCTCCCAATAGGCTTTTTGACGAGCCTGAACCGAATCTTTCTTTGCAGCAGATATATTACCGTCACCCTCTAACCATCCGCCATCCCAGTGAATATTGAGCAACACATACATATCGTTGCTTACACACCATTGCACAACTTTCTTCACAGAATCCATCCACACCTGAGGTATTTTTGCCGTGGAATTTTTGCCACCCTGCAAATACCACCCGCAAGGAAGGCGTACCGCATTAAAGCCTGTCCGTTTTAGAAGCTGAATATATGCCAGTGTCGGATAAGGTTCATGCCATTGATTCAATTCCAGCGTATTGCCTATATTTATCCCTAAATTAATTTTCGCGATTAGCTGAGCTGCCGTGCTGCTCATGCCGGTTGCATCCGGGGCTTTGGGCGACGTGTTGTAAGACGGGAATATCTGACAAGCCTGAGACACAGACACACGTCGGGCTTGCCCGTTTTCCGAATCAACAGACAGAATCGCAGAACGAATTGCACCTGTGTCATTAAGTTTTGTGGTCAAGTGGATAGAATCGCTACCGTTACTGCCAGAGGATTTATCCAGTTGAAGCCATGTCGCAGAATTAGTAACTTTCCAATCATCATTACAGGTGACTCCCACAGCCAACGTTCCCCCTGTAGCCGGAAAGGAGACCGAAGACGGAGAAACCGACAACTGAGGATCTAATTCTGCCGTCTTTGAACAAGAAACAACTGGCATAACCAGCAACAACAATGCGAAAACTAGAATGTGGTTTAATCTCATTTGTATATCTTTATTTAATAGTTATGTGTTAGTTTAGGGGCGTTAACCCGGTCATTTTGGAAAAGTATGGCTCGCAATTAGCAGGATTGGCTTTAGACCATATGTCTTACTGCGATTTCCGACCCAAAACTCAGGAGTAACGCCCCTTTCTGTGAGTTAGTTGTAAAACCCAACAAGATTTTTACTTGATTTTTACAACTCTGAAATTATCAAATCCACCATAAAATCCTGTAGTAGTAGTTGATGTGCCGTAATTATTGATAAACACACTACATCCGGTCTTTCCTGTAGGTCCCAACAAGTTTGCCAGTGTTGTTACGGATGCACCCTTACCTTCGCCCAACGTAGCGTCTTTTGCCCGGAACATTGAAAGCGGAATGGTTACCGTTGTCCATCCCTTGGTTGTATATGCGGCCGTGGCGGTCGCTGAAATCTGCCAGGGTTCGTACCGGGCGGTGTATGAACCCGTAAATCCTGATTGAATACACACTGCACCTCCGTTCCATGCTTTTGGAATGTTTATTTCAAATTTCAGAGCCCAATTATCAACCGGGTCATTCATATTGGCAGCAGGTATCCACTGAGCACCACCTATGGGGATGCTGTTGCCTTTAGCTCCGGCGGCCAGAGTTCCTTCGTTGATTGACATGAACATTCCCGGATTGGTTGCCATATCAGCACAAAGGGTTAACCATCCTCCGGTTCGGCCGGCATCGCTTACCGAGAGATTGGCACCTCCCCACCAGCCCCAGCCGAATGCATCACCCCATTCCATATTAGCTAACACGCCTGTTGTGGCGCTTCCAACAGACTGTACATTATACTGATTATATACATCATATACTGTTGTAGCTGTTCCAAATACGGTTGTTACTGATGCCGGTCCGGAGTGTACAGACGAGGGTAAAACAAACCCAATAGAGTTTCCTTTGGCGGATAACTTATAAGAAGTAATTGCCGCTCCCCCGAACGTGAATAACTGGATACCTTTAAGGTAAGTCCCATAAACAAAAACCGAATCACCAGGATTGGCATTTTCGTTGGAAACACCTGTAATGGTAGGAAGGGCAACAATATCAAAACTAGCTGAACCACTTTTTGTTGTCAGCAACACCTTCCCTGATGTAGGAACCGGAGACGGCATCACAAAACCGAGAGATGTTCCATCAAGGTTTGATTTATACGAGCTGATTTTTGCGCCTCCATAATTCAGACTCTCAACCAGGACAAGGTCTGTACCATAAAGAAAAACCGAATCGCCCGGGTTGGCAAATACATCTGAGATTGCGGTAATAGTTGGTGCCGCAGGTCCCAGCTTAAAAGAAAACGATGCAGTACCCGTTGTGGTTTTATATTCTATGGTATACAGTTTATTCATATCTATTGTTGAGAACAAAATAGCTGGTATCTGAACAACAGCATGATCTGACGAAAACAAAGCGTTATTGAAAGCTGCTGGCACCCCATCAAAAGATATTTGAAGGGCATCTTGAAGGTATTTTCCTTCAATAACCACCCACTGCCCTTTCGCCACTGCGCTATTGATAATAGTATCGTTAGGAGAGGCTACATAATTTCTCACAGCAGTAATTACCGGCGAACCTATAGTATCATTTTTACAAGATGTCAGCAGAGCGCAAAATGCAGTCATGCAGCACACAAGTAAAAAATACATTTGTCTATGTGATATTTTTTTCATGTGATCGAATTTTTAGAGTAATCAATAATAAGGCACTGGTGCATCTGCCAGTTTTGGATCTGAAGTCAACTCTGATGCCGGTATCGGCAAGGTAAACGAACCGATAGTTGGCGTAACAATCGGCTGAGGACCACCAGCTTCACCAGCCGGAGTTGTGGTGGCCACCCCCTTGTCGTATTTAAATGTAACACGCTGCTGATTAGAAAGAACAGACAACGCTTTTGTCGGGTTGTAATACGAGAGCCGTACTAAATCGATCCAATATTGACCTTCAAATGCCAGCTCAATTCGTCTTTCCCGATAAATAACATCTAAATCTAATGTGGATACCGGATCAACCCCTGCTCTTGTGCGGACTTTATTAAAATAAGACAGAGCATCGGCATCGGTAGTGGAAGCATTATTTCCCAAAACAGCCTCGGCATAGATGAGGTAAACATCTGCCAGTCGAAGAATTGCATTGTGCTCAACAGATGACCAGATATCCATGGTTGGTGCATTGTTATCTTTCTCATTGCCGATGATATGTTTCTTCATTGTTTGCCCCGTAGACTTATAACCGCCACCGGCGGCATTCAGCTCGGGATAATAATCTCCGTTGAGCATAAAACTTGCTTTTCGTCTTACCGTATCTTTTGGAGAGTAAAGCAAATACAAATCATACGTAGGAGCCAATGGCGTCCACGCTCCGTTCTTTTGCGGATTAATATCATTGCTAGGTGAGTAAGTTAGCCAATGGTTACCGTTGTTATAGCCCACGCCTGCTGCCCACTGAAGGGCAAATAATGATTCCTGGTTGTCGTTATACTGTGCTCTGAAAAGGTTATAATAATCCGGCAATAAAGACAAACCGCTGTTTTTACAAACATTGCCGGCATATTTTTTTGCATTATCCAAATATGCCTGATTACGGATACCGCCTGTTTGGTTCAAACCTGCCGCTGTTAAATATACCTTGGCCAGCATTCCTTGTGCAGACCATGTAGTAACTCTACCCGAAGTATCAGTTGTAGGAAGATTCTGGGCTGCATAAGTCAGGTCGGCAATAATAAATTTATACACATCGGCAATAATGTTCCGGTTCAGTAACGGATTCTGTATCAATTTACGGTTATCCTCAATAATGGGCACTGCACCCCACATTACTGCCAAATGATAATAAGCTACTGCCCGAATAAATTTTGCCTCTGCAATAGCTGCATTTTTGTCAGTTGCCGATATAGAAGACGAGGCTTGCTCCTGTATAGCATTGATTACCGTATTGCACTGAGCCACCACATTGTACAAACCTGTCCACCCACTGGCAACAACACTATTCTGAGCTGTAATCGTACGGGTATACAACTGGACAAAATCACCAAACCATGCGAAATAAGCGTTGCCACTCAAAATATCACCAAGGGGCAACAAAGCACTATTGTGCCACTGCATCCATGGAGCTCCCCCATAAAGGCTTGCTGTTGCAAGTCGCAAATCCGAAGTCGTTTGATAAAAATTATTAGAGCTGATTTGCGATTGAGACGGGCGATCCAAAAAACTTTCAGTGCATCCTCCGGCTATAACTGCAAAAAACAGCAATAAAGAAATGATTGATTTATTTATTGATTTCATATGATAATAATTTTCTTATTTCACAATACTTATTTTGTCAGTGATAAGCTAGCACCTATAGTAAATATTCTTGGCTGCGGATAATAACCATTGTCCCAACCCGCTTGAAGAGGATTCCATGAACCAATTTCAGGATCCATACCTGTATACTTTGTTATGATAAAGGCATTTGTAACACTCGCATATATGCGCAACGTGTGCATGCTCACCTTTGCCATCCATTTTTCGGGAAGTGTATACCCAAGAGTAATGGTTTTGCATCGCACAAAAGATCCATCTTCGATAAACAAGTTGGAAGGACGATTATTTGCGTTGGTATCGTCATTTCTCAATCCAACAATCTTTGTATTTGGATTGGTGACATACACATTGTTGACATCGGTCGCCGAGCCATTGGGATCTATCAAGGCCAGTCTGGCATAATTCAACACCGAGGTAAAATAGGCCGT
This sequence comes from Bacteroidota bacterium, assembly GCA_030706455.1. GTDB lineage: Bacteria > Bacteroidota > Bacteroidia > Bacteroidales > Paludibacteraceae > Microbacter. Next base: position 119,590 of record JAUZOL010000001.1, read on the forward strand.
ATTATTCTGAGGGTTATTTTGTGATATTGCTAATTGATTGAGCACTTTGTTGCCTATGCTGGCTGTAAAAAATATGTTCAAATCAAAATTCTTGTAATTGAAAGTATTATTGAATCCTAACTGAACCTTTGGAATCGGTGATCCTAAAAAAGTCTGGTCTTTGGAGTCTATAACACCATCGCCATTCAAATCCTTAAATTTGCGGTCGCCATACCAGATACCACCACCTGCAGAAGAGACTTTATAGGGCACTCCGCTTTGGTCAACGGGCAGGGCATGTGTTTTGAAATCGTTGGCAGTTGCAAACACGCCGTCGAATATGTAGCCATAAAATTCACCGATGGGTTGTCCGACAACAGTTTTTTCGAATACCTGATTGTTTAGCGACTTGCTTAAATTAGCTGAACTTCCACCTGAACCCAAATTGAGCACTTTATTGACGTTGTGAGAAACGGTAAGGTCGGTTTTCCAGGTAAACTTACTATTGCTAATATTAGTCGAGCTGATTCTAAGGTCAAATCCTTTGTTACTCATAGAACCCACATTTGCATAAGGAGCCTGCATTGCTCCGGGAGACCAGTCAGCCGTAGTACCTGAATACAAGGGGAGTGGCAATTTTAATAACAGTCCGTCTGTTTTGCGGTTATAAACATCTAACGAGAAATTCAATCTCCAGTTAAAGAATGTCCCATCAAGTCCCAAACTGGAAGAATTTGTCTTTTCCCACGTCACATTCGGATTGGCTAAGTTGTTTTGAAACTGTGCTGTTCCCGACAAACCATTAGCTGCCGATGCAAGTTGGGTCACGAATGTATTACCGGGGATACCCTGATTATTGGTAAGACCATAACCCAGTCGTAACTTTAATTCATTAATCGCTTTTATGTTTTTCAAAAACTCTTCGTTATTGATTTTCCATGCAAACGCACCCGAATATGTTGTTACCCAACGCTTACCTGCGTCAAAATTCGATGATCCATCATCCCGGAGGTTACCTGTAATCAAATATTTGTCAAACAGTGAAACATTGACACGTCCGAAATAAGATTCCTGGGCCGGACCGGTTCCCTGATCACCTGAATTTTTTGCAGTAGTGGCATCTCCGCTATTTATGGCTTGTACGTTATTTGAGGGAAAATTGGAACGATAAGCATAGACATTGTTGAACGAACTCAATTGAGCCTCATGTCCCAGCATGGCATTGAGCGTATACTTACTAAATGCATGGTTATAGGTAAGAAAGTTTCTGATTACTGTATAAAAATTTTGACCGGAAGTAAATGATGCATTATTAGTTCCATTCACGGTTTTTCCAAACGTGTAAGTTGGAGTAAAGGTGTCTTCTGTATTGAAATCAAAATTGCCGGACACCTCGTTTCTCAGAGACAAGTCTTTATTGATTTGTATTTCAGCATATGCATTGCCAAACACTTGATTTCTTTTTCGTTTGTCCTTGAGCAAAAGTGCAATCCCGACAGGATTGGCTACAGAATTTACCCAACCACTTGTGTTGGTAACACCACCCCAGGTACCATCAGGATTTTTGACAGGAATATCAGGAGTAAGGCTGAGTGCCGTAGAAATAACACTGGAACTGGTAGCGTTCACATTTTCGTCAATGTGAGCCAACTGGAGACTGGTGCCTATCTTTAACCAATTCGTGGTCTTATTATCAAGATTAAGTCGTACCGAATATCTTTTGAAGTCTGAACCGATAGAAATCCCCTGTTGATCAAAATAAGACGCTGACAACAAGTATTGTGTCCCCTTATCGCCGCCTCGTAATGTAACGGAATGGCTACTCATCGGCGCTTTGCGAAATAAAGCATCCTGCCAATCGGTACCTTTACCCAGATATTGAGGATTGGTAAATTCTGGTCTGGCATCAAAACCCCAGACAGCAGCCCGGTCATTGAGCAAAGTGGCATCCTGCTGTAAATTCAATGTAGGAAGTCTCTTTGCCAATTCCTGATATCCGGCATAAAAATCGTACGTTATCTGCGGAGTTCCCACCGCACCTCTTTTCGTTGTAATCACAATCACACCATTGGTAGCCTGCGAACCATAAATGGCCGTTGCTGAAGCATCTTTCAATACGTCGATAGATTCTATTTCAGAAGGATTTATGGTATTCAACGGGTTGGAACCACTATGGGGATCACCAGGAGGAGGAATTATGACCCCATCTATAACATAAAGCGGAGAATTAGTGCCATTTACGGAAGAAATACCATGTATCTGGATAGATACCCCGCCACCGGGCTGTCCCGATACCTGTTGTACCATAAGGCCGGCAACTTTGCCCTGCAAGGCCTGATCGAAGGTAGTTGGTTGTGTTTTGCGGAGTTCATCACCGGTAACGGAAGAGATAGATCCTGTTACGTCTTTCCTTTTCTGTTTCCCATAACCGATCACCACCACTTCGTTCATTTGCCTGGTATCTTCGGACAATGTAATAGTCATATCATTGGAAGCAATGCGCACATCCTTCGGGGTGTAACCCATATAAGAGATGTGTACTACAACTCCTTTTTCAATATTGTTGAGAATAAACTTCCCATCAATGTCCGTAACGGTGCCCTGTCTGGTTCCTTTGACGGAAACAGCTGCTCCGATAAGAGGATTCCCTGAAGCATCCACTATTTTTCCGGTCACTCCAGATTGAGGAAGCGCTAAATCAGGTTTGGCCGTTTGCGAATAAATGAAGCCAAACATTGATAGAAACGCCGCAATCAAAACGATTTGTTTCTTCATGTAATTAAATTTAAGAAGTTAATAAAGTAAGCCAACACTATCCATGGTCATAACAGTAATACAGTTGGTGTGTACATACTGCCTTTGATTTGTACTGCAATTCTTCACCTATCAGGCACAAACTCACCCTTAAATATGTCAACGAAATTTTTGAGCTACAGAACGGTATGGCTCGTACAACAACCCTCCGTCGCCAAAAACATCATTTAACATCAGAACCCAATACAAATCCAAAATTTCATTACAAAAATACCCCTCCTTTTATCGAAGGATGGTATCATTTTGTTGTAGATATACGCCATATTTGTTGCATTTTTGCCTTAAAAAATGCAACACACGAATATGAATACACACATAATAATCTATATTAATGCAATTTAAATATCACAAAACAACAAAACCAACATGATCTGTCAATATATCACCGTCCTACGGACTTCTGTTCAATAATCAATTCAAACGACAACAAAACCCGAATTAATATTTCACATTTATTTACATTTACAGAATCTGAAGATATTTTGCTTGTAATACAAAAAGGAAGCACACAAACGCTTATTGGGTATTTCTTTCGCGGGAGAAAAGATCGGTTGGACGAATGCACATAAAAGAAGGAAAAGACATTCGGAAAACGAATTTCCGGTCAATCAACTATGATTGCAGGAAAATAAAAAACGGGGCATTCCAATGTGGAATACCCCGCGGTATAATGAAGATAAATGATGCAAGTGAATACGTCTTATTCTTCCTGAATGGGTTTATTCAGGCTGCGCAAATATTCGGATGGCGATACGCCAAACTCAATTCGGAAGTTTTTAGTAAATATTTTAGGCGAATTAAACCCTACGGCATAAGCAATTTCGGCTATTTGCAGTTGACTTTTCTCCAGAAGTTGTCGTCCCCGCTTCAAACGAACGGTACGAATAAATTCCGCAGGCCCCTTTCCGGTTATATTCATCAGCTTCTTATACAAGTGACTACGGCTCATTCCCACGGCCGAGCCAAGCGCTTCGACAGAGAATTCAGTATCGCTTATATTTTCCTCAACAACCCTGATAGCTTTTTCAATCAGCTGTTGATCCAACGACGTTATAGTGATCTCACTGGGTGAGACATCCATTTTTTGACTAAAAGCGATATGGCATTTCTCAGTCCATTCAATGAACCGCCGAACCCTCAGTTTCAGAATATTAAAATTGAAGGGTTTTGTTATGTAATCATCGGCACCAAGCTCCAGTCCTTCTACCTGAGCCTCTTCCGCAGTGCGGGCTGTCAACAGTATAACCGGGATATGAGACCACAGGATATTCGTTTTTATTTGCTTACAAAGCTCTGTCCCACTCATCACCGGCATCATTACATCGCTCACCACAATGTTCACATCAAACTGATTCAACTGATCGATAGCTTCCTGTCCGTTATAAGCCGTCAACACTTCGTATTCATCCGAGAGGCTGTCCGACATAAAATCACAAAAATCTTTATTGTCGTCAACAAACAACAACACCGGTCTTTTATTAACAATCGGACTTTCCAGGCTATCAGGCACATCCTCTTCTTTTTCTATTGCTTCCGTTTCCTCCAAAACCGGCATATCAGGCTCAACAATAGGGATCGTAAACGAGAAGACACTTCCTGCCGGCACATTGTCTGTCACCTCAACAACACCTCCGTGCATCTGCACGTATTCGCTGACAATATGCAGGCCGATTCCACTACCTGTTTTATCCTGCTTTTGCGGAGCCTGATAAAAACGCTCGAACACATGTCTTTTTTCCGCGTCGCTAATACCGGAGCCTGTATCAGAAATACGGATACAGGCATTATTGTCCTGTCTGGATATGCTCACCTTTACAGCTCCTCCGTCAGGTGTATACTTAAATGCATTCGAAAGCAGGTTGATTACGATTTTCTGTACCTTATCAGGATCAAATCGCATCGGAAGAGTATCGACATCCGTTGTCAACATAAAGTCTATTTTCCTATCGGCTGCATACATCTGAAATGAAGAATACACTCCTCTGATAAAGCTAACCAAATCCTCGCTTCTGAGTTTGAGTGTCTCTGCACCGACATCCAGCTTTCTAAAGTCCAGCAACGAATTGATTAATTGCAACAACTGCTCTGCGTTCTTGTGCATTGTCTGAAGTGTTTTCCGCAGCTTTTCATCCGACACTTCATTTAACATGATTTGAATTGGAGTAATAATCAACGTAAGTGGTGTACGCAAATCATGACTTATATTCGTAAAGAATTTCAATTTCATTTCATTGAGATTCATAGCCTGCTCATGCTCTATCTGCATTTTTTGTTGCTCCAGCTTAGTCCGATGATGACGTTTAGTCCGTTTAATGATATACAGTAACAGCGAGATCAACAGTATTATATAAATCACTATGGCTTCCCACGACAAATAAAACGGAGGTAAGACTCGAATATCCAACACAACCGGATCTTCATTCCACACGCCATCGCTATTACATGCTTTGATTAACAGACGATAACTACCCGGAGGCAAGGCTGAGAATTCAATTTTATTTTCTTTCGTAAACAGCCATTGATTCGTGAAGCCTTCCAATTTATAAGCATATTTTACCTTATCGGCATGAAGTAAATCTCCGGTAGTAAAATAAAACGCGATCAGTTGATCATCATATCTGAATGTCAACTCAGATGTTTTTTCCAATGAACAATGAAGAAACTTATGACTATGGTACAACGAATCAACCTCAATCACCTGATTCGCCACCCTAAGTTCCGTAAAAACGACATTAGCAAGCGGGCGCTTTTTTTCCGCCATTTTATTGGAATATATCAGCGTACATCCGTCGGCATCACCCAACAAAATATTTCCGTTCCGCAGTTTACATAAAGAATGGTTATTGAAACTATTACTTTTCAGTCCATCTTTGACGGAAAAATTTCTGCAGGCAAAAGTCAAATTCCCTGCTTTATTATTGCTCTCTGAAATTATAGACATCCCATTGCTGGTAGTAACCACAATATTCCCATATCCATCTTCAACAATACCCCTGATAATATCATCGCATAATCCCGTTTCCTTATCCAGATAATAAAGGGTATCCTGCTTCAAATCCCAAATGGTTATTCCCTGCAAATGTCCCAGCCACAAGCGGCCTTTCTTGTCCTTAAAGATAGTTGATATGTAGGGTTGCCTGAATTTTTGCGTTCCATGTGCATTGCCGAAATACGACACCTTTTTACCATTCAGGACATTCTTAATATAAAGACCATAAGCTGTTCCGACATACAAATTGTTTCCTCCGTCATAATATGTATTCTGAGGGTATTTGACCTCCATCCCAACTCTCTCCGGACAAAATCTTCTGGTATCGGGCTGAAAGCATTGAACTCTTCCGGCCAGAGCACCTATCCACAAATTTCCATAACGATCTTCCTGCAAACTCCAGATATTATTATCCGACAAGTTGCTATTTGCCGTTGTAAACTGAGTAATAGTACCATGGTCATAGCAAAACAGACCATTCTGATATGTCCCGATCCACATTCTTCCTTTCTTATCTTCAAGTAAAGAGACGATTGCAAAGTTTGGAAATGAGAATTTCTGCATTGGATTGTTTACGCCTCCATTCTGTATAAAAATTCCATTGCCGTCAGTTCCATACCATATATTTCCTTTCTTATCTTCGAGAATAGCACTCACATCTCTGCATCCGGGAGACTGTATATTTACAATATTCTGAAAACTCTCATGAAAGTAAGATATCCCCATCTTGTCGTGTCCCAGCCAGATTGTTCCGTTATTATCCCTGTAAATGCAATCAACATTATTAGAGGCTATTGAAGTGTATAAGTAAGGATCATTCTTAATATTTCTGATTGCATCTTTGTTTTTATCATACACAAAAATGCCTTTATGATCCGTGCCAATCCAAACATTACCGTTGCCATCATCCATAACGCTCTGCACCACATTTGTCTGAGTTGTGATGGTAGAATTCAAAGCGATTCTCTTCCATATCTGGCTTGAGTTTCGCCTATAATAAAGCAGATTGGATTTACTTGAGAAAAGCCACAGACCGAAATTAGTGTCCGCGTAAATTTTATTATAATTACCAAATATATCTCCCTTAACAAAATCCGGAATATCAATTCTTGACAGTCTGCCGCTAAATTTTCCAACTTGAAACAACGCACCTTCCTTAGTTATAACATACAGGCTTTCTTCATTATCACTTATACCAATACTGGAATAATCCGACACCGACAACGTGTTCTTTATGATTTTAACGATATTGTTTTTATAGTTATAATAATATATCCGGCCATCACTAAACACCCATAAATTATGGTTGATATCAATATAAATTTTATAATTACGCTCAATAGTTATAGAATACTTCTTCAAAAATCCCGGAATATCGGCAATGAACTGATCTTTTAATTTTGAATAAACCACATACCCATGCCCTATATCAACCCAGATATCGCCTTTTGCATCTTCACTCAATCCCACTATATCATTATATGACAACACATTGCTATTAGCTTCACGAATAGGATAAATTTTAAAACGATAGCCATCATACCTGTTCAGGCCAGCTTCGGTTCCAATCCACAAAAATCCGCTTCTATCCCGCAAAATGGTATACACATGACTATTTGAAAGACCATCAACTGTTGATAAATGATGGAATACATAATCCGTTTGTCCTTTCGCTTCGAAAAACAAAAAGACAAAAAAAACAAACGCCGGCAAGAAGCGCATATTCTTCATAGTATTACTTAGCCAAATTAAAAATTACAAAGCCAAAGATACCATTAAATCTATCACTTACTTAGCCAAATTAGGAATAAAACAGCCGTTTATGTTTCCTATACATGCACTTATGGTCTTTTCGGGAGATATTAAACGGTATTTTGACAAAACATTACATTCAAGGCGTATAAGAAGACTCCGGCGAAAGCACATTCAGTCTACTTTCACCATACAATATTGATATTTAATAATATACAAACTAGTTTCACAACATTCGATTTGCCGAATATCATTGAATCAGTTTTAAAAGTAGCAAACAAAAAAAACCGAATAAAACATTGAAATTCAATATCTTATTCGGTTTTTAAAACTATTGCGGAAAGCGAGGATTTTGAACCTGGCTATTTTAATCCCTTATATTCAATTAAATAATGTATGTATCTTTATTTCAAGGTTACGAATTAGCAAAGCTTTTTTCGCATCTTTGTCTATCAGTGGCAGTCATCAGTCTGCATGTATAACGGGTTCAAAGTTACTAAAATTCTCGGATAAGATAACTATCTTATCCTCAAATATTACGTGCAAGGTGCATGTATCTATATATAGATACATGCACCTTGCACTAAATTTGAAAAGCAATTTGACTTGAAGGAATTTTAGATTTTGGTTTTGTGTCTCACGAATTGCGAAACACAAAACCATCTTCAAACCAGTAGTCGCCGATAAATAAATCACGGGCAAATTTTTCATAATCGAAGTACGTTTTTGCAAACTCGGGTAAATCGTAGCATTCTTCAACGAGATCATATGCGTAATCTTCTTCATCTTTGTATTCACCTTGATAATCGTCTTCAAACGATGAAATCAAGCTTGTAATATCCTCATTAGTGATATCGCGACTGGTATAATCAAGCCATACAGAGAATGCTTCCTGTTGCGTTTCGCTCAAGTCCGATACAGCTTCTATTATTTCAAAAGCATTATCAACCAGCCAACTTTCGCCGATAAGTGACGAAGGAATGTTTTCCCAATCCTGAAACATAAGTTCCGGGTCGGCTTCGTCGATATGCAATTGACGGCAAGCTTCATAAAATTCATCTCTGCCGGAATAATCCGATAAATCCATCCATTTTCCGAAGAGCGATCCTTCGTTGTACTTGGCATATGTGCCCACATAAATCCGTGCTTCCGATAAGTTTTCCATGACTTACATTTTTAAAATTTATCCGACCATATGGTCATTTTGTTTTCATGGGCAACTCCGGTGTAGGGATTAGGTCAAAGCAAGTTTTTTTGCGATAAAATACGCTCGCTAACTCAAAAAGAGGAAGATTTTTCGTCAAAACGGGCAACCGCTTGAACTTGTTTGACCGTCATAGTCCCGCAAACACATTTGCCCGGTGAATGCAAATGGCTCTTGTGGTAGAACATCAAGGAAGGAAGTCATCAAACCTGGAAGCGATGGCGTGGTAGTAGACACAAGTAATCACACAAGTGAGATCTTGGGAATAGATGCAAATTTGAGATTTTACCATTGAGTTGATACATAGAAGGACATCCACTGCCAAAGAGAAGCCAAACCATTCCAGGACACTTGGAATCCTTTCCTTTCCGAACTTATCCCGATACTTTTGTCTTGCATTAATAGTGATGCAAGAACTTAAAGCGCAAAAAGTATGGACGGAAAATCAAATGACCAAGACGTTCTGTTGGTTAAAGAAAAAGATAAGGATACGGTGAAAATCGTTGCCGGTATTGAAAATGACGGGACACCGAAAACAGTGGAATCCTATCAAGAAAATGAGCCTCAGTTTTTGAAAATCGACAAACATGGCAATGTATTGGATAACTTTATGTCGAACTATATGAGACAATACAAGGATCCGACTCACTTTCAATTCTTCAAAGCTCCACTTAACAAGGATGAAGAAGTGGCGAAACAATTACAGGAGGCTTTCAAAAATCCGAATGATCCTAGCTGTAAAGAATTTACCGACTTACACAAGGTAGAACCCGTAAACCAAACACAAAAACAATCAGATTATACCATAGACAAAGGTCGTATTGACTGGACTCAACTGGAACGACTGGGCGTCACACGAGAAACCCTTGAACGAACAAAGAGTCTGGAGGCAATGTTAAACCGCCAGAAATCTCCGGTACTAATACCCATTACAGCTAAATTCGACGAAACAGTACTACGAACCGATGCCCGGTTATCATTTCGGGAAACATCTGATGGAAAATTAACCTTGGCTATTCACGCTATCCATAAAGAGCCGGAGCTGAACAAACCATATTTCGGGATACGATTTACAGATGAAGACAAGCACAATCTACTGACTACGGGTAATCTTGGGCGGGTAGTTAATGCAGAATACAAGCAAGGAGAAAAGACTCCGGTATTTATCTCTGTTGATAGACTGACAAACGAATTGGTTGCCCTACGAGCCGACAAAATAAATATCCCTGCAAACATCAAAGGTATCTCATTGGACGAATATCAAAAACAAAACTTAGCAGAAGGAAAAGAAGTGTACCTGGAAGGTATGCTCTCAAAAAGCGGGAAAGAATTTTCTGCCTATGCTCAGATCAATGCCGATAAAAGAGGTCTTGAATTTCACTTTAACAGTCAATTCCCTCATATTCAGAATCAAACACAACAATATCAAGGTAACAATGAAGTCCGTATTCCCAAGACTTTGCTCGGAGCTGAAATTTCAGAAATACAACAAGAACAGCTCCGTGAAGGCAAGACAGTTTACATTGCCGGGATGAAAGATGAGAAAGGTGGAGATTTCAATGCTTATGTGAAAGTGAACAACGAAAAAGGCAAACTGGATTTTTTTAAGTGGAATCCCGAGAAATCAAACGCCAAAGAAGTTATGCCTGATAATAAAAGTAAAACACAGGTGACTGTTAACAATAATAGTACAAATAATGAATTTACAACAAAAGATGATAAGTCCTTTAAAAGTGGACAGTCCCAATCAACCGGAAAACAATCAAATGGATTAGAAAAAGAAAAAGTTCACAAAACCAAACAAAAAATTAAGGCATAATTACAACATTTCCATATTCAATAATAGCACCTCAAATAACTTATAGAGTATTAGTTATTTGAGGTGCTATTTTAATAAATGAACTTTCTTTGATTAACACAGTATTTTAGCTCACCCCAGAAGTTGACATTTATTTAGATATTATTGTTTACGCCAAATATGTTCATTATATTTGCGCGTTCATTGTCAATGAACGATTCATTTTATTGAACTAATAATAAACCGCTATGTATCCAAACAACGATTATATTCACGATGCAAGTGTAGCTTTAGAGCAACTAACCGGACTAAATATCACCATGGAAAGCCGTCGAAGTGAATACGATGGGATCATTGATATTAACGGTCATACGTTTACGGTCGAAGCAAAAAACGAGTTGCGTAAAGAGAACAAAGGTTTTCTCTATGCCCGTCTCGACGAGCTGAAAGCAAAAACCAAACGCCCTACGCTCATTATTGCCAAGTACATTACAAGTGATGTCGCACTCGAACTGCGTGAAAACGGCATAAACTATTTGGATGTAGCCGGCAATTGCTTCATTAAGTACAAAGAATTGCTCTTACATATTGTGGGACAGAAAGTACACAAAAAAGAGAAAACCAATCAGGCAAAAGCTTTTCAGGAAGCCGGTATCAAAATTATCTTCAACCTGCTAAGCAACCCCGATAATTTACAACTATCTTACCGGGAACTGGCAGAGTTGGCCGATGTATCCATAGGTTCTGTAAGCAATGTAATGACTGAGTTGGAAGAGCAAAATTTTATTCTCAAAACCAAACTAAAACGGGTACTAAAGAATAAACCGGCATTACTCGAACGTTGGGTGGTGGCTTATCAGGATGTACTTCGTCCCCGATTGCTAAAGAAACAAATGCGTTTTATAAAACCCGAACATACGCAGAACTGGCAAAATCTTCAGATAGACAACGAAGAAGGCATTACGCTCTGGGGAGCAGAACCGGCAGCAGCAATTCTAACCAATCAGTTAGTTCCGGAGAAATACACTGTCTATACCACCGAAAGCTGGCAAAATCTTGGACAGGAGATTGGATTAGTACCGGATCCGAATGGCAAAGTAGAAATACTTCAAATATTCTGGAAACAAAACCCGGACAACAGACAAACCACGCCTCCTCTATTGGTCTATGCCGATCTGATTGGAAGTGGCTTCAGTCGGAATATCGAAACAGCACAAATAATCTTAGAAAATGAGTTGCAACATATCAAGTAAATATTTATTAAGGGAGAGTTATTTATGAAAAAGATATTTTGCTTGGAAACGGAATGGGATCTGACCAAAACAAAGAAAATGAGAGATAAAACGAGTATTCAACCGCTGCTCACATTTTTAGAGCAGACTGAAAAAATTGAATATGTTTTTAGAAATGTAGCTTCTCGGACTGATTTGGGTTATTATCTTTCACATCTTAAATATAAAACCTACAATGATTTTCAAATTGTCTATTTTGCGTTTCATGGAAGTTCTAAAGCAATAGATATACCTTTTGAACCTAACAATCCTTTAACTTTCGACGAACTAGCAGAAATATCAAATGGTTTGCTTCATGACAAAATAGTGCATTTTGGCAGTTGCCGAACTTTAAATACGTCTGATCAAAAAATTAGAGAGTTCAAAGAGTCGACTGGTGCAAAACTAGTGTCAGGATATACAAAAACAATCGATTTTGTAAGAAGTAGTATTTTGGATATTGCTTATTTTTGTGAATTAGATCGTGCTATAAATTTGGGTACTATTGAGAATAAAATGAATAAACGTTACGGAGAATTAATGAAAGATTTAGGTTTTAAAATCATATAAAATGAGTTGCAACATATCAGGTGAAGACCTTAATAATCCACTGCTCAAAGAGCTGTTGCAGAAACTAACCGATTACTTCCAGTCAATAGGTTCGGATTTCTACATAATTGGTGCTACTGCCCGGGACATAATCCTGAGTGCCATTCACAAACAGGCCTCTGCCAGAAGAACAGCCGATTTAGATATTGCCATTGCAATCAAAGATTGGGATAAATTCAAGCAGATTTCCGAAGAGCTTTGCAAAATAGATGGATTCTCTAAAGACCCGGAACAGACACAGAAGTTTAAATTCCGGAATATCTATGAAGTTGACATAGTTCCTTTTGGCGAAATTGCTAAAGCCGACAATAACATTTACTGGCCGCCCGAAGAACAATTTGCTATGTCGGTAGCCGGATATACCGAAGTGGCTGACAATACACTGGACATTGCAATTGATAATGATTTGTCGGTAAAAGTAGCTTCATTGCCGGGTATATTTATTCTGAAGTTAGCAGCTTTCAACGACAGAAAGAGCACAACCAATAAAGATGCAGATGATTTAGCTTTTATCATTGAAAACTATTTAAACATTAATGAAGTAAGGGCCGCTGCTGAGCATTACGATATTTACGAGGCAGAAGACTTCAACACATTTACAGCCGGGGCAACCCTCTTAGGCAGAGATATAAAATCAATACTGGGAGGCAATGAGGAAACCATAAATACCTTCATTCAAATCTTGGAAGAAGAATTAATGTTGGAAGAAGAAAGCCCGTTGATCAACCAAATGATTGAGACACACAAAACAATTGAATACGATTTAGCTGTGGAAGCGCTAAATAACCTTCTACAAGAACTAAAAAAATAACCATGAGTAAAGAAACTACAAACGAAGAAATTGTTCTCGAAGATAATCAGGTAATGTGTGCATTAACAGACTTACCAAAACCAGCAAAGAACAAAGAACTTACCCTCCAGTCCCTCATTGCTATGCTCAATGAAGAGTATGGTTTTGAAATGGCAGATATGGAACGCGATTTTAGTATAAGCTATATCGATCCGGATGGAAAAACCAAACGCACAAAAATTGACTTAGCTGTGTTTGAAGCTGGCAAACCACACGATGCAGACGGTTTAATTCGAATCTGCATTGTACAGGATGAGAAAACCAAATCAAAAGATACCAAAAAAGGAGTAGAAGCTACTTTACAGATTTATCTTGAATCGATTGAAAATTGTGAGTTCGGGCTATGGACCAATGGAGAGGAACTTCATTTTCTGCAAAGAGGATTAGATGAATGGGACAATATCCTGTTTAATGATATTTCCGATTTCCCGGGTTTTGGTCAAACCATGGAGGAGTTGGAGAAATGGGCTGATAAAAGTAAACCCCGTAAACCGGCAAACGACTCTTTAATTCGCACCTTCAAGCGTTGCCACGACTATATCTATGGCAACGAAGGAATGAAAAAAACAGCATTCTGGGAACTTCTGAACTTGATCTTTTGCAAAATATACGATGAAAAACGTCGCTTTATGCCTTCGCCAAATGGCGAAAGCTACCGACGTAAATTTTGGGTGGGTGTAAAAGAGCAAAACTCCGAAGAAGGTCAAAGCTTTATTGCAAAAAGAATCAAAGGCATTTTTGAAGATTTGAAAAACGATCCTTTATTTTCGGAAGTATTTGATGGAAATGAACAAATCAACCTTTCCGACCGTGGATTAGCTTTTGTGGCTGGTGAGTTGGCTAAATACTCCTTCCTCGATGCAACGGTCGATGTAAAAGGTACAGCTTACGAAACCATTGTTTCAAACACCTTGAAACAGGAAGCGGGTCAGTTCTTTACCCCGCGTAACTTGATTCGCTGCATGGTGGAAATGATGGATCCGGACGAGAACATGAGAATCCTGGATCCTGCCTGTGGCTCGGGTGGTTTCTTAACTGTCGTGCTCGACCATGTTCGCAAGAAAATTACTCAAAATATGTATCCTGAATTTGAAGGCAAAGAACTATATCTGATTGAAAAATACAATTCGAAGGAGGTAAACGACAGGGTAAAGGATTATGCCGAACGGATGATATTTGGCTTCGACTTTGACCCCGACTTAAAAAAGGCAGCCCGTATGAACATGGTGATGGCGGGTGACGGTCATGCCAATATATTTCATATCAACTCATTGGATTATCCACACGGTTCTAGAATAGAGGAACTGGAAAAAATCAAAGAAACCATTGCCCGTAGCATTCAAACCAGTCCTGACAGAAATTTCCCGTATGAGTCGGACGATGCTCGTGAGAAATTCGATTTGATATTCACCAATCCTCCGTTTGGCGCAAAGGTGGAAGTGGATGTAGAGATTTCAAAGCGCTATGAGCTGGGACATAACTGGAGCAAAGACACCTACGGAAACTTTGTAAAGGGTAATGCCAGCGGCAGCGAAGCTCCCGAAGTATTGTTTATCGAACAATGTTACAACTTTCTGAAACCGGGTGGCCGTTTGGCTATTGTATTGCCCGATGGTATTTTAGGTAACCCAAATACTGAATATGTTAGGGACTGGATTCTGAAACGTTTCAAACTCTTGGCTTCTGTCGATCTTCCGGTGGAAACATTCCTTCCTCAGGTAGGTGTGCAGGCTTCCTTATTGTTCCTACAAAAGAAAACACAGGTTGAAAGAGATGCTGCCATTAACGGCGAAGACTACGAAGTTTTTATGGCGATAGCAGAAGCTGTTGGGAAAGACCGCCGTGGTGTGCCAGTTTACATACGGGATGAAGATGGTGCCGAATTATTGTTTGATGAGTTGAAACAAGTACTATTGAGAGACAGTCTTGGAAACGAAAAAGTCATTAGCAAAAAGAGCCGTGTAAAAAGATTAGACGATGATTTACCGGCTATCAGTCAGGCATACACTCAATTCTCAAAATAAAAAACTATGAAAGTTGCAATAACAAAAAACTCATGGTTGAAAGATAGTGATTTGAGGTTGGATGCTTCATTTCATTTGAGCCAATCAATTCAAATAAAGCATTTATTTCAAAAATCACCTTACATATTATCTACAATTAGAGATCAATCAGATAAGATATTTTCAGGAAACATATTTAAACGGGTGTATGTAAAGAATCCTCACAATGGCATTCCTTATATCACAGGTTCTGATATGATCAAGCAGGATATAGAATCAGGAAAATATATTTCTAAAAAACAGGCTAATGCTCTCCAAAATTTAATTCTAAAAAAAGACTGGATCTTAGTATCATGCTCTGGAACTTTGGGCAATACCGTTTTTACAAACGAGTTATTTCAAAATAAGATTGCAACGCACGATTTAATTCGAATACTGCCAAACTCAAAAGATGTGTTGAATGGTTTTTTATATGCTTATTTGTCAAGCAAATATGGTTATAGCCTCCTCACTCAATCTTCTTATGGTGGTGTTGTGAAGCACATTGAACCTGAACATATCGAAAACATTCCGGTACCGATTTTTCCTGAAGACAAACAATTGGAAATTCATAATTTGATTGTTGAATCGGCTGAATTAAGGGTGGAGGCAAATAAGCTACAACGAGAAGCAATTGATTTAATTGAAAACACATTACCTATTATTGGTCAAACAAAGCAATATGTGTGTTCGATAAGCAATTTCTCTAAAAATAATCTCCGGTTTGATGCTTCAACTAATTTTACCAATATCGAGTTGTTTTATAACAAATTAACAGCAAAATATAATATGCCAACCATTGAAGAGCTTTCGGAAAAAGTTTTTACTCCAAATATTTTCAAAAGATTGAGGGTTGATAATCCTGTTTTTGGGATACCCTTTTTAAGTGGTTCAGACTTGTTAGATGCAATGCCTACATTTAATTCATTTTTATCCAAAAGGATGAAGAATATCGATGACTATATTTTGCGTAATGGATGGATTGCAATACAGGATGCAGGAACAATTGGGTATATTACTTTAGTAAATGGATATTTAGACGGTGTCGCTGCGACGAATAATTTGGTTCGTATCGTACCTAAAAAGACAAGTGCTAACTATTATATATATGCTTTTTTAAAAACGCAACAAGGTCAGGCTATATTAAAAAGTTATGAATATGGATCTGTCCAAAAACATATTGACAATAATCAAGTTAGTCAAATTAAGATTCCAATTCTTCCAGAATATGAGGTCATAACTAACAAGATGTATGAATATTTGAGAAAGACTACAGAAGCATGTAATAAAGAAAACCAAGCCATACAACTTGTAGAAAACGAAATAGAACAATGGCAACACTGATACAAGCTAAACACAGCAAAGGAGCAGTAAACGCGGGAGAAGAGCGTTTACTGAAATTTCTGGAAGTAAACCTTCCGGATAACTACTACATTGTTTCCAATGTGGAATTTGCCAATTCCACGCCACAAGGTCAGGTACAATACCTCGAATACGATTGTTTGGTGGTAACTCCTCATGCCTTGTATCATATCGAAAACAAAGACTGGAGTGGTCGTCTCGAAGGCGACGACACTACCTGGTACCTGAACGGAAGTGAAAAGCCCAATCCCTTGAAAACGGTTCGCTTTAAAACTTCCGTGTTGGCCAGTAAACTGAAAGCCCACAACCCGTCGTGGGCTACCGCATGGATTGCTTCACTCCTCACTTTATCTCACCCTCGCCAGAACAAGAAAATGCTGTGGGGCGATTGTGAGAAAGCCTCTTACTTATTAGACAATAAGTTGATTGATTTTATTTGCAATCCCAATGCGGTCAGAAAACCTGCTGATAGCATTGCTGATATTTATGCGCAGATAAGCGAATTTGTAGCGGGCATATCCACTCCCCGCGAACCCAAAGACCGGAAAGAAATTGTGGGTTACGATATTATCGAAACCCTGGCCCTGGATAAATGTTATTCCGAATACCTTTGCAAAACCAAAGGCATGATAACAGCCAACAAAGTCCGGGTAAAAGAATACATACTTGATTTAGTAGGTCTAAGTCCTGCCGAACGCGACAAACGGGCACTGCAAACCAAAAACCAACAAATGGCACTTGCCAAAATGCAACGCTGCCCCTTTATCCTGAATGCGCAATTTATTCTGGATGAAGAAAACAATCGTTTCTATGAAATCACAGACTTTCTGGATGAAAACTCATTGCGTGCAGAACTTCGCCGTAAAACATTTACCCAGGAAGAAAAGCTGAGTATAATATTCAACCTGATTGAAGCCTTGCGTGTAGCTCATAAAGTGGATGTATTTCACCGGGATTTGAATCCCGAAAATATTTACCTCACAAGCGGCTGTGCGGCATTAGCTAACTTTGGCAAGGCCTATTTTGCCGACCACAGCGAAATGGGTTACACCGTTGCACCTACGCTCAACGAGTCAAATGCCACCGCCTACAACGCACCGGAAATGCTGGTCAAAGATGCTTCCCGTGCAAGCGATATTTATTCCATGGGGGTATTGATCTATGAACTATTCACGGGCAAATTACCATTCTCCTCTCCATACGAACTCAACAAATTAGGTGGAAAATTGACGCCTGAACTAATGCCTACCGCAGTAAAAGTGGGAACACCGGCATGGTTGGACGAATTGTGTATGAATACCATTCTTTGGGACGATACACAACGCTGGGATAGCATTGAAGAACTGGATAACTTTTTGAAATACCAGATTTCTACTTCGCATGTGGCCACCACACAGCAAACAGCACAGATTGTGTACGAGGAACTAAAACCCGGTTTACGCATTGGTGACTTTACCCTATACAATCAATTAGGCAAAGGTGGTTTCTCTATTGTTTTTAAAGCCAAACACAATATACAGAGTAAGGATTATGCGATAAAAATATTCAACGAAAGTATAAGTGTACAAACAGTTATCGACGAATACAATGCCCTGGCTGATTTGTCGAACCCTTATATTGTAAAATTCATTACCAACGGAACTCTTCCCAATGGTCAGTTTTACACGCTCATGGAGTTTCTGGATGGGAACAACTTACAGGAATATACCAGAGGCGATTTAAAGCTACCACTTACAATTATATACCAACTGGCTACCGAAATACTCACGGCTTTGGTTTGCTTACAAAAACAGACTCCAAACCCTATTTATCACAGGGATATTAAGCCACAAAACATAGTCTGGGATAAACAGGAACGGTTTGTATTGGTTGACTTCAATGTAGCCACCGCCGAAGAAAATGACAAAAACTTTGTGGGTACTAATCCTTACCTGGCACCGGATCTGCAACAGGATAATAAAGTGAACTGGGACAGTTCAGCCGACTTATTTGCGCTGGGAATCACCTTGTACGAATTAGTGTGTCACTCCTATCCCTGGAGTGGAGGTATGAAAATGCCACGGATGGGAATAGCTCCCGAACCCATTCAACATTACAACGAAACGATTTCCGATACTTTTGCAGCATTCATTCTGAAAGCAATCAACTGTAAAAAAGGGGAAAGATTCAATTCGGCTCAGGAAATGTTGGATGTTCTTACGAGTATTGGTGTTGATAATCTGATCAAAAAGGACGAAATTGCAACACCGGGTGAAGTTATTCTGGCAGGCAAAGACGATATCACATTTGTGGAGTATTTGAATTCACTGTATAGTCAAAGCCGTTACGGCAATGCGGGGACACGAGCTGGATTCAATTCCAGTGCTTTTGACGACATTACCTATACAAAGACCAAATTGGATACCGAACTGCTGAGTGCAATACTAAAAGGAAAATATCGGTTAGTCATTATTACCGGGAATGCCGGCGATGGGAAAACGGCATTTATCAAACAAATTGAAAAAGAAGCTTCCTATGTTGAACGATTTTCAAACCGCAACGGGGCAAAGTTTCAAATCAATGGCCTGGCTTATCAAAGTAATTACGATGGTTCGCAGGACGAAGAAGATAGGGCAAACAACGAGGTTTTATCCGATTTCTTTCAACCCTTTGAAAACACAACAGATTATAGCAGCGTAAACGAAGGAAGAATTATTGCGATCAACGAAGGTCGTTTGGTCGACTTTCTGGAAACTTCCGATAAGTTCCGGGGATTGTCCGATATCATTGACCAATACTTTTACAACAGCGGGCATGCCGACTTACCGGATGGCTTGATGATTATCAATTTGAATTTACGTTCAATAACTGCGAAAAGCAACGGAGGTGAAAGTTTGTTCCGCTCGCAAATCAAATTACTCACAAAGCCTGTGCTTTGGAGTAAATGTAATACATGTTCACATGCTGAGCATTGTTTCATAAAATACAATGTAGATACCTTGACTGATAGCGCAGCAGGTGATGAAGTAATTAATAGGTTGGAATGGCTGATGCGCACAATAAGCTACAAGCGGGAACTTCATGTTACCATGCGCGATTTACGCTCATTTCTGGCGTATCTGATTAGTCGGGATTGTAATTGCAATGACATTTCGGAGTTATACAAGAGATACGAAAATGAACCTGAAAAATACTGGCAATATTACTATTTCAATATTACGTCTCAAGATGCCGAAAAATCAAACGATAGATTAATATCACTGATCAGAGAGGCTGACATTTCGCAGGTAGCCTTACCGGCTATTGACAGGGATTTATATTTTGGGCTTCATGCGCCAAAAGACTATTTGAATTTCTCAGATCGTCCGATTGATTTATTGGATGCCTTTAATGCTCAAAAGCTGTTGCTACCGGCCTACGATTTAAAAGATAGAATCCTGGAACAAATGAAACTTCGTCACCGCACATACGTGCGTCACCAGTATTTCGAAGGTAAATTTGAATTTAAAAAGCGCTTACCTTATCAATCCTTGGAAGAGTTCCATACCCTGCTAACCAATACGCAGGATAATGAACAGGACATTGAGAGTGCAAAACAAAGTTTAGCTCAGGCTATTTCTATCAGTGAGGGTTGTTCCGAAAGTGGATTGGCAAACAACTTCCTGCTGTTAAAGTCTTCTCGTATAAATGACCCGATTAGTCAAAGTTTCAGAAGATTCTCTTTAAACGAGTTTGAGCTATTTGTAAATAAAACAGATCACCTCATTCAATACATTGAATACGAAAGCGATAGTTTGATATTTAGGAACAAGGAAGACGACTTTATTTCCCTGACAATCTCCCTCGATTTGTACGAGATGTTGTATTTTATCAAACAGGGTTTTAGCCCTTCTATCAACGATATGAGAGGAAGATTTATTGAATTACAGGTATTTAAAAACCTGCTGGAAAATAAATCCTACAACGAAGTGCTGGTGACAAAGAATAATAAATCATTCTTTGTGATTTCACTCGAACAAAAAACAAATAAACTAACAATTGCTCCATTAAACTGATACAACCATGGCAATACGTTTAGATAAAAACGAAGCTATTTTCCGTAACGAACTGATTCTGGCTGCCGATGCTAAATCGGTGAATCTGGACAATACGCTTACAAACCTGTTTATGCTTATCCGGAACAATGGAGCAAGGATTAACATGAGAGTGAAAAGGGAACATACCTTTCAATCGTTGATTGAATATATGGAAAACCTCGAAACCCATGGAAATATGGTCGGACTTTCAGAACATAAAGAGGCTGCGGAAGACTGGCTACGTTGCAATTTGGTCAATCTGGTGTTTAGAGGGAATATCGTAAAAGAAAAAATATCTTCGCTTCGTCCAGTTCACCTCGAAAGCTTTCGCATTCGTAACATTGCCCAGACCCGTGATTACAATTCCTCCGATCAGGTATTTTTGATGCTTCGGATGAAACCGGAAATTATGGAAAGCCTGAAAGAATACCTCTCCAAAGGCTGGGATAATGTCACAAAAAATATTTCCAAGAATCAAAAGTTGGATGTAGATAGCGCTGGTATTCTTCAATTGATAAAGAATATTCAGATTGATCCGAAATCAAGTGCTCAATTGAAAAATGTGCGTCCTCTGCTCGAAGAACAGGCAAATCTTTTTTGTGATGATATTCTCCGTTTACTGGTTTACAAAGACTCTATACCCCGGAATGTTTTCATTGAATACCTGCGTACTTTGATTGGATTTCATTTATCTCTTTACACTCAAAAAGCAATATATCTCTTACCTAAAATGGTAAAAGAAGGAACCCGAAATGTGGAAGATGATTTTTCCCTGATCGTGGATGTAACTGATAACTTTGAAAGTCGTGTTTCTCGCTTCGCCTGTGAGGATATGGAAAGAACAATCAATGGTCTGTATGAATTTTTCAAAGCTTCTTTCGAGATCAATGCTGTGCAGAAAAGATATGAAACCACCATGCCGGCTGTGGATTCTGTTGATCAGTGGCTGTCTATTTTAAAAAACAGACCGGATAACTTCGATAGCTATTACGAAAACAAATTCAATGTTATTCTCGATAAATTTAAACCGGAAGAGGAAGAAGATAAAAAGAACTTATTGGATTGTGTGATGTATGAGGACACCTTTTTCGATAAGTATGTGATGACTTTACTCAAAGCAAAAGGAGCATATCAGTATCGCTATTATCAGCAATTTCTGGATGCAATTTCCATGAAAAACACCGACTATGGATTCTTAGCAGATGGAAGAAGCCGTAAACACCCACGTAGAGCAGTTATCGGTTCCCGTCTTCTTGAAACCTTAGTGCAAATTCTGGTTTTAGAACCTGCAACGGGTGGTTTTTCCTCGCGTTCATTATCAATTGATGAGCTGATTGCGAAACTTCGTTCTAGGTATGGAATTGTCATAAATGGGCTGAATGAATCAAGGTTCAACGATGCTGATTTAGAAACCCACCTGGCATTTAAGGAAAACGTAGATGCATTCAAAACCAAATTACGTCAAATAGGCTTCTATACTGATTTAAGTGACGCTTATATTCTACAAAAAATCAGACCACGTTATAAATTCAAAGCATAATGGAAATATCAGAACTTTACTATCAGCTACTTCTCTCTCTCATAGTTGAAGAATACAAAGCAGAACTCACAAGTGCGAAACCCGGCCATTGCATGAAAATAACGGGTCTCTCTATGCGTGAACTAAATCCTTTATGCAGTCAAATTCGTGTCTTGGAAGGTGAGCTTCAAACCTATATTTTGTCTGACGATATGCAGGGGGATGAATACATTAGTGCCAACAAATTAATTGAATTACGAAATAATGACGAGTTTCCATTATTGGTACTGATTCCTTCGAACAGTCGAACTTCTACTGAAGACTCCTATGGGAATGCGACATTCAAGAATCTTGCAATAGAGCATTTGGACACAAAACTATTAAGTGTTTTAAAAGCTGAAATTCCGATTGAGATAAAACCAATCGTAAATGAAATTTTCGATTATCTGAAAATTCAGAATCTCAGACAGGCTCAATATCTGCAATATCTGTTATTCCTGAAACTAAACAATTGGAAAAAAGTAGCTATCGGGGATGGATTAGCCACCTTTGCGATCTTACCCGATGACAAAATCAGTACAGATATCAATCAGCTCAGACAACGATTACTTTATAATCTAAGATGTGTAGATATATTAAGCGACTTCTCTAAACCAATCCCTGACAGGATTAAAGATTTACCGGTTGAACCGAATTCAATCCAAAATCGCTTAACTTATTTGCTAAGAACTGAAAATCAAATAAAAAGTAAAGGAGATATCTGTCAGGCAGTATTGACAAAATATCCTGATTTAAACTTCAGCAACTGGTCAGTACCTGACTTCGACACGCCACACGACCTGCATGTTTTTGTTGATAAAATAAGCTCGAATGAAATCAGAACACAGGATGGTGACTTTACCTTGACCATTCCACGCGACAAAACAGTAAAAGTAAAAATACGGATCTCTACTAAACCGGCTCCCAAGGACTTCAAAGAGCTAAAGTCATTTAGAATTGTATTAATGGCTATCGATGGATGGTATCCTGTATTTGATGTAAAGAAAACAAAAGTTACGGAAAATGCCCGTAATTATAGGGATATCACCATGGAGTTCTCTGAAACAATGGTGGAAGAAGGTTCTTACTTTTTCCGTGTCTTTGCCGAAGATGAAAATGGGGGTATTTTAAACACACAGGATAATTATGCTCTTCCTGAATTTGAAGATTTGTGGAATTTGCAAAAAAAACAGAACCCGGATCTTTCTCATGAGGACTTTGAAAGTTTAAATCTGGCCAAAAGAACAAATGATTCGGAGGACTTCTATATTAACTTTGGTGAAATACCTGAAGGTGGAGAAGTAGAACCGCACCGAAAAGACAAGCTCGATAATGTTCTACAGGCTTATTTCAGATTCCGGATTGAGCAACTTCGAAACAACAATGAATTATTAATACCCGAACCAATTGACAACACGGCAGTCTGGCTCAAAGGTACTGATTTAGGACTTGTAAACACCTTTCATATAAAATATGCGACAAATCACAATTACCAGATTAATATATCCGGTAAGCTTCGGAAACTACAGAGCTGCTTTCTAAAACATGCGGGTGAAATTGGGAATGTTGATGTAAGACTCAGTAGCAATCCTACCGACAACGATTTTCAATCATTGAGGTTCAATAAATTCCTGGATGATGAAATAATTGATAAGAATTTAATTTCAGTTAGAAAAGAATTGTTTGAATTAATCGCGCAATCTACTCCGGATAACGCTGGCGTAATTGAAACTTTCGATATATTTAATCATATTGATCTGATTCGAAAATACATTGTCCTGTATGATAAATGGACAAAATCCATAATGAAGGCAGTGGATGCTGATGAATTGCAAACGACTGATTTTCATAAAACATTATCTGGCTTACAAAATCTTGAAATCATTTCAGTGAAAACAGAAATGCCCGATGGACAGACAGTGTATCTGAAATTGGTTTCCCCCCTTCACCCCCTACGCTTGGCGTGGTTTGTAAATCTTTTCGACTTGTATTCAAACTGGGAAGAAGAAACTAGAACTACATATCCTCAATACAAAACAGTTTGGTATAAGAACCTTGAAAACTTGTTTTTAGGTGACTTATTACCTGAAATTGCGCTTCCTGTTTTGACGGATTCCAGTGTATCTGAATACTTTCAGTATGTAGGTGAATTATCCTATGGCTGGGGCCTTTACACTAAACCGCTACAAAAAAGTAATGATGCTTTTTCTTCAATCTCCCGCCAAATAAAAATTTATTTGGCGTCATTGCTCAACATTAGCAATGAATATCGAATTGATACGGATGTGAATCAAACATTGGTGAGTCGGCACATTCAGAATTATCTTACTCAACACCCTTATATCAATAAATTAGTTGTCAATTTATTCAATGCCGGTGATGCTTATGTTTTTGCAAATGCCCTGGTTGATATTGAACGATTACCGGAATTCAAATCAATTAAGTATGAGGTAAGGTTATTTGCAGATGAAAAAATCATAGTTCCGGGAGAAGCTTTTCGCAATTTGATAAATCCGGAAAGTAATATCTCTGAAGATGCTGAAGCTTTTTCTCAAGCTTCTGGTAATCGCTTATTCCCTAAATTGCGTTTCTCTATTAATAGTGTAGCTGATTTTATTCAAAATCCCAACGATTATTTTTCGCATATTGCTTTTATGATTAGTCCATTTCCGGTTAAAACAACCTTAGCCCGTCCGGAAGAAAGCAAACAATCATTTTATTTCAATGGATTGATTAATCAAAGTGTGATTAGCGTTGTTCAAAAGTCGGATTCTATTGTTTGGAATAAATACTTCTCGGAAAATCCTGTTGTGAATAGTGTAAATGATTTTTGTAACGTAGGGATTTCATTATTCTCAAATTTTCAGGTATTTGTGGCAAACTCCTTATCAACGAACAGGGAGAAATCCATACCGGCTACAAAATTGGAATTGAATGAGTCTGATAAAGTGCTATTGTCTTTTATCCACGATACCTCCGACTGGGTAATTACTTTCGATAAAAATTTAGGCCCCGAAGTCTATGATTTACCGGGGGCTGAAGGTGAAATTCCATTTCTGTTGGATTATGTTCCGGGGCAGGAAATCTCGGGCATTTCCTCCTATCTGACTACCCGTCCTACTTCTGAAATTATTGGACTGATTGGCCCTCATTTTGAAGAATTCGGAATTGATCTTAGAAATGATTCGGCCAAACTTAAAATATTGTTGGAAGATATCCGCTCAATAAGCAGCTCATTAATCATGCAGTTCAACTCCACCAACAACAAAGCTTTTGAGGTGTTGGGAATGGCATTTACCAAGCGCGTATTAGAAAAGAAGAATATCCTGGAAGATTCGTTTCTGATTCCAATTGATCTTCATAAAGAGTTGTTTACAAACACCCCTAATGAAAATAGGGAAAGAGCAGATATCTTATTAGTAAAAATAAATCCTCAAACGATGGATATTTGCTTCACTGTGATTGAAGTGAAGTGTCGCACCTATCTTTCAGATAATGATCGTATAGAGTTGATGGAGAAAATGCAAAATCAAATTGATAATACAATTGAATCATTGAGCTTTCATTTTGACAGGTCTCTTTCTCCAAATAATGATAGATTAGATCGCGAGTTGAAAAACCTGCAATTAAAATCCTTACTCGAATTTTACATTAATCGGGCTGCAAGATATAATCATTTATCTCAGGGTGTATATGACGCATATTTGGAGTGTATGGATAATCTTCAATATGGTTATAACCTGAAGTTTAAAAAACTGGGGATAATCTTCGACTACTCTGCAGTACAACGGCATAAAAAAGAAGTATTGGACAATGAATCTACGTTCTTTACCTTTGGTAAAAACTTAATTGGAGATATTCTTGATCCGGATTCAGACTTAAATACACGTAGATTGGAACATGTGAAGGATGAAGAACAATTGATTGCTTTCTTTGGTGAGCCGGTCAAATTGCCGGCAAAGCCTAAAGTAACAAATACTTCGGCTGTTTATGAACCCATTATTGATTCTTATACAACAACGGTTATTGACGAAAGTCCTGAAAAAGTGGATAAGGAATCAAATCAATCTGAAGACAATGAATTGGAGGTAGAAAATATACCTGCGGTTGAAATAACTACTGAAGAGGATGAATCAGATTTATCCGAAATGGAAGAAGAGAACAAAGAGGAACTTGTATCAGATAGTGTTGTAACCAATATGAATAACGATGAAACTCCGGACTTCGATATTATAATTGGTAAAACGTCTTCCTCTGAGCAATTCGGCATTTTGGGTAAGGTGGTTGCAAGCACTAAAACGATTGCACTTGATTTGACAGAAACAAATACAATTAGCCTTTTCGGTGTACAGGGAGGTGGTAAGAGTTATACGATTGGTAGTATCACCGAGATGGTGATTAAACAGTTTGGCAATATCAATAAATTACCGGCTCCTTTAGCGGGTGTAATTTTTCATTACAGCGAGAGTATGGATTACGAACCTGAATTCACGTCCATGATTAATCCAAACAATAATATATCAGAATTGGAAAAACTTAAACGGGAGTATAATGCAAATCCTTCTAGCCTATCTGACGTTGTAATTCTTACCCCCCGGGCAAAAGTAAACGAAAGGCGGGAACAATTCCCTTCGATTGATATATACCCAATCAGCTTTAATTCGAATGAACTGAGTGTACAGGATTGGATGTTTTTATTAGGTGCTATCGGCAATGATTCAACATACATTCGTCAGTTGAAAGCAATCATGAGAAATATCCGGGATAATATTAGCTTGGTTGGTTTACGCAACAATGTCGCAGAATCCACCCTGTTAAGCAATACCCAACGTACACTGGCTGAACAACGACTCCAGTTTGCAGACGAATATATTGATGACAACTCACAAATCAGAGAATTGCTTCGCCCGGGAAGATTGATTATAGTTGATTTACGGGATGAATTTATTGAAAAGGATGAAGCACTTGGTCTGTTTGTGGTAATGCTGAACATTTTCTCTGGGGTGAAAACATTCAACGATACTCCATTCAATAAATTCATTGTATTTGATGAAGCACACAAATACATGGACAACAAAGATTTGACCAATAGCATTGTAACCTCAATCAGAGAAATGCGACACAAAGGAGTATCCATTATGATTGCAAGTCAGGATCCTATAAGTCTGCCAAATGAAATTATTGAATTGAGTTCCATTGTGTTATTGCATAAATTCAATAGTCCGCAATGGGTAAAACATATTCAGAAATCGATAACACAGCTGTCACATTTAACCCCACTTGAATTATCAACCTTATCTCCTGGCGAAGGCTATTTGTGGGCTACAAAATCAACGGATAAAGGAATAACGAATAGACCTGTGAAGATTTCCACACGCCCACGTGTGACAAAACATGGTGGTGAAACCAAGAAAGCAATTTGACAATGAAAATCTTTTCATACACCTGCAAAGGAATTCGGGAAACCAACGAAGACTACATAAAAAGCGAAATACTTTCGGATAGTATTTCGCTACATATAGTTGCGGACGGTATGGGCGGTTACGAGTACGGGGAAGTGGCGTCCCAAACAGCCACAGAAGCCATTTTTCAATTTCTTGCCGAAAGCAACATTCAAGGAGAAATACCTGCACTCATTCAACAGGCGGTCGAATTTTCCAACAGTCAAATTCTCACGTTGCGAAATCAGTATCATGCCAAATTAGGAACAACCATAGCGGGAGTACTCATAATTGACAGCACTGCCTATACCTTTTGGTTAGGAGATGTACAAATACAACATTTCAGAGACAACAAACAGCTTTTCATTTCCGAAAGTCATACTCTTGTCAATGAAATGAAAAAGAACGGACCCGTCTCAACCAAAGAAATCGAACGCTACAAACACATTGTCACAAAGTCGCTATCCGGCACACCATCAGAATTACACCTCCCTGTTGTCGAAATTCAGCTCCAACAAGGAGATTCAATCTGCATTAGCTCTGATGGACTTTATAATTCTGTAAATCCGGCAACTCTTATGTTGAATACTGAAGCAGAAATTATTACCGAACTTGAAACTTCTAGCGTCAATAATCAGGATAACCTATCAATAATTGTACTAAAATACTAAACTATGGGGAAGATTTTTGAAGATGGGCATCCTATTTTGACGTACGAAGAGTCATTGAGTGAAATTTACTGGACACAATTATCTGAATATTTAAGGGGAAAGTACTCAGATCAGGATTTCTCTAACAATGAATTGACCGAAACGATCTTAAAGGATGCTTTCCAATTTTTAGCAGATAAATTTAAAGACATTCTACTCCTTGAAACAAGTATTTCATTTTACATGTATGCCTTTTACTTGCATGAAGAATCAATTAATTTGTATTTTAAAACATTGGAAGGTTATAGATTTGTAGGTATTCAGGAAAATGAATTTGCCCTCTATAGACGAATATTAAAATTAGTTTTAGAACAGGGGTGTGAGATAGATTTAAACTGGGGCACATTAAGTATCAGGGGGGCTAGACGGCAAGAAATTGTGCTTCAACACTTAATATACATAGCAACATGGCTTTATGATCTGTCAGATAGAATTGCTAATTGCAAAATGATTGAGAATTGTTATAAAATTGAGATTGAAGATAATCTATTTACAATTTCGTTGAATAATCATTTTGGATTGATATTTAATACAATTCCCCAACTATTGGAAGGTCAATTTGAAGCTGCCATTTGTGATATAAATGCCGGAGAGGATGTGAATAATAAGATTGTTGAATGTTTTGGTTTTGCAATTGGTGATTTTTTTTCTCTTGTAAGAACAATACAAGAACACCATAATCCAAGAAACCCTAACATTCAATCAATTGAGCCTTATATTTTACCAATCAACTTAGCTGATTTATATGATAAAGATGTAGAATTAATGAAACTCTTCTGCAACGGTTTGACTATTAACCGAGCAAACAAGCCTTCTCTTGAAACAACAATATACAAACCAACTGATGAATATCGATATGCATTTAGGCCAATCCTTGTATATAATATTTGTGGTGAAGAAAGAGCTCTGATTGGGGAAAATAAACTAGAAGAAACATTTCAGATGCTAACAACAAATGCACTACACTGGGAAGGTCTACCAAGCGAGTGGCAAATGGTTCCTGAATTTAAACTTTTCATGGATCAAAAGAGTAATAACCATGAGTCTACCTATTTAAACAAAGTAAAAGAACTGGTTGTGGGCTGTGAGGCAATTGCAGATTATAATGTTGAAGTCTTAAAGAAAAAAAATAATCAAAATTTAAATATCCTTTCAAACCCGGGTGAAATAGACTGTATAATTGTAATCCCAAAATATCGAAGAATAATAGTTGCAGATATAAAGTATAACCGATCAAAATATGAAGCTGTTGGTTGGCAAAAAGACTTCTCTAACTTTAAGAATAAATATGAGCGCAAATTAAAAAAGAAAGTTGATTGGATTCGTGATAATCGCCCTATTTTACAGGAACATTTTGAAGTAAAACTGGGGTTAACGGATATTTCACTGTTAGATTTTTCTGTAGAGGGTTGTTTCTTAATTAACACCCCCACTTTCTATATGTTTAATGGTGATTTTCGCGCAATAACAATCTTTGAACTCCCACAATTTTTAAAAGGTTGGTTAGGGACAACAATTATTGATCCAGGTAACAGAGCAAATAGATATGATCACCCATATTTCAAACTAAATGTATAATATCAATGCAAAATTACAACAACTTTAAATTACTTGCAATAAGGCCACTAAAAGGATGTAACAGAAGATTCTTAAAAAATCTAACGGCAGGTCAGATCTATGCCTTATATAATTCCTGTTCATTTTTCAATAAAGATCTTCAACCTATTACAAATTTATTTGATAATATTGAATATATCTCAGAAAATACAACTATACCTGAGAATCTTTATGACATAAGAACTGCAGACGGGCAGAAATTGAAAATTAATATTTCTGCTATAGCAGGTAAAAATGGGTCTGGAAAAAGTACATTAATTGAATTTCTATTTGCAACCATATATTTGTTTTCTGTTAGTAATAATATACTTACACCTAACCTGGAGAGTTTAAACAAACATATCGCAAATTTAGAAAGCGAAACAACAGACTTATCAAGGCAACTATCAAAACTTGCTCAAAAAAAACAAAAGATAGTAAGTCTTTTAAAACAAAAGAATAAAGAAATAAGTGCACAAGTGCTATTTGATCAATTGAAAGTACAATTTATCACTTATCTAAAACATGAAGAAGAACTAAAACTACGCAAAGATTATATTACAAAAGAAAAAAAAGGAATTAAGAGAAAAAGAAATGAAATAATCAAATTTGGGAATGAACTTAAAGCTGAAATTTATTTTGAGATAAATAGAGAGTTTTTTTGCATGATTTTAGATTATGATGCTGCCTCAGAGAGTCCTGTCAATAAGATTATACGCATTAAACATGTTAATTCAACTGCGAAAGCTATTAAATGTACAGATGATATTAATATCAGATTATCGGATTTATCTAAGCATTTCTTCTATACTATTGCTGTAAATTATTCACACTATGCTCTAAACTCATTTTATCTTGGAGACTGGATAAATGCTCTTTTTCATAAAAACGATGGATATACAACTCCATTAGTTATCAATCCAATGCGCACAAATGGAGATTTTGAAATTAATTCAGAAATTAATTTTGCGAGATACAGATTATTGACAAATGTATTGAAAGAAAATATTAGCAGCAAAAAAAGTGATAATAAAGTTTACATTACAGAAAATCAATATATATACAAGGTGAAATTATCTCTTAATAGGGATAAAGTAAATAAAATACCAAAAATAATTCGGTTTAAAGGAAACCAAATAAGTAGCAATGATGCTCGTTCCTACAACCTTTTCGAAACATTCATTAGTGGTTACCTCTCTGATAATGAACAAAGTCTTTTGTTATCAAAGGACTTCCCCTTAAAAGAAATAATTGTTAATTATATACTTCATAAAGTAGAAAAGATTGCAAGGATTTACCCTTGGTTCGGCAATGGGTATCAATTTAGTGAAAGCACACCATTTATTGAAAATGAAAAGTTCTTCAATTCATTAAAGACTGATGGTAGCCATATAACATATAAGCTAAAACAAGCCATTTATTTCTTGAAATATTGTCTCAACTCAAAAGAGGGTGGAGACTTCCATGTAAAAAAGGGACAACTCGAAAATAACACTAAAATTCAATTTGAATTTTCATTAGAAGAGTTAATGAGCTGGATGGATTACCCTGCACTACCTGATATTATCAGATTTTTACCACCAGCAATATTCGATATTGATTTTGAATTATCGAATGACTTAGGCTCCCAATCCTTATTTAATGAATTAAGCTCAGGTGAACAACAATTAATACATAC
This sequence comes from Bacteroidota bacterium, assembly GCA_030706455.1. GTDB lineage: Bacteria > Bacteroidota > Bacteroidia > Bacteroidales > Paludibacteraceae > Microbacter. Next base: position 151,298 of record JAUZOL010000001.1, read on the forward strand.
AATTCAATCTGTTATATATCATTTAAATAATTTGCAATCCGCACACCTTGGTGCAAGTCAACGGATTAAATATGAATATGTAAATATCATTTATGATGAGATTGAACTTTATTTTCACCCTGACTATCAACGTAGATTCATTTCTGATCTATTGAAAGCTATTGGAAGAATTTATATGGAAAAAAACGATAGAATTAAAGCAATAAATATTTTACTTCTTACTCATTCTCCTTTTATTCTCTCTGATATTCCAGTGGAAAATATTATGCTCCTCGATTTAGATAAAAAGACCAAACGCTCTATTCCAAGGAAAGCTGAATCTCAAACTTTTGCAGCAAATATTAATGAACTTCTGGCTAATAGTTTCTTTTTAAATGGGACTCTAATGGGTAGTTTTGCAGAATCAAAAATCAGAACTTTTATTGAAAATATAAAAGAAAAAAGAGAATTTACAGAAGAAGATGAAAAGTTATTAGAAATGGTTGGAGATTCATTTTTAAAATCAAGTTTGAAAAATTTCTTAGATTCAGAAAGATGATAAAAATTCAAATAAATGATGTTTTAGCACTCAAAACGTCATATCTAAGACTAATTAAACCTTTAGTTCTCGATAAACTAAAATTTTTGAAATTATCGCTTGAACATTTACAAGACCACACGAAAATTGTTGATAAAGATATCGTCTCAGTAAAATCATACACTAAGGATATTGCTAATATTATTCGTCCTACTAAAGTTGCAAAAGGATATTTTAATAAACCTGTTTATATCTATGGGGTTCAACATTATCTCGATGGTATTAATAATATCAACACAGTAAATCTTAACGACTTAACTAATCTAATAAATACTCTTTTAGATCCTACTAAAAATGAACTTGACTTAATTTTAATTGGAGATCCCGAAAATTTAAAAGACACAAGCGATAATTTGCTTGCACAATACAATCTTGTCAATGCGGGGGAATTAGATGTTTTAAAATTAGCTTTCGATTATAAAGGAGAGATTGGATCAATAGTCAGACATTTTTTTTATGATAGGAATTTAACTACTTTTTGTCCTTACTGTAATCAAGGAATTGCCTTACATACTGAAAATGCAAACACAGGAAAAACAGCTGATCAATTTAATTTAGATCATTTCTTTGATAAAGATAATAATCCGTTATTGGCTCTTTCTGTGTTTAATCTTGTTCCTTGTGATACAACATGCAATTTGACAAATAAATATACAACTCCATTTTCAGACAAATTCCACCTGAATCCATATATTTCTGGATTTAAACGAGATATGGTATTTAAACCAGTGTATGATATTATAAGTGATGAGATTACAGAGATTGAACTAAAAATTACAGTTGATAGAAATTCAGCCAGACATTTACAATTAATTGGAGATAAAGATAAATTAGATGAACAGCCTGAACATGGAAACCTGAATGTTTTCCAGATATACACGAAATACAATAGAGATGATGTTCTTAAAAAGTCAGGTAGAATTCTTAGAAATATGCGAAGAACTGCGATTAACATAGATTCATTAAAAAGTATATTGGGGGAGATTGGTATGGTGGACTCCTATGAAAACTTTAAGAAATGGTATGAGGAACATATTTATACTGAATTCCACGAAAAAGAATTTGATAAACAGGCATATTCAAAATTAAACCGAGATATGCTTGATTTTGTGTATGAGGCCTATTCAGACAGTATTTACAATGAAGTACGTAAAATTATTTCTAATAGCTATCTTCCAACCAAAGGTGGTGAGTGAAAAAAATCGACTAATTAAAATCAACAAAATATACCCTAAAAAAATATACAATCACATCTTTACTAATCACAAAATCAAACAATTTAATCCCTATTGCTACTTTTTGTTTAGGATAACCTCAATCAATAAAATAGAAAAAACACTCAACTCCTGCTCTCGCAGGTTTAAACCGAATAGGTAAAGCGGTCTTCGTCATTCCGCCACTTTGTTCACAAAAACATAGCCAACAAGGGTAAAACATGCAGCCTGAACCTGAATCCTGTAGTTTCCCGTTTACACAAAATTCTAGATAGTCCCTTTTCTTTCTTCACAAAAACTCAAGTTCTCATCGTCCTAAATCCGCACCAATTCTTCTTTTACAATGTCCAGTACATCCTGCTTCACCTGTTTGTAGTTAAGTTCTATTTCTGCCTGCATAGTATCGCTGCCATCAGCATCGGCGAAATACACAATTTCAGGAATCTTCTTGTATATCTTTGTTTCGGAAGCGACTAACGCATTGTCTACCACAATTTCACAATGAAAAATCTTCTGTTCAATCCGTTCTTCAAAATTATCTGAAACAGCTCCCACAAACATGCCTTGTGTGAGATTACTGATTTTAGAAGGTGGAATAAGTGAATCCATCTGCGTGCTTACAGACGTTGACTTATCGTTTCGATTAATTGTCATAGACTGTCGTTTCTGTAGTACCTTTCCGAAACGTTCCGAAAGAGTTTTAGCTGTTTCACTTACCACTTGGCCGCTGAAGATATTACCCACCGTATTCATCACTACTTTGGCTTCTTTGTCTCCATAATCCCGGATTAACTGACTAAAGTCCTGAAAACCCAAACAAACAGCCACTTTATTGGAACGGGCAGTGGCAATCAGGTTATCCAACCCGCGAAAATAAATGGTTGGTAACTCGTCTATAATGATTGAACTTTTCAGTTTTCCTTTCTTATTAATCAGCTTTACAATTCTCGAATTATACAAACCCAAAGCTGCTGAATAAATATTTTGCCGGTCTGGATTATTACCGACACATAGTATTTTAGGTTCTTCTGGATTATTGATGTCCAGTGTAAAATCATCGCCAGTCATCACCCAGTAGAGTTGTGGACTAATCATTCTCGAAAGAGGAATTTTAGCACTGGCAATCTGTCCCTGTAATTGATCTTGCGCCCCACCCTCCCAAGCATCCATAAACGGTGACAAATAATTTTCCAACTCAGGATACGAAGTCAGTATCGGGAATATATCTGCATATCTACGATTCAGAAATTCAATGGCATGTAGGAATGTGCAATATTTCCCGTCTTTGTAAATTTTCAAATACCAGATAATAGCTGCCAGAAGAATAATGGGCGATTCCACAAAAAAGTCACCCTGTTTCTGAATCCAGGTTCTATTCAGGTTCAGCATAATTGTATAAGCCGATTCGTAGGCATCGGCAATATCAGTCATAAAAGCCGGATTGATAGGATTGCACCGGTGACTTTTACGTGGATTATCGAAATTGATGATATAAAATTTTGGCTTGACAGGGTACTTATCAATATTTTTCAACAAGGTATTGTAAGCAATAACACTCAGGTCATCAAACTTGTAATCGTAGATATACATTGAGAAACCTTTGGCAATATGCTGTTTGATGTAGTTATTGATAATAGCATAGGATTTTCCAGAACCCGGCGTTCCCAATACGATGGATGCCCGAAAAGGATTGACCACATTGATCCACCCGTTATATTGCTTCTTGCGGTAGAAAAAACGTGTCGGCAAATTCACGGAATACTCATTCTCCATCAGGCGTGTTTCCTGCATGAATGATTCGTTTTCGGTATTGAAAACGTCGTCCATCAGGTTATTGTGCCATAAACGGCTCATCCATAATCCAGCGACTAACAACAGAATATACCCCACTGCCAACACCGAAACATACAAGATTGCATCGAAATTTATTGAGAACGGCAACTGTAATATCCACCCATTGAACAAAAATAAAATCAGGCCTAATGCCAGGAACAAATAAATTTTAGGCCAGGTAATCTTTTCTGTTTTTACCCCTTTCGTTCCCAGGCAAGACAATGACAGGAAAATCATTGCAAATATTTTTGTCCATACAATAGCGGTAAATAAACCTGTCGTCCGGTTAAAATTCAGTAGGATTTTATCCATTACACGAACTGTGATCCCCCAATCTCTCATGGCTTGATAACAAAACCAATAGATATGGATGATTACAAATAAAATACTGATGGCCCGCATAAATTCCACCACTCTGGCTAATCCTCTCAAGTCGTCTTCCTGTTGCATAATTTAATGTTTATAACCGTTTCTCCTTTTCTTTCTTCGCATTTTTCTGGCAAAAGCTTCTTCCTGCGGATCTGTCCCATAAACTTCCGGGGTCAACATGCTAAGAATACCAGCAATTTCATTTTCATCTTCTTTATTGGAACGACTGTACGATTCCATTGAATCCGGCTCTTGCCTGTTGACTTTAACTTGAGGTTCTTGTTTTGGGGTATCTAAATGTTGCTGCCCGAAAAGCTCATTAAATACATTGGCCGAGAATTCTTTCCCTAATCGGGAACCATTGAAAACAGCTTTTTGATCGTGATCAATAAAAGTTACCCCATAGATACGACCCTCTCCGTTGATACGAAACAGTGCACTGACATGCTGCTTTTCCAGTGACGGTTGAAACTCATCCATCGTGTTACTTGCTTTCATTGTATTTGCGATCACTTTTCGACTTCGTTCTTTGAGCCCTTTCTCCCGGATAGTTTTTGCAGATTGCTCCATCCTGTTTTCCAGAGCCTCCACCCCTACTGATTTTCCGAATAATGATGACCGGAAGGGATGCCCCACCTTTTCATTTTTGGCATCCAGGGCACAATAGACCAATCCCCGATATGGGTTCCCATTCGCCTCGCCCCGGATTTCCTCCACATGGACTTTATAAAAAGAGAGTAAGGCCTTGTACTCTTTCAGGCTTTGAAAGTGGTAAGTGGCGGCAATTGGCCGGATAACATTGGCTATTTGATGCTTCACATCTCCGTTTTCATAAAGTACTGCTTTTAATGGGGAATTGTCATTACGCTGTTTCTGATCCGCTGGAATCAACCCGTATTGTCTTTCCAATGCCCGGCACACATCCATTGACCGCCGTTTCTCAAAATTGTGATCAATTTTCCTGCCATTCTCATCTATCCGCAGTGACACTATATGAATATGACGCCGATCGATATCCTCGTGCTTATACACGATAAAAGGCTGGTCGCCATAACCCATTTTATCCATATACGTTTGTGCTATTTCTTCCAGTTGTTCGTCGGATAAACGGTCTTTCGGATCAGGGTTGATCGAGATATGCAGCACCGGTTTTTCGGTGCGCCGGTTGGCTAAAAGGTAGGGTTCAAAGGATCGCAAACAGCTTGCAATATCAAAATGTCCGTCGCCCGGTTCTATCATACGGTTGGTGAAAAGTACCTTGGCATGTTCCTCGTCCACCTTCTGTTGGTTATAGGCCAGCACTCCGTAGAGCGAACTTCCCGAGCTTATTTTTGCAACCATCGGCGTTCAAATTCTTCCGTCAGCTCCATTACCTGTTTGCTAATTGTAACCAGTTCCATGGTGGATTTCTCCAGTTTGTACAGAAATGCCAACGCTTTTTTGTCTGTAAAGGCCGACTTGATCGCCTTGGTCACCTGGTTGTAATTCACCCCCACGCTACGAAACTGGGAATGAAAAGTGGTCAGCCGCATGTAATAATCCATCGCTGCCTTATCAATTTTCACCACCTTCAGCTGACGGTCAAAGACACAGGATGTGATAAAATGGGCTTTCTCTTTTAACCCGGATTGTTCAAACAGGGCAAGGAACCTAGCATTGTCAGCATCATTCAAATTAAAGGAATAACGGTGGCTGCAAGGATTTTCCTTGGGTTTGCGACCACTTGTGCGTTTTCTTTTGGGGGTTGTCATTTGGTTGAAGTTCCTAATTTCATTTTCACTTTTCATTCAATTCCCGGATTAAATCAAAAACGCCGACTTCGGAGGTGTTTGCTCCCCTGGCAAGGGGCAAGTGGTTTTCAGGTACTGAAAACATTTTGAGTACCTCAAAATACAACTTGCTATTCCGTCCGCCGGAATAAAATCCCGCTGGGGCGTGATTGTTTCCCTTGCTCTCGATGATTAATGCTCTCATTATCGACCGGTTTGATTTTCCAATGCAAAGTTACCGGAGAGAAGAATCACCTAACGAATAGCAACCAAAGCCACTTTCTGCCATACGAATGCCAACCTGTGCCAAGAGAGTTAATACCCATTTCCCGTTTCCGGATTCTATGTTCTTTTGCAACAAAATGATTCAACACATCCGCACCTCTTCACTGAATCATCCATTAAAATCAGCACATAGATAAACAAGTACAACATTATGTATGCAATGAAATACCGCGACATTGAAACAATGATTCAACGATGCTTTGAACTACAGACCGCTATCAGCACTGTTGTACTGATTCATTTCAGTCATGACGTACTGTTGTGCTGTCGTATCGTTGTATGGAAGTATTTCCATAAAGAAGAAGATCCGTAGGGAAATAAAGGAATAACAACACAAGGATTTCTTTCAATAAAGCAGTATAGCATTTCATGCTTACAGCTATCAATCATCATATCATTAATTTAACAATGAAAAAAGAAACTTTATTCGTGGCCTTTGCCACACAGAAAGGCGGAATGGGCAAAACCGCAATCACGGTATTAACTGCAAGTTACCTGCACTACACCAAAGGGTATCATGTAGCTGTGATCGACTGCGACTACCCCCAACACAGCATTGTCGAAATGCGCAAACGCGATACGGAACTTGTCATGAAAGATGATTACTTCAAAGGATTGGCTTACCGGCAATTTTCCACGCTCGGTATCAAAGCCTATCCGGTCAAAGAGTGCACGCTGGACATGGCCATTCCAACTGCAATGAAAATGACGGAACAATCCGAAAAGCACTATGACATAATCTTCTTTGATTTGCCCGGAACACTTAACACTCCCGGCGTCATCCGCACTCTGGCTGCCATGGATTATCTCTTTACTCCGGTAAGCGCTGATCGCTTAGTGCTGGAAAGTACGCTTCAATATGCCATTATGCTAACCGAAAATCTGATTGCTCCGAGAAAAGGGAACATCAAAGGGCTTTATCTCTTCTGGAATATGGTGGATGGACGGGAGAAGACACCCTTGTACGGAGCTTACGAGAAAGCCATTGCAGAGCTGGACGTGTCAATCCTCAAAACGTTTCTTCCCGACAGTAAACGGTTTCGCAAAGAGGTTTCAGATGAGCGCAAGACAGTCTTCCGCTCCACCCTTTTTCCGGTCGACAAAATGCTTCTCAAGGGCAGTCACATCGCAGAGTTAGTCAACGAAATATGTCAAATCCTTCATTTAGATTCCAATGGCAAATAACAAATCCAAACTACCGGAAGTGGATGAATCCACTTTACTGGCTTCCATCAGAGAGCAGGACACTTCCAATACGCAGAAAAATGACATTCCTGTTCCCAAACAACAAACACAACACATTGTTGATCAAAAAGAAGTGATTGAAACGAAGGAGCCTTTACGGCGCAAACGAAACAGCTCTGTGGATTACACTTCGTCATTCTTACAAAAGAACGAATTCAAAACCCGGCAGTGCGTCTATATCAGCCAGCAAATTCACAACACTATTTCGGCCATTGTACGGGTAATTGCCGATAAGGACATTTCAGTTGGAGGCTATATTGACACCGTACTATGCCAACACTTGGAAGCACATAAAGATGAGATCAATGAACTGTACAAACGGGACAGGAAGGATCTGATACCATGAGATTGTGTGCAGTCATCATCCTTCTGGTCTGTTTATATCTTTTGATTCGGATGATCTATTCCAAACGATCCAGCCAATCCAATACCAAGGATGCATACACAACCAATAGGGACATAGACATGGATGAACCTTACAATATTCTTGGCAAAAGCCGCTTTGTCTCCCGTTTGAAAAGCCAACCGCAGCCAACTTGCGTCAATTCTCCAGAATCAGAAATTTACAAAGAAGATCCAGATACTTTTGCACCGGAAAAGCAACCCAGGGAGGTACTTTCTCTCCAAGAGTCGGATTCTTTTTTTAACCAAGAGCCGGATATCAGCATACCGTTGGAGGTTGAGACAAATGAAACTGAACCGGAATCGGACGATGCATTTGACGAAGAAGAGGATGAAGAGTTGCGGCAAGTCCTCAGGGATGAAGTTGAGCTGGCCTCCGGAGTCACTTTTGAGCAGATGAACTTAGCCTTTGATGAAATCAATCATTCGAACGGCAATAATCAGGCAGAAGCCGGTGAAATATTGTATCACATGCAGGATACGGAATACATATCACAGCTATCCGCCATCAGTTCTGAAAAAGCCGAACGGATAAAGGCTCTGATTGCCTTGCATGAACAAAGCATGGGAGTAGACACAAAAGCTAAAAATCCAACAAACAGCGTTGATATAACTTCTTTTTTACCTTAACCCTTTTAAGATTAAACGCATGAAACAAAGAGAGTACGGATAGAAACAGAACTTCCATTCTCGACACCAAAACTCATTTATGCTAATTACTGTATTCACCTATAGAAAGAGTCAAATACTCTCGCCATTTTCCAATAACATTTATGCGTAAAAAATACATTTCCCTTGCAGCGATCTTAATTGTAACATCCTTTCGTGCCGTAGCTCAAGGCAGTGGTTCTGCCGGCATTACCGAAGCAACAAGTATGGTTACCTCCTACTTTGATCCTGCCACTAAACTCATTTATGCCATCGGTGCCGTGATCGGCCTTATCGGCGGAGTGAAGGTCTATTCCAAATTCTCATCCGGCGATCCCGATACCAGTAAGACAGCAGCCTCCTGGTTCGGGGCCTGTATTTTTCTGATCGTATCGGCAACCATTCTCCGTTCCTTCTTTTTGTAAACAGTCATGGCCGAATACCCAATGAATAAAGGAATCGGTAAGCCGGCCGAGTTCAAGGGACTGAAAAGCCAGTACCTATTCATTTTTGCCGGAGGGCTACTGGCAGTCTTTATCGTATTTGTGGTGATGTATATGGCCGATATCGGCCAGTGGATCTGCATTGGCTTTGGCGTTAGTGCGGCATCCGCTCTGGTTTGGATGACTTTTACGCTGAACGGCAAATACGGAGAATACGGCCTGATGAAATCGCTGGCTCGCCGTTCCCATCCCAAATACATCATTAGCCGCAAAGCCATTTGCCGGTTATTGATTCCGTCCAACAACAAAAAGAAAACAGCATGAGAAATACCTTAAAAGCCGTAACACTGGAAAGCCGTTTCCCACTGCTTTCCGTGGAGCACGATTGCATTGTCAGCAAGAATGCAGATATAACGGTCGCCTTCCGGGTGGAACTACCGGAACTCTTTACTGTCACCTCTACCGAATACGAAGCAATCCACTCAGCATGGGTCAAGGCGGTAAAGGTGCTGCCGGACTATTCGATCGTACACAAGCAGGATTGGTTTATAAAAGAGAATTACCAGCCGGAAATGCAGCAAGAAGGCATGAGCTTTCTTGCCCGATCCTTCGAGCGTCATTTCAACGAACGGCCCTATATGAATCATACCAGTTACCTGTTCCTGACTAAGACCACCAAGGAGCAGAGCCGTAGACAGAGTAATTTTTCCACCCTGTGCCGTGGATTTATCGTTCCAAAGGAGATTCAGGATAAGGAGACCGCAGTAAAGTTTTTAGAGAATGTCAGCCAGTTTGAGCGTATAGTCAACGATAGTGGCTTTGTTCACTTGAAACGTTTGACCACCGATGAAATTGTCGGTACATCCCAGAGTACCGGGATTATCGAGAAATACTTTTCGCTATCACAAGAGGATACCACTTGTCTGCAAGACATCTCTCTTGCCGCTGCCGATATGCGGGTCGGAGACAACCTGCTTTGCCTGCATACGCTATCGGATGTCGAAGACCTTCCGTCACAGGTATCCACGGACGGACGCTATGAAAAGCTTTCGACCGACCGGAGTGATTGCCGCCTCTCATTTGCAGCTCCGGTGGGAGTATTGCTTTCCTGTAATCACATTTACAACCAGTACCTCTTTGTCGATGACCATGGGGAAAACCTCCGCCGGTTTGAAAAACAAGCCCGGAACATGCACTCGCTCTCGCGTTACAGCAGGGCCAACCAGATCAATAAAGAGTGGATCGAAAAATACCTGAACGAAGCCCATTCCTTCGGCTTGACTTCGGTGCGCTGCCATTGCAATGTGATGGCCTGGTCGGATGACCGGAATGAAATGAAACGCATCAAAAATGATGTGGGAAGCCAGTTGGCCTTGATGGAGTGCAAACCCCGTCACAATACGGTGGATACCCCAACACTTTACTGGGCGGGTATTCCGGGTAATGAAGGGGATTTTCCGTCGGAAGAGAGTTTCTATACGTTTATCGAACAAGCCGTTTGCTTCTTTACTGAAGAAACCAACTATCGAAGCTCACCCTCGCCCTTTGGTATCAAGATGGTGGATCGGCTAACTGGCAAACCCCTGCATGTGGATATTTCAGACCTACCCATGAAAAAGGGAATCATCACCAACCGCAATAAGTTTATCCTCGGACCATCGGGTTCGGGAAAATCGTTTTTCACCAACCACATGGTGCGGCAGTATTACGAACAGGGCACTCATGTGCTGCTGGTGGATACCGGCAATTCCTATCTGGGACTCTGTGAAATGATCAACCGTAAAGCCAATGGCAAAGATGGGGTCTATTTTACCTATACTGCAGAGAATCCAATTGCCTTCAATCCCTTTTATACCGATGACAGGGTATTTGATATAGAGAAGAAAGAGAGTATCAAGACACTGATCTTGACTCTCTGGAAACGGGATAATGAACCGCCGACACGATCTGAAGAGGTAGCTCTTTCCAATGCCGTCAGCCTTTATATCGAAAAGCTGAACACAGACAATATAGTCCCTTCGTTCAACACCTTCTACGAGTATGTAGGTGGGGAATACCGGAAGATACTGGCTGCTAAACAGGTACGGGAAAAAGATTTTGATGTGGCCAATTTTCTGAATGTGTTGGAACCCTATTACAAAGGAGGGGAATACGATTACCTGCTGAATTCCGACAAACAATTGGATTTGTTGAACAAACGGTTTATTGTTTTTGAACTGGACAATATCAAGGATCATAAGATTCTCTTTCCGATCGTCACCATTATCATCATGGAGACTTTCATCAATAAAATGCGAAGGCTGAAAGGTGTCCGCAAAATGATCCTGATCGAAGAGGCGTGGAAAGCCATTGCCAAGGAAGGGATGGCGGAGTACATCAAATACCTGTTCAAAACCGTCCGCAAGTTTTTCGGGGAGGCGATCGTGGTAACGCAGGAAGTGGATGACATCATTGCCAGTCCCATTGTCAAGGAATCCATCATCAACAATTCTGATTGTAAGATTCTGCTCGACCAGCGCAAATACATGAACAAGTTCGACAGTATCCAGTCACTGCTGGGATTGACCGACAAGGAGAAATCACAGGTGCTCTCCATCAACATGGCCAACCATCCTTCCCGAAGGTATAAAGAGGTGTGGATCGGTTTGGGGGGTGTGCAGTCAGCGGTCTATGCCACAGAGGTATCCCTGGAAGAATATTACACCTACACCACGGAAGAGACCGAAAAGATGGAACTCTTCCGTCTGACAGAGAAATTGGATGGAAACATCGAGTTGGCTATCAAACAGCTGGCGGAATCAAAACGAAATCAATCAACACTTTAATCATTGTACACATGCAAAAAATTATACTCATCTATGCATTAACGATACTCTTCACCTCGGAGATAAACGGCCAATTTTATTCACTTGGTACAAACATCCCTGCTTTAGGAACTACCACACTAAACATGGAAGCCAGCATGACGCTCAATCGAAAATGGTCAGCTCATCTGCCGGTCTATTACAACCCGTTCGTATTCAAAGACAATAAGAGATTACAAAACTTCACGCTACTGCCCGGTGTTCGTTACTGGCTCTTGGAATCATATGTGAATACGTTCGCCGGGGTGAATGCCATCGGGTCAAAGTATCATTTGACCTTTGGCAACAATCGATACGAAGGACAGGCATACGGAATGGGATTAAGTGTAGGACATGCCTGGTTATTGTCTCCCCGCTGGAATTTGGAGATTGAAGGTGGCTTTGGGTATGTGTGGACTGATTATGTCCGGTATGAATGCGAAGAGTGTGGCCGGAAGAGAGGCGAGTTGACCCGATGGATGCTAGTACCCAATAAGGTGGGATTTTCAATCGTCTACCTGTTTTAATCTTGATGGATATGAGAATAAAACGATTAAAATATCCAACCGTTTGGATAATCCCGGTCATGGCAATTAACATTACAATGGTTGCTTCTTGTCGTTCTGGGCAAATAAGCACTGCTTCACGTGCCAATATTCATTTACCCGTGGAGCCGGCAGAAGATAGCACGATCCTGAAAAAACAGAAGGTGGATGACTCACCCTCTGTCGTGGAGCTAACGGATGATAACGGCAAGAAGACGCTTCATGCCCGGATCGAGAGGGACAAACACGGGAATTCTCAAATATCGGTACGCCTGAAGGAGGTGACAGTTACCGCCAGAATGAAAAGCATTCCCGAACGGTTCGGCAAAGTGAATGTTGACTTTGTAGTATCAGTTCCCGAAGATTTGATAAACCGTCAATGGCAACTCAACCTCACTCCTCATTTGATGCAAGGCGGAACCCTCTCCAATTTGGATGATGTGGTTATTAACGGAAAGGATTTCGGTCGCCTGCAACAAAAGCAATACGGCAAGTATGCAAAGTACCTGTCAAAAATAATTCCCGACAGCTTGTCCGACTTTTATTTTGTCAAGACAAAGGCATACAAAAAATATATCGACAGGTATAACCAATCAGAATTACACCGGGTATATAAAGATTCTCTGGATTTTGTAAACTACCGTCTCTACCTTGACAATATCAATCGGCGTCATGCACTTTTCAATGACAAGATGTACCGTAACAGGGAATGGTTAAGGAAGGTGATGGGTATTCCCGGAATCAAAGAACGCTTCGTTTATTTTGAGCAGGATACAACACATATAGCCGGAATTTATGACAAACGGTATTGGCAGATTGTCAACCTGCTGCCAGAGTTCCATCTGCTTCGCGATTTTTCTTACAAATACACCCCGTGGAAATACCGCAAGCCAAAATACGAGGAAGGCTATGTCAATACCTACAAACCGGTTTCTTCAGAAGATTCAGTCACCATCAAAAAACTGTTTCTAAAACGCAATCGCATTGCACGCAACCAGAAACTGATCGACAATAAGAACCTTGCTTTTAGCCGAATGATAAAATTCCCCCGCAATGATCGTGCACGGTTAGACACGGTTATTTACAGCAATGGAAAGTTTGAATACCATTACAAGCAAGAGGTGATGGCGGATGAAAACAACCGGCAGATGAAAGTCTTTCTGGACGGGTATGTCCGGTCCTTCAAAGGCGAAAATCTCGCCCTACCACATTCCGATACGCTGAATTATACCGTATCGTCCATGGTACAATTTCTGGATACAACGCCACACTATTTACGCAAGATTATCGAGCGTAAAGTGACCTCTTCCCTTCGGGCAAACATCACATTCAGATCGGGCAAATCCGATATGGATATTGACTTGGCAGATAACCGTGCAGAGCTCGGCAAAATACAGGAAATGACCAATCAATTGACAAAGACCGGAGAATTTGTAATGGATAGCATCTCGCTATCGGCCGGTTGTTCCCCCGAAGGTTTGTTCCGGTTCAATTTGATGTTGTCTAAAAAACGTGCAGAATCGATACGTGGCTATCTCGCTAAAAATCTTTCGGATATTGAAGGCATCGGCAAGATGCTGCGCTCGTATTCCAAAGCGGAAGACTGGCAAGGGTTATCGGAATTGGTCCAGGACTCACTCATTAGTATAAACAAACAGCAAATACTCAATCTAATCGCTTCGGCGGGTGATCCCGACAAAAAAGAGACAGAGATACGGCAAACGTACCCTGTGGAATACAAGACTATCCGGGAAAGGTTGTATCCAAAACTGCGGGCGGTTGATTTCATCTTCCACGTGCATCGCAAAGGAATGGTCAAAGACACCATCCATACCACAGAACCCGATACAGTCTATGCGAAAGGAATGAAGCTGATGCTCAAACGTAAATACAGTACCGCCTTGCAGGTGTTAACCGAGTACAACGACTACAATACAGCCATTTGCCTGATGAGCCTCGGATACAATCAGGCTGCCTGCAACCTGCTGATGGGTCAAGTGGAAACTGCCAATAGCGAATACTTGCTCTCCGTATTGGCTTCACGTAATGGAAACACTGAAGAGGCCGTGAAACGTTACCTACATTCCGTCAAACTCGATCCCTCCAAACGCTTCCGGGGAAGATTAGATCCGGAAATCAACAAGCTGATCAAGGAGTTCAACCTGAATAAAGATTTTCAATAACAAAACCTATTCACAATGAAATTAGTACAAATCATATCCTCTCTTTGCCTTGGAGTCCTGCTGACCTCCTGCAATCTGATAGATTTCTCTGAAAAGTGCACCTATCATGGCAATGTCAATGTCCGTTTCGACTGGCAAAATCTACCGACAGGCAGTGCAGTTCCGAAACAAATGAGAACCGTATTCCTCTTGGATGGTGTTCCGCAAACGGCATATGACCTTCTGGGAGATACCCTCTTGTCTTCCGTAAAGGCAGGAAAATACACCGTACTATCTTATAATCCGGCAATGGGAATAACCATCGAAAACAATAAGGCAAGCTTACCTGTTTATTCCAAAGACAACACAACATATACAACACAGGCACCCCTGCTCTATGTGGCAAAGTCGGATGTGACGGTTCAACCCTTTGAAACCACTCTTTGTCAGCTTTCACCCAAATGCTGCACTCAACAGATCAACATCGACTTTGTGGTTATCAAGGAAAATATCAACTGTGATTTAATTGGTTTGACGGGAGAATTGGAAGGTGTATCCACAGGGTACAACCTGTATGAAGGAACAATGAAAAAAGAATTTGCCTCCCTGCCTTTTACATCCCTCCGGCTGCAAGGAAACACTTTTACAACCAACCTGAAGGTTTTCGGAATAAACAGTACGAACAATGCAATGACGGTGTCTCTTCAATTGTCTGACGGCGCAATTTTTACACAAGCGATTGACCTGAAAGACGTTTTCAAGAATTTTACCGCACCTGCCATCCAATTATCACTGGAAATCCATTTGACCGGATTAGGCATGACCATCGATCTAGCCGACTGGCATCTGGTAAATCAGGGATATCTGGAATTATAAATCCGATAGGAGTTTCCTAAATATAAAAAAACAGGTCTGGCCTTCGGTAGCGCGCACTGGAGAACAGGATCTGAGTAGTTCAATCATCGATAACAATTAAAAAACAAGTTTTATGAGACTTATAATACAAACACTGTGTATCGCAACAGCAGTTGCTTTATCAACCGTCATAGTCAGTTGTTCAAAAGAAGACAAAGACATGGTGACGGATTCAATCAGTACGGATCAATCATCATTAAAAGTTGAAGCCGGCATATATAACAGCCGGAGTTTGGTATCCGCCGGGACAATTTCTGCTTTTCCGTCCGGGGCGTCTTTGGGATTATTCATCACTCCCAATACCTTGGATAATTATTATGACACCAAGGATAATAGTGCCAATGTCAAAGCGACCTACCTATCATCAGCATGGAGTCTGACACCTCCGGTTCTGCTGACCAGCACTACTGCCTATGTGTATGCTTACTATCCGTATAACGCATCAGCAAGTGATGCGCATGCCATACCGGTAGATCATACCAGCCAGACCGATTACATGTACGGCAAGTACAATAGCGGTGTCAATCGGCTCAGTTCTACGGTCAACATCTCCATGAAGCATGCTCTGTCCATGATCCAGTTCAAACTTTCCAAGACAGATTTCCCTTGGACAGGCCAACTCACCAAAATAGAGATTGCCAACAAATCCGGGAAAACAGTCTTATACAGTGCCGGAACAATGGAAATAGCCAAAGGGGCGATTACCTATACCAACGGACAAAATGCATCCGCCTCTATTGAGAACAGTGAAGGACTGCTTACCATTCCAACGACTGCTTCTACCGACGAGTCAACCTATCCGAAGCTGTTGGTTTTACCTGTTGCTAATTCCGGCGCAACAGGAGACCTCGTAATGAAATTTACCATTGACGGCAAAGTATATACCTGTGATGTGCCGGCAGGTACAGTCTGGGGTGCCGGCACAAAAAACACCTATACGGTAACCATTCAAGGACATGAACTCAAACTGGATACCAATGTGACCATAGAAGATTGGCTTTCCGGTATCACAGGATCCGTTGCTCCCATTCTCTAACCAAAGTCAGCGCAGGAGGACGGAAAGGGATTTTTCGTCCTCCTTTTTTCTTACATCTAAAACGCTTAATTTATGAAATTTAGACTAATACTATACCTAACTTCTGTCATTACACTTTTTGCTTGCGATGGAAAAGGCATTGAAGAACTTCTTTCCGATCCACCTCACTCTCTGAGCAAAGAAGTGAGTTTTACCAGCATGAAAAGCTCTGCCTCGGATACAAATTTCAAAACAGGGGATGAGATCGGTATCTATGCTGTTAAACGTATCGGATCCGACAAGGGAACGTTACTTTCATCGGGTAACGCTGCCGATAACAAACGCTTCCGTTATGACGGCAGTCAATTCGTGGCTGCCAGTGATGCGGATAAAATCTATTTTGAAGACGGAACGGTATTCGACTACTATGCCTATTATCCCTATACATCAGGAATCAGTGATGTTACTGCTTTCAACTTCAGTGTTTCATCTGACCAAACCGTCAATTATTCAGTAAATGACCTGTGTTGGGCCAGTAATGAATCGGGAGCAATGGGTAGTCCCATCAGTTTGAGCTTCAAGCATAAACTATCTATGGTCCAAGCTACGTTCAAAGCCGGATCGGGGAAAAGCGTGACATCAGCCAGCATCAACGGAATCGTACCCGATGCCACACTAAACCTTCAGACCGGGGCAGTTTCAACACTCGGTAACATTGGGCATTCCATCAATATGTACTCCTATGGAGGAAGCGACGGCATCTATGTCTTCCGCAGCCTGCAACCTGCACAAACATTGAAGAATGGAAATTTATTGTTTTCCTTTACTATTGACGGACAGGAGCGGCAGTACAAAGCTTCGGATGATCTGGCAATGGCCGAGGGAACGAAATATTTCTTTGATTTCGGTCTGAAATATAAGATAAACACCACTGCCGGTGCAAATGGTACGGTCAGTGGAGGTGGTATTTATGATTGTGGACAATCCGTCATCGTATCTGCCCTTGCTGCATCCGGTTATTCCTGTGACGGATGGTTTGAAGGGGGAACTTTGGTGAGCTCCAGCAAGGATTACACCTTCAATGTCCTGGCGGACCGCAATCTGGAAGCACGGTTCTCCCAGCAGAAAGCATTAATATCGCTTACTACAACCGGAAGAGGGACAACGGGTGGCGCCGGAGAGTACGTGATCGGTCAAAGCTGTACCGTCACGGCTACAGAATATCCGTCCTATTATTTTGCCGGATGGTTTGACGGGGGAATACAGGTTTCAGCATCTTCCTCTTATACTTTTACCGTGACCGGATCACGGACATTGGAAGCCCGGTTTCTTCCACGGGATGTCTATGTGGAGGTGAAATTTGTCAGTATGGGTTTAGGTGTGCTGGGCGATGGGCCATTAGCATATGGCTCCGTCAAAATCAATCCATATTATTTTCAGGACGGACAAAGGATGATCTATTACCCTGAATACAACCTGAACGTTTTTCTATCCTTTACCTACAACGCGGCACAAGCTTCCAATGGTGCCAATTTGGGATCAAGAACCTGCACAGGAATTCCCTTGAGTATCGCACCCTACAGCAGTTATAATTTTTATCACCTTTTCTACTGGAGTGATGCCATGGTATCCACGAACCGAATGACGGACCTGACATCTATTTTGAATATGAGGCTTGACCGTTCACAAGATACAAGTATACGCAAATACATCTTTATGGATAGTTCCATCGACTTCTATCGAACAAGTCCGTTTGATAGCGATGAGAACAATTACATATTCATCAAGTCCTTGACCAATCAAAAGAACAGCAACTATTGATCCTGTAGACTGAAACGAACTTTTAATAAAATCAAAAATCTTTCGAATATGCAAATACGAACTTTTTTATTGTGCTTGGGCTTTATGCTCTTCACACTGCACTCATCCGCCCAGTTTGTAGTGACCGACCCGACCAATCTGGCTCAGAGCATTGTCAATACTACCCGTAACGTTGTGGAGACCTCCACAACAGCGTCCAATATGATTAAGAATTTCGAACAGACGGTAAAAATTTATCAGCAAGGAAAGGAATATTATGATGGTCTCAAATCGGTTCATGATCTGGTTAAAGATGCCAAGAAGGTGCAGAATACCATCCTTTTGGTAGGGGACATCTCCGATATTTACGTCACTAATTTTCAAAAGATGTTGTCCGATTCCCACTATCGGGCAGATGAGTTAAGTGCCATTGCTTTCGGATATGCCAAACTGTTGGAAGAAGCATCCGATATGTTGCTGGAGCTAAAAGATGTGGTCAACGTAAACGGTTTGTCAATGACCGACAGCGAACGCATGGCAATCATCAGTGATGTATACGACCGTTTGAAAAAGCATCGTAATCTGGTTGCCTATTACACCCGCAAGAACATCTCCGTTTCCTACTTAAGGGCAAAGAAGGCCGGTGACACGGATCGTGTGATGTCTCTTTACGGAAGTGCCAACGACAAATACTGGTAACCATGATGCTGGCTGTAGATTTTGAAAACCTGCATCAGATCCTTCGGAATCTCTACACCGAGATGATGCCCCTTTGCGGGAATATGGCAGGTGTAGCCAAAGGGATTGCAGGCCTGGGAGCTCTCTTCTATGTTGCATCCCGGGTATGGCAAACACTTTCCCGTGCAGAACCCATCGATGTATATCCCCTGTTACGTCCCTTTGCCATCGGTTTTTGTATCATGCTGTTTCCTACCATCGTACTTGGAACCATTAATTCCATTCTCTCGCCGGTGGTGAAAGGCTCCCATCAGATGTTGGAAACACAGACCTTCGACATGAACGCTTACCAGCAGCAAAAAGACAAGCTGGAATACGAAGCGATGATGCGCAGTCCTGAAACAGCTTATCTGGTCTCCGATGAAGAGTTCGACAAGCAATTGGATGACCTGGGATGGTCACCCGCAGATATGGCAACCATGACCGGGATGTATGTGGAGAGGGGTATGTACAATATGAAGAAGTCACTTCGGGACTGGTTCAGGGAGCTGTTGGAGATACTGTTCCAGGCGGCAGCTCTGGTTATCGACACGATACGCACGTTTTACCTGATCGTGTTGGCCATATTGGGGCCGATCTCCTTTGCCATATCTGTCTATGACGGATTTCAGGCAACGATGACCCAATGGATTGCCCGCTATGTCAGTGTTTACCTCTGGTTACCTGTCTCGGATATGTTCAGTTCCATACTGGCCAAGATCCAGGTGTTGATGCTCCAAAACGACATATCCCAGTTGCAGAATAATCCCAATTACTCGATTGACGCCTCAAACACTGTTTACATAATATTTATGATCATTGGAATTGTCGGGTACTTTACGGTACCGTCTGTTTCCAACTGGATTATACAGGCTGGAGGCATGGGAAATTTCGGGCGTACCGTCAACTCGACCGTATCAAAAGGAGGTGCTATTGCCGGTGGTGTTGCTGGAGCTGCTGCCGGAAATATTTCAGGAAAATTAATCGGAAAATAAGAATCAACAATGGAATTCAAATCATTAAAAAACATCGAAAGCTCATTCAGGCAAATTCGTTCTTTCGGAATTGTCTTCGTCTGCCTTTGTACTGGAATTGTGGGGTACGCTTTGTGGAGCTCTTACAAATTTGCAGAGGCTCAACGGCAAAAGATCTACGTGCTGGACGGGGGTAAATCCCTGATGCTTGCCCTTTCCCAGGATTTGTCACAAAACCGGCCGGTGGAAGCCCGCGATCATGTCAAGCGTTTTCACGAGCTGTTCTTTACTCTTTCTCCCGATAAGGATGCTATCGAAAGCAGTATCCAACGGGCCTTGTTTCTGGTGGACAAAAGCGCTTTCAGCTATTACAAGGATCTGACCGAGAAAGGGTACTATAACCGGATCATTTCCGGTAATGTCAACCAGACTGTCACTATCGACAGCCTGGCCTGTGACTTCAACAGCTATCCTTACCGTGTTGTAACGTATGCCCGGCAAATGATTATCCGCGAAAGCAATATCACAGTCAGGAGCCTCATTACCCGTTGCCATCTGATCAACTCGGTCCGTTCGGATAACAATCCACACGGCTTCACGATGGAGAAATTTGAGGTAGTTGAAAATAAAGACATCAAAGTTATTGACCGCTAAACACGAGAAGAGATGTATAAAATCAAACAAACAGTTGCCCGCATCCGAAATGCAATGGATGATGGGCTACAGCGTATGTGTGGAGCACTGTCCCCGGACAAAAGAGTGACTACGGTAATTATCATGATAGCCGTATTTGGAACCATTTCCCTTTATATCACCATCAGCTCCATTTACAATATCGGGTGGAGGGACGCCTGCATACAATATGGCAATGCCGAAACAGGCAGTATGAGTATCCAACACATCCAACAACTTAAAATTGTTCCCGGAACGCACGTTGGTTCATCATCGAAGGATATCATTAACAATCAATTAAACCAACCAATGTATGAAAGAAAATAATCTTCCCCTGGCTGGAAGCATGCAAAAGCTTACTTCCTTACAAAAGCAGAAGGTTAAGAAATATGCAGTCTTTGCATTGCTCTTTGTGGTCTTCTCCGCTTGTATCTGGCTGATCTTTTCCCCTTCGAGCGGTAAAAAAGGAAAGGATGCTTCTTCCCATGGGTTTAACCCTGACCTGCCGCTTCCCAAAGAACAAGGGATTGTCAAGGATAAGAAAGTGGCCTATGAACAGGAGCAAAACAGTCAAAAGCAACAGGAAAAAGTACGCTCCTTACAAGATTTTGCAGCTCTATTGGGACAAGATGGGAAAAACAGGTCTAACCGGGCAATTTCTCCGGCAGGAAACGGGACTTCCGGTATAATAGGTGGAAATCCAAACCGGAATTTTACGTCCTCTCATTCTTCTATTCAGAATTCAGCTCACGTATACAGGAATATCAACCGTACACTGAACACATTTTACGAGAGCCCCGGGAAAGATTCCGAAAAAGAACGGTTGGTAAAAGAACTGGAAGAAGCCAAGGTCAGGCTTTCCGAGAATGAGAACCGGAAAAGCAACATGGATGACCAGATGTCACTAATGGAAAAATCCTACCAGATGGCGGCCAAATACATGCCGCAAGTGCAGGGACAACCGAACACTTCAGCAACTACAAATGTCCAAGCATCTACCCGGAATGGCACTGGTAAAGCCCGTGTTATTCCGGTGTCGCAGGCCGTATCGCAAACGGTTTCTTCCCTACAACCACCGGCAGGTGCAACATCTTCCGGTCAAGCCCGGAACACCGGATTTCTGACGCCCACATCCACCGTGTCGCAGGATACAAAAAACACCATCGACGCCTGCATCCACAACAACCAAACGGTGATGAACGGGCAAAGCGTGCGTTTGCGCCTATTGGGTTCAATGAAGGTCGGCAGTATGGTAATTCCCCGGAATGCTATTATCACAGGTGTCGCAAAAGTACAGGAGGAACGGTTGGACATCACGGTCAGTTCGCTGGAATACGAAGGTTCCATCCTTCCGGTCGAACTGTCCGTTTACGACACCGACGGGCAACAAGGCATTTCCATTCCCAACACGGTGGAGGTGAATGCGGCCAAAGAAGTGGTGGCCAACATGGGAACCAGTACCGGAACCAGCATCAGTCTGGCGGGCAATGCCGGGCAACAGCTGGCAGCCGATATGGGACGTAGCCTGATTCAGGGAGCCTCGCAATTGGTATCCAAAAAGCTACGGGAGGTAAAAATCAACCTGAAAGCAGGATACCAGGTCTTGCTGCTTCCCAATGACAAACAAAACTCAATTCAATAACCTCTAATTTCTTTCTTACAGTATGAACCGTATTATCATATGTGTTGTTATCTCAGCAACCCTATTTTCTGCCAATGCGCAAACGCAGCCATCAACAGGTGACCTTTATCAGGGCATGACCCGCAAAATCATGTACGACCGGATGATTCCCCCTTATGGGCTCGAAGTCGCCTTTGACAAAACAGTACACATTATCTTCCCATCGGCGGTAAAGTATATCGACCTGGGTTCCTCCAACATCATAGCCGGCAAAGCGGACGGATCGGAAAATGTCGTCCGGGTGAAAGCCGCCGTCAAAGGTTTTGAGGCGGAGACCAATTTTTCTGTCATCACAGAGGAAGGCAGTTTCTATACCTTCAATGTGAAATATGCCGACGAACCCCAAAAGCTCAACGTGGAAATGAAGGACTTTGTTCATGACGAGGAGGCTGTAAACCGACCCAACAACTCCATGGATGTTTATCTGACTGAACTTGGCAATCAATCCCCGAAACTGGTTCACCTGATTATGAAATCCATTTATCAGGAAAACAGACGTAAGGTGAAACATATCGGGAGCAAACGGTTCGGCATTCAATACCTGCTCAAAGGTATTTACACGTATGACGGCATGTTGTACTTCCATACACAAATCAAAAACAGCTCGAATGTTCCCTTTGAAGTGGACTTTATCCGGTGGAAGGTTATCGATAAGAAGATCGCAAAACGGACGGCCATACAGGAAACGGTGATGGAGCCGCTGCGGGCATACCATTTCACAACACAGGTGCAGGGTGGAATTTCAGAACGGTCGGTCTTTGCCATGAAGCAATTTACCATCCCCGATGACAAACAATTGGTTGTGGAGCTCTTCGAGAAAAACGGGGGGCGCCACCAAAGCTTTGTAATCGACAATAATGATATTGTCAGGGCTCAATCCATTAATGAACTAAAAATAAAATGAAATGCAACGGACAGCTTTAATAATGGCCGTAATTATAAGTCTAACGGTTTCTTCTCAGGCATGGGGACAGCGTCACCTGCCTTCACAAAAGGGAATCCAACTAACAGCCGGTTTAGTGGACGGATTGAACCTAAATACCCAAAGTGACGGGTTCGGATTCCACAGTGGGTTGGCATTGACCAGTTACACCAAAGGTGGCAACCACTGGTTGTTGGGCGGAGAATACCTGCAAAAACAACACACGTACGGGCTGATGCATATACCACAGGCCCAATTTACCGGTGAAGCAGGGTATTTCCTGAATGTTCTCTCAGATAATAGCAAGACCCTCTTCTGTTCCGTTGGCCTCTCGGCCTTGGCCGGTTTTGAAACCATCAACTGGGACAAAAAATTGCTTGCCGATGGAGCCTTGATCCAAAACAAGGATGCATTCATTTATGGCGGAACTCTAACCTTTGAATCGGAATTTTTCACAACGGATTACCTCTCCCTGTTGTTCAATGTCCGGGAACGGATGCTGACAGGGTCTACTGTCGGAAAGTTCCACACACAAATCGGGATGGGAATCCGTCTCTATTATTAACCCATATCATACATCAACTATGAAACGTTTTGCAACTGATATTTTTTTAGTGCTACTGCTGATGGCAGTGGCATGTGCCTGTAGCAGCTGTAGTGATCATTTGGATATTAAAAAAGAGTATGCTTTTAGCGTGGAGACGTTGCCGCTTCCCAAAAGCCTGAAAAAAGGAGAATCGGTCGATCTGGAATTTTCTGTTCTGCGGGAAGGACACTACTCCGGGGCAACATATAAGTTTCGATACTTCCAGTCCTCCGGCGAAGGAAATCTGACGGACAGTGTCGGGGAAGTGATACCGATGAACCGGTTCCGGTCAATTACGGCCGATAACTTTGTGCTGCACTATACCAGCCAGTGTGAGGATCAGCAACAACTGGATTTTGTATTTGAAGATAATTTTGGGCAGAAAATGGAATACACCCTATCCTTTGCCAACAAGCAATAAAGACAGAATAAACAGCACTTATTTTTTCACCTGGGAAGCCTCTGATTTTAATTTGGAGGCTTCCTTTTTCATTTTGATTCCTATCTTTTCAACTATACGAAAGTATAATAACAATAAAAGACATGGGACAAACTATTTAGATATCAATTCGTGGCTATATCTATAGTGTACTTTCTTGTGTAGCGAATAACTAAAACCCATTTAAGAAGAGTCTGATGGGCTAAACAGATTCGATAATCTTATCGACACGTCCCTGCAGCATAGTTATTAAACCGGTTTTATCTGTAGCATTGTACCGCTGATAGTGTCCATATTGATTCACGATAAAAGTTCTCAAGACATCTGAAAAATCAAAACGGTATCCCATTACGGGCACTGAGCTTTTGAAATAACTATTCCGATTTACCTGTTCTGTTATCCAATTCTTCTCTTCGCGGCTTAACCGACCGCCTTCATTCAGTTTTTGCCGAAGCCTGTAGGCTGTCGAATCCTTTAAGTCTTCCAATGCGGGAACCTCCCACGGTACAAATTTGATTGCTAATTGTTCCATAATTTGAACTATTAAATGATTAAACCCAATATCAAAGTAAGCAGAATGAGGAACAGGATCGTCATAAGAATCTGGCATGCCAGACGCAACAGAGAGCGCAACAACAACCATCCCATAAAAACAGCCAGAACAGTTCTTAGTTCACACTGCATCACCATCCAGCTAGCCATCAACAACAACCTAGCTAGCGCCAATAACCCTGCCACAATCATCCATTTCCTGATAATATGTTGATTCGTGAGTAGAGGGAGTTTTGTTTTCGTTATTTGCTTTCCGTTATGCTTCATGCTGACTTTTTTTATATGCGTCATCGGTCGGGTCGGTCGTTTTGTTCATAGGCAAGCAAGGTGAAGGGAGCAGGACAGGCAAGTTTTTGATGGACAAATACGCTCACTCGGCAACGGGAATGAGGAAGATTTTCCGTCAAAACCGGAAAGCTTGAACTTGTCCAGTCCGTTAAGCACCTGCAAACACCTTTGCCGTATGACACAAACACAGACACCGGACGTATTATAGTCCGAAAGGGGAAGGATGAAAGAAAATGGAACAAAAATCTTGTTTGAAACGTAAGTTATACAGCATTATGGATGCTGGCATGAAGAATGTGCAGAAAGCAACTGCACTAATGGCAAGGGTACGCGAAGCAGGTACGCTTGTCATTTAGCACCAAGACTTTTTTGGCTGTGAACGTGACACTCCGTGCCTTCATGCCCGGCGCAGCGTGGCATAAGAAGTATACGAAAATTGGAACGGTAGCGCCAAGAGTGTCGCAGGCCATTCCAAATTCAACATAAAATTATATCTTGATAAAAATGTATTATAAACACATTTTTTCATTGATAAAAATGTATATTTGCAGCAAATATAACTCAAAAGGTCATGTATCGCGAAAAAATCAACGAATTAAAGAAATGGAAAGAAGATAAGTTCCGCAAACCACTTATCGTCAGGGGGGCACGTCAGGTTGGGAAGACATGGCTTTTACAGGAATTTGGCCGCACTTCATTCTCTAAACTTGTCTATGTCAACTTTGAAGAGGTTCCTGCATTGCAAAATATCTTTTTGCATGATTTTGATATCCAACGGATAATAACCATACTTCAAATACAGTCTCAAACGACAATCACACCGGAAGACACCCTCATTGTTTTTGATGAAATCCAGTCTGCAGAAAGAGGAATTACTTCGCTTAAATATTTTTGCGAAAATGCACCTCAATACCATATCATTGCAGCAGGATCGCTTTTAGGTATGGGTTTGCATAGTCAAATTTCTTTCCCTGTGGGCAAAGTTGATTTCATGGACCTACGCCCCCTATCCTTTTCTGAGTTCTTATTATCGTTGAATGAAGCGGAATTGGTTGAAGCATTGAAAACCCGGAACTGGAGTGTAGTTTCTATTTTCGGTGAAAAGCTCAAAGAATATCTCCGGTATTATTTTTTCGTAGGCGGGATGCCGGAAGTTGTTGATGCCTTCGTTCAAACACGTGACTGGCAACTGGTCCGGCGTATTCAAAACAGGATTTTAAATTCTTACGAAGGCGATTTCTCAAAACATGCTCCCAATGAAGTTGTGCCCCGCATTCGGATGATATGGCAGAGCATTCCCTCTCAATTGGCCAAAGAAAATAAGAAATTCGTGTATGGAGTCATCAAAGAAGGTGCTCGTGCCAAAGAATTTGAATTGGCAATACAATGGTTAGTCGATTGCGGATTACTATTAAAAAGTCACAGAGTATCAAAACCGGGCATCCCTCTCTCTGCTTATCAGGATTTATCTGTATTCAAATTGTTTCTACATGATGTTGGGTTACTCGGAGCTATGGCTGGACTGAATGTAAAGACAATTATCGAAGGAGATGAGATATTCTCCGAGTTCAAAGGCGCGCTTACAGAACAATATGTCATGCAACAATTGCGGTTGGACAGCGAAAGATACATTGGGTATTGGACCAATGAACGTAGTACCTCGGAAGTTGATTTTGTCATTCAGCAAGCAGGAGATGTAATCCCGATAGAAGTAAAATCAGGAGAAAATTTGAAAGCCAAAAGTTTTAAGTTGTTTTGTGAGAAATACATGCCCTCTAAGGCACTGCGAACCTCCTTGTCTGACTACATGGAAGAATCGTGGATGACCAATATACCTCTATATGGGATTGAGTAAATCGCCTAATAAGACATTTCTTGTTTTTAGACCATCACAATATAATGGGATTTCATGCTCAATTATATCATTTTTGCCTTTCTAAGAGTTATAAATCACACTCTATTGTGATTATGAAAGCAATACTCTGCCGCTCTGCCCCTGCACTGAAAATGCATCCGAAGTGATTGCTCATAAAAACCGGGAAAAGATCTTTCAGGTGTAAAACATCTAAAAAATAAGAAGCTAAAAGAGACTCCAAAGAAGAGACCCTTTTAGCCTTATTTTCTGAAATTATGCCGCATAACAAGCCTATCCATAAGCCTTTAATAAGCCTGTTAGGTCGCTACAAAGATAGTGTTTATATGTCTAAAGTCTTAATGTTAAAGTATGTGATTTTTACCGAATATGAATTTCGGATTTTTATATCCGGATCATGACACAAGCACTTTGCGATACCTGCATTATTGAAGGGTAAATTTCTTGTGTTGACAAAAAAAGGGCTACAAAAGCCCTTCATTTGCAAAACTATAATGATCCTCTTCAGTCATGATAATATGATCGAGGAATGAAATATCCAAAAGTTGACAAGCTTCTTTTAACTTCTTGGTCATCTTGATGTCTTCCAGGCTTGGTTGAAGGATGGAAGACGGGTGGTTATGCGAAAAGATGATTGCTGAAGCATGCGCTTTCAGCGCCGTTTGCATAATGATTTTAATATCCACCATCGTACTTCCAACTCCACACTTGGAGATATTGGATATGCCCAATACCCGGTTAGCCCGGTTCATGAAAATAACGTATGCTTCTTCATGGTGCTGAATGCAATTCTCAAAAGCTATACGGAAGATTTGTACAGTGTCTTCCGAACATTTGATTTGAAAACGCTCTGTAGTTTTTGCAGTATCTTTATATGATACGCTAATTTCCGGAATTTTGAAATAATCTATTTTCATGATAAGCAAAGTTTAATTGTTAAACAATAATTTTTTGCTTTCACGTCCACAGGAAATGCAACCACTTCATGCAAGGTTTTCGACAAGAATACAACCCAACAGGGTGGAGATTGTTGTCCGAAACACGTAGTGCATGACCTTGTAACTTGTGGATGATTTCCTGTAACTTTGCTAAAAATCTAGTAGAGAAACAGCTTTAATAACCACGTATTTTCAGGCAGTTTGAATTTTTACTTATCTTTGTCTACATAAATCAAACAATCTTAACATAGAAGAATTAGTAAGCAAGATCAAAGAACAGATGAATGTCTTTACGGACAATGCTGATCAGCAAGTGGAAAAAAGTAATAAAGCAGCCGGTACTCGTGCTCGTAAAGCATCTTTAGAACTGGAGAAACTATTGAAAGAGTTCAGAAAAGTATCTATTGAAGCAGGCAAATAATCTGTATTTTACAAGCCAAAACCTCCGTAAGAAGCTATGAATATACGCTTCATACGGAGGTTCTTTATTTTTAAATATAATTTCTGTTCTCTATGGGCTCCAGACAAAAATATTCACTATACTAGAAACCAATCCTCTCTGTTATTTCTCAATTTTAATTCTTGACTTGTTCCCTTCGAAATGTAACCGTATAAAAGCATGTACATCGGATTCCTTATAGTAAGTCTTTTGCTCGATTCGCCTAAAAGGCAATCGCCCAGAGCTGCGATACCGTTGCAACGTCCGCTTGCTTATATTCAGCATCAGGCACATATCCTGATTATCCAGCAGCAGTTCACCATCAATCTTATGACGTGGTTTTTCCTGCTTCGTCATACGGCTTTCCAACATATCAAACCGATCCATTATCCGTCCCATCCAGGCTTCAAAAATTTTATTTTCAACAAACATAATTCGGTTTTTATTGGTGGCCAATAATAAAATAGCTAACATTAGAGGGATCTTTCAGAATAATATCCTTTTCCCTCATAAATTTAATATAGCTTTTGGCAGTACGTTCTTTCACGTCCAAAAGCAGTTGTATCTGTTCGCATAAATCCACGTAGGTGCAATACCGTTGTTTACTGAAGATATTCCGGGCTATTCCAATGAGTTCGATTTCTTTGCGTTTTTCTTTATCCTCTTTGGACTTTTCTCCCAGGTAGGCATGCATTCCTATTTCCTTATCCCATGCAAACTGAATCAATGGAACATCCAATGGGCTACCATCACGAACCTTCAAAGCTTTGACAACGGAGATTTGAGGGTTCTCATCCCGTTCAATCGATAAAATAGCCGCAGCCTTACGTTGTAATTCCGATCCCAAATGGCCACGCAATTTCATCCCATTGGGAATAAAATGGAGTACACAAACAATACAAGTTTTGTAAATACCGGCTAAGCGGTACAATTCGTCAATCACAGCTATACTCTCTGCTTCATCGTTTGCACCTCGTACCAGGTCGGCAATACCATCGATCACCACCATATGTATTCCGCCATATTGATAGTAGAACCTATCCATACTTTGAATAATTGCCTGAAGTCGTTCTTTTCGTGACATACTTGTCAGACAATATGCCTTGAAACAAGGAACCATAGTATTTTGTTTACCCCTTCGCAAAATATTTGATATGTTCTTGTAAAGCTGCATTTCTGACTGTTCAGTATCATAAAGCAACACTGCTTTATTTACATTATTTGTATCAATCGTTGTTCCAAGGGTATCAACAGTTGAATTGGCATTACGGATGGCTCCGGTAATCAGGCACCCAACATAATTACTTTTTCCCGTTCCTTCTCCACCCGTAATGCCTAACAAATTACCCTGAGTTCCCAAGGGAACATCATTAATGGAAATAATCATTTCCGCTTTTATCGGTGGATTATTAAAATCTATTTCACAAGGCTTTAATATGGCCATAGTTTCGCTATATATTGTATCTAAAAATTCAAGAAATAATTTTAGAAAATGCTCTCGGGTATTCCCTGCTTTGAAGTAATCGGAAATATCTTTGTCCGTTTTTTCGCCGGAAAGAGGCAGCACAAGTCGTCTGACACTGAATTCAGATAATTGCTGCTGATGCTTTATTGAAGATTCCAATCCCGTCTTATCGACATCATAAAGCAACACGATATGTTTGAAACGATGAGATAACCTTCGAATAATCGTCACAGGAATGTTTGCTGTTTCGCTGTTGAAACAAATCGCATAAAATCGATGTGATGCTAACGACAACACGTCTTTTTCTCCACCGGTAATAAATAGTGTATCGCCTTTGGCCGGCAAATGCTCCAATCCAAAACAATAGCTTTCTCCAATATCTCCTCCATATAAAAAACGTATGGATGAAAATGGACGGTAAATCTTTATACATCGTTTGCCAATGTATCCGAATAAAGGTTCCGTCTCCGATGATTGCAAAATAAAAGGCTTGCCCTCGTTATTTACACTTCGATATTCTTTCAAGGAAATCACCTTATAAGCTTTCAAAACTTCAGCGGTAACACCATATTGTACCCAAAAAGATGATTCTTTTGCCGTGTAATTTTGCTGGATAATATTATAGGGCTTATTCTTTTTCGGTTCTGCACTTATTTCCGGTTTGGGGCTGGATAGATTCCTCGGCAAAGTCGTTTTAACTGGTAGTACATCATCATTCAGATGCAACGACAAATCCCTATTAATAATTTGAAGTATTTCTATAAAATCTTTGGGGTTATTGCAGTCCAAGCCATTTTGTTTCCCGGCATAAAAGAAACAGTCTCCGCTAAAATCATCATTACCAAAATCCTTGATTCTATAATATCCATTTTTACGGTCAAAGAACACATTGCAGGAAGCCCGTTTATCCTCGTACAAAGGATTTAGGAAATTCCGACCAATGCGCCATTGCCCCGGGATATAATGTTTGAACACATCCAGTCCCCTATTTGTTTTCCTTAGCAACTCTTCTTTGTTGAGCATAGTGATAATGATTGTCGATTAGATTTTGTAAAGCTTCTTTAGTACTACGCACTCGCCGTTCATTGAGCATCCGCTTGATTTCACCAATGGTATAATAAGTTTTACCTGAAATAAGCGAATACGAGATGATACCACTAGAACGTAGTCTCTGTAAGGTGCGTTGACTAATCTGGAGAAAAGTACAAACCTCATAGCTATCGACCCATTCTTCATCTGGATTCTTTGTCTCAACTGTCTGGTGCTCCACCACGAATTTGGCAATTGTATTTATTTTTGCCACAATTTCCTTATAAGCCGCCGCTTCCATTGTTATAACTTCCATTAATTTTTGGTTTTAATGCTTGCAAAGGTCCACAAAAGAAGAAACCGAGGTTGTACAGTTGGTACAACTATTTTTTCAACAGTCCGAAATTCACTGTCTACAAACCGACTATGAATAGATTTCCACATATCTGCCAATAAAAATCTTGGTATAAGAAAGTTGAGCTGATTTTTGGGCATAAAAAAACCTCTGAAACATTTGTTCAGAGGCTTAATACTCGACTTTAAAGTATAAAATCTTGGTATAATAATTGGTATTTCTGACACCAATATATCCTGATTATCAATATTGTAATAAAAACATTAGTTTGCAATAAAAAAAGATAAGCTTGGTAAAAATGGCATCATCTATTTCTGATCATCTTTATTCATCTTTGCAATCAACTTTGATTTAAGTTCATCCAGAAACTGAGTTCTGTTATTACGACCTCTTATAGAAAGATACGTGTGGTAAACGTCTCCTAAATCAACATTAAACACATTTTCGAAATAGTCGGTAAGACGCTTGAGAGACATCTTCCCAAAATTGAAACATCCCATTTCACATAGAGCATAAATCAATTCTACAAGATCTGTTTTGCTTCCAGTCCAGGTTTCTTTCACTTTGGGAAAAATCAATCCGTTTGGGTCTTCAGATGCCTTTTCAAGTCGTTCCAACTCGTTATTAATGTATACTGTTAGCATGTCATTCGCCAGAATTTTAGCTACTATAAAATCACAACAGGTAGAAAACCGAAGATCACGTTCAAAGTAAAAACTATCTAATACCAATTGAATATCCGGCTTCTTACGAAGAAAATAGTGATGATCGAAATGCGTATGGCCACCTCTATAATATTTATAGAACTCTATATGCTTCTCAAAATAATGGTGAATCCGGTTCAGTTCCTTTTCCAAATAAGATTTGATAGCAATATTGCTACCTGCCGGACGGGACATCTCTATATTATATATTCTTTTATAATAGATTAGTTTACAACTCAAATGAGGTTTGATTTTCTTGAAAAAATGAATTTCAGAATCTTTATCTTTGAACGAATGTTCAACAACTAAAGATTTAAGCTCCGCAAATTGATTTTCCAATAATGCTATTGAGGCCGATGCCTTATCTATAATATTCGATTCTTCTAATTCTATTAATTGCAGTTGTTTGTGCAAACTCTCTGTGAAATTTTGAATAAAAGTCATTATTAAATTTTGAATTTAGATATCAACATTGAACATCAACATTGACCCTGATTGTTCTGGAATTAATCTCGTGTTAACATATGACTATTCTTCTTTTATAATTTGGTGGCTATTTCTATTTATCCTCTGAGTCGAATAGACAAAAAGAATTTAGGATCTTTTTCAACCTCTCACGCCTCTTTATATATCATTCGACATTCCGGAGTCCTTTAATCCCATACGATATAGATTCTGTTTCCCTTCAGGTTATTCATTACAAAGGACAAATTAGCTACTGCCATTAGTATAATTCATTGAATCGAAAAAGCCGTAAAACGAGAGGTAATACCTGTTTTACGACCCAATAGAAGGATAAAAGAAAAGTGAATTTTTTTGTTAAAAACGCCTTCAAAACCGCACATTTAATTGTACCCCAAGGTAAATTCAACTGGTAAAAAGGGGAAAACAACAAACCGCAGCAAAGGTTCACGTTCCGCCCATACCACTAAAAACACAAACACCTTATAATTAATTGATTATAACATATTTACATATCCAGTTTGGATCTGATCCTAACAAGAGATTTCTATATTCAATTCGTTATCGGAATTTCATTGATCAGATTGCAATTACAAGCAAACATTTACTAAATGTGCGAATATGATAGCGTAACCGACAATACTATTTTGACATTGCCAAAAGAGCTACGCACTCTTCGTTAAAAATAACAAATTCCAATATTACATAAGTCATCATCTACTTCAAGATACATTTATCCTTAAAATTAGCGAATAATACACATCAGCTCTAATCCAATTAGATTTATATGCATCGCTTTCTTTCGTGTTAACATACTATATGTATGCTGTAATTACTCATGAAAGTTTAAAGACAGACCTAAAGACTTCACCTATATTTCTGAATAAAAGCAGCAAGAGGTATTCCCATCACTGGATAGTTAGGATACGGATGCGGATTACCCCATTGAACTTCTATTTTATTTACTTCGGAATTTTCAGTATAAGGCATTGTATATTTATCATCTGATGAGAATTTATATCCATCCCGATTATCGATACCAATACCAGCATCCACAACGTATATATGCTCGGCTTCCCGTCTATCGAATCTTTCAATGATATTCTTTCGTACTTGCCACATGCATGCATTTTGCTTAATAGTAAAATCACCGGCCATATTATTCAACATACCACAAGTCGATTGTGGAATCATTACCACAAACCGGCCAGCCGGCACTACTTTCAGATACGATTGTGCCATTTGTTCGATTTGTTTGTTCCATGTGTTGAAATCGATTGTAGCTGGATTAGGAAAATCCCGAAAATCGTTGAGTCCAAGAAATTCCACTAAAATGGAAGGGGCTTTCAGACTCCACATCGACAAATACTTACCATAATCAAAGCTCCATTGATATTGTTCATATTTTGTTTCCACCCATTTTCTTCCATCATATCTCACGAAATGAGCCAAAGCATTATCATACATGATGTCATTTTTTCGAGGATTTAGTTTCAACCCGGTTTGTTGATCGAACACATATGCCTCCTTGAAATATCTCTTGGTAAAATAAATTTCTTTAGGTTCCCATTTTTTATTAGGGAAACGATTGATTTCATGCACTAGCTGCCAAAAAGCGGTAGAACCCCAATATTTACAGTCTCCTTCCGGTTGCCAAAACCCGTTATAGGCATCGGCTCTGCCTTTACTTACTCTAAAGTAGCCCTGCAATGACCATCCCGGACGTCCTTCGTCAAATTGTCCCGGACAGCCATCTACTTCCTGTAGTCCAACCATCCGGATTTTGGGCACATATCCTTTTTTTAAAAGTGCATCCTTGAAAAAAGCTCCATACGTAAAGCTATCTCCAATAATAGAAACCGTCACCGTATCTGTACCAACGCCCGGACGTCCTACCGAAATAACAGAAGACATTGCTTTTACAGTTTCAAATTCATCTAGATTGATCAATTGCAAACGGAGAGAATCTCCATTCTGAGGTGAGGAGATGCTTGCAACCCGTTCAAGCCGCCGTTGGAATTTAACAGTTCCCGAAAACCTGACAACATCGTTATACGGCCTCCAACGTTTGATCAACGGTTCTACAAAAACATTGTTCTGTACGCCATCCAACATATATAATGTTGATGGCAAACAGATGTCATTTCTGAATATCCCTAATGATACCGCATCGACATGTTGCACCGATTTTGATCCAATGCGAACACCGGCTGTATCCGTGGCAACCGGTTCCGAAGCCGGGCAAACACATTTTGCCGGAAGCACATCCGACCAAAATATCAGCAACAACACGGACAAAATGATTTTCAAATTCTTATTCATGACCAAAAAGTATAACGACATTACTTAAACAACGAAGCTCCGTTAAGCAGCTTACGATAACGGATCAGGGCCTCCAGATAATAATAATCGGCATATGGCAGTGGCACATCCACTTCCATGTTATCGGGCATTGAACCTACGCTATGCTTTAAGAGAAAATTTCTATTGGATGCATCTTGAGCCAGATATACCGGTGAAGAGAGAGCCTGCAATTGCACTTTTGCCACATTCAAATATTTCCTGGCGTCGTCTTTGGATACGTATTGACTCAACTCAATCAGGGCAGAAGATATAACGGCTCCCGCAGAAGCATCTCGGCAAACATTCGGAATTTTAGTGTCATCAAAATCCCAATACGGAATTTTATCCTTTGGCAAACGGGGATGATTGAGAATGAAAGCCGCTATTTTTTGTGCCTGATGCAAATAAACGACATCTTTCGTTTCGCGATAACACATGGTATAGCCATACAGAGCCCATGCCTGACCTCGTGACCAGGAAGATTCGTCGGCAAACCCCTGACGTGTTTTACGAGCTTTTACTTTTCCCGTTACCGGATCATAGAAAACGACATGATAGCAACTTGCATCATTACGAAAATGATTTTTCATGGTAGTATTTGCATGAGCAACAGCCACTTCCCGAAATTTAGAATTCCCGGTAAGTTTATATGCTTCAAACAACAATTCGAGATTCATCATGTTATCAATAATCACCGGATAAACCCCGGCACCTCTGTCCCATGACTTTATACATCCCGTCACCGGACTGAATCTTGTACAGAGAGATTGAGCGGCTCTTATAATCTTAGCTTTATAGTCAGCATCGCCAGTCAACCGATAACCATTGCCATAACTACAATAGACAATAAAACCAATATCATGCGTATTGGTAGCATTTTGCATGCCTTCCAAACGATCGGAGAAAAGTTTGGCATGCTGTTTTATCTGCTCATTTTTAGAATATCCGTACAAATACCAAAGCGTTCCCGGGAAAAAGCCACATGTCCATGAAGTAGTATCACATAAAGCCAGATTTCCATTCTTATCCAGCGTAACGGGAAACTTTCCAGGCCGATCTTTTACACTTTCAGCCATCTTTATCTCTTGTTTTACTGCAAAATCAAGTTTTTGATTGATGGTGGTAAGAAAAGATTTTGATGTAGCTTTGGATTGTGCACATAAGGTTATGGTTCCAACAACACACACAAGCAGTGCAACGTGTAGTTTCAATCTCATATTTTTTATATTTAGGTTTGATTAATGATTAAATTCCAATGCATGATCGCCGTTCACATCCTGGCCCGACCAAATTTTCACTGCCGTCCAGGCTTTATCCTCACACGTCCAAAACGAATCGTTCACCGACAAACCAAGCGGTAGAAAAATATTGGTGCATATATATAAGCTTCCGGTATTGTTATATACATCTGCTAATCCGGGCTGGTCTCCGCAAACTCCTAAATTCAGCCACCCGGCAGTCGAGAATGTATTCGGTGCATCCAACGTTTTTCGAATCACAGCGGTCAGTGCAGCCCGCACCTGCCCTTCAGTCAAAGATACCGGCAAATTTTTATGCAAAGCCATATCCGCAAGGTGTTGAAACGCTGCACCTCGGTAGACTATTGATCGGCCCGTTGCCGGGAAAGATCCATCTGCATTGATACATCTCTCTTGCAATTGTGCATACCGTTTGCTGATCGTATCCAATTTACCCGCGTATTGTTTATACCTGTTAGTTTTCTGTATCATTACATACATAATTGTATTCATATACGGCTGAATAACATAGCTATTGTAATAATTTATATTAAACGGATTTCCATCCGAGAACATTCCATCTCCCGTATACCAGTGTTCCATAAATTCGCGAATGCCGAATTCAATACGAACCGGATCATACGGAATATCGTACTGACAGAAGAATGCTTCTATCATCGCTGAAAACAATATCCAGTTGTTATACACCGGAACGGTTGACCGCGTTTTTTTCAAGGCTTCAACAACCTGATTCTGCACTTTGGTATCCAAATGATTCCAGAGCCACGGAGCCCGGATAAGAGCCAGTGCAACATAGGATGCATCTACCAAGGGCTGAGGGATAGGTGCCATCCATGCCACATAATCTTTTGCCGCAGGATTCGTGGCATTATCGATCGCTTTCAGGCTCCATTCGCGGTAACGATTTCTCAATGCTATCTCATCTTGCGAGCCACCTTCCGAATTAAGCCAGGGAGCAATTCCACTCAAAGTTCTGCCAAAGATTTCGAGATAAGCCACCTTTTTCCTATTCTTCGGATCATCGCTAATAGACGGAACCGACACTGGCATTTCTTCACGCAAGCGGTCGTTTGCGAGGTTCGACATTACGGGTTTTGCAATTTTGTCAAGATAGTTAAGCCATTCAAGACGTCGATTCTCCGCACCATTGTTTTGCGCTGATAAATCGGGAATAATCACACTGCCGACAACCAAAATCAGCAAAAAAAATAGTCTCTTCATAATGTTTTCAATTAATATACAGCTACTTCTTAATTTATTATACCAGTTTCAATCAACCAGTTTTCCGCCAACACTGGCCAATATCCAGTTATTCCCGGATTCTTACGTACCCGAATACTATGTCCTCCATTGGGGAAAATATGCAGCGAACACCCCTTAACATCCTGCTTCAAGAGACTTGAAAAATATAAAAGACTGTTTACGGGTGACACAGTTTGGTCATCTTCTGCCAGTGCGATAAAAGATGGTGGAGTTTGTATGCCTACATGCAATTGGCAGGAAAATTGTTCCAGGAGTGCTGGTGTTGCCTTTTTCCCCAAAAGCGTATTCCGGCTGGGCACATGAGCCGCTTCCAGCATGGAGATGACCGGCGAAATGAGAATTGCAAAGGCTGGTATAAAACTGTTGTAATCAATCGAA
Source organism: Bacteroidota bacterium (assembly GCA_030706455.1). GTDB lineage: Bacteria > Bacteroidota > Bacteroidia > Bacteroidales > Paludibacteraceae > Microbacter. The sequence goes on from JAUZOL010000001.1 coordinate 188,702, forward strand.
TCATTCGGAAGATACCACTCATTGGTGATCGTGGACAGACATGCCGCAATATGACCTCCTGCCGAAGCTCCCATTACACCCACTTTAGTTGCATCATACCCCCACTCTTTTGATTTTGAACGAATCCATCTCATCGCTCTTTGTGCATCCTGCAGCGGCGCTTTATACGAATCGATTACATCCGGAGATTGCGGCAAACGGTATTTAAGGACAAAAGCAGTCACTCCGATAGTATTAAACCATTTTGCCAACTGAAATCCGGTAGCATAAGAAAGCACCGAATAACCGCCGGATGGCAGAATCAATACGGCAGCGCCTTTGTTCTCTGCATTTGAAGGCCTGAATGCATACATACCAGGCACAGACACCCGGCAAATAAGTTCTGCATTCATACTATCTTTTACGCTTAATCCTCTGCTGTTCGCCATACACCCCGGTTTCCAAATCCGGATAAACTCCTGAGCTCCGACAGCAGATGCAGAGAACATCCAGATTAACGATAGCAAGAAAAAATATTTCTTCATAATTTTGTTCGTGATTGAAAAATAAATACAAGGAGAAGGAATCATCGTTGGTGCATGATCTCTATTTTGCAGGATATGTGCCGATGCGCAAAGGCATCAACGTCGGGAATGTCCATGCATAAGCGTGAAAAGGATAAATAACCGGCCTTTTCGGTTGAACAAACTCAGTATAACTCTTCTCATTATAAATACCGTTCATCGCTTCCAATAAATTTTCCGGCCAGGGTTCACCTTCCCCGTTTCGCGGATTGGAAAACCACTTCCATTCATCGGGATGTTTTGAGTAATAACACAAATAATCCAAGGCACTTTTTATCAATCGTCCCTCTTTATCGGACAGAAACAGATTCTCTCCTGTGCAATTGTAGGCAACCCAGCAGGCCGCAGTAATTGGAGCCAACGAGAAATAGGTGTACCATATTCCGTTCTTCTCCCGTTTCACTTCCTCAATCATTCGGCCGTCAGGGGCTATTTTTTGATCGAGATCTGACTTAATCAACCGTATGTTTTCTTGAATCTCTTTCTTATCAGCTAAAAACGATGCGCAAAGAAGCGAGCCAAACCGTCCCCAATCTCCCCAATTATTTTTCCGAACCCGAATATCATTTACAGCAGGCTGGTAGACCGACGTCACCCAGTTTACAAATTGATTTCGTTCGCGATTATTCCAAATTCCGGATCCGTCGATCAATTCAGCAGCTATCAACAACGCCGTACCATTATAGGCAAGCACCAACTCTCCGTCTGCATCCGAACATTTTTTATTAACAGAGGCCCAGGCATTCAGGAAATAGCATGCTTTTGCTCCGTACTTTTTATCTCCAGACAATCTGAAAGCAAGAGCGCTGGCATAAGCAGCAAATGCATCTCCGGACAATGCTAAAGAGTTCTTTTTATGCAGTTCCGGTTTAAAATAAAAACCCGGTACAGAAAAATTTTCAAGCGCGTGATGCGGCTTGTTTTGCAAAGAATCTGCGATATGAATTAGCTGTTCATAAGCACTAAAACAAGGCTCTGCCTTCTGCTTTATCTTCAATTTCACAAAACGAATCTGTGCGTCCGGGTGCATGGAACTTTGACGAGCCATACACAAAGTCGAACTTAAAATCAATATTAAAAGCACTATCTTTTTCATCTTCCTATTGCAGGTTTTTCAGTCGCATAATGTAACCTCCGCCCGGTCGTAAATGTATAGTGACCACATCGCCATTGCGGACTTCTTTCTCCTCGCGAACAAAAGCATTCGGTACATTATTCTTATTATCAGACAAAACAAGTGCAGATGCTTTTTTCTTAATAAAATTCAATGCAAATGAAATCGTTGTCGGTTTTTTACCATTCATAACACCAATCCACCACTCATTCCCTTTTCTTTTGGCAAAAGCAGCCACCGCTCCTATTTCAGAGCAAGGTAGCACTATCGTTTCCTCCCACACAACGGGTATATCCCTCAAAACATCTTCAGCCGGGTTATCCAGATAATTGCGATAATCGTCAGCAAAATGGGTTAATGGCGAATTATATATCACAGCCTGAGCCAGCTCATGTGCCCAGGTATAACCCCGAAGCTCTTTGGCATCGAATATAACCGGAGTAAAATCGGCCGGTCCGGCAATAAAACGGGTAAACGGCATAATTTCATCCTGATCCAAGGGCATGAGACGGTCATAGCGAGTCATCTGATACTCATTGCCCCGCACACCTTCTCGGGTCATTTCGTGGGGCCAGGTTCTGCGCAAGCCAGTTGGTTTGATACAACCATGAAAATCACACATTAGTTGGAGCTTATACGTTTCTTCACGTGCCATTTCATACCACTGCATTATTTCGGGTGTTGCCGGCGGAATAAAATCAATTTTAATCCCTTTTGCCCCTACCTGTTTCACCTTTGTCAGATAAGTACGCAGGCTCTCTACATCGCGCATCTCTTTTGAATCTACCCACACGATACTTTTTACTCCGACTGAATTCCCGTAGTCTATAACTTCTTTCAGACATTGCCACTGATCTTTACCAGGTTGTCTCCAGTCGCGCCATCCATCATCAATTAAATAATACTCCCAGGTAAGGCGTGCTGCCGCATCGAACCACAATTTTTGGTCTTCGAATTTTGGAGCTCCCACGCTCCACCATTGCCATAAAACACGTCCGGGTTTTACCCAGCTAAAATCGGTTTGAGATTCAGGAGCTTTACACAAATTAGAGATTAAATCAGTATTAACTAAATCATTGAGATTATCAACCAGAATAACACATCTCCAGGGCGAGACAATTGAATTCTTCTGATTTTTCCACCCCTGCAAATTGGTTGTAAAATTTGCCTTGACAGCTCCATTCTGCTTCACCCAGCTCATATCTGGAAAATCGACACAACCGGCTTCACTAAATACCATATAAGAGTTGCTGGTTCGGACGGTAAACGGAGCCACTATGGCCTGATTTTCGCGAATTCCGCTAAAAGAAGAAACCGTATGTAATTCCTCATTACTATCAGCATATGGAGCCCAAAAACATTGCGCAGACGCTTGTATCGGAAAAGTAGTACCATCACTATTTACAACCTTATCCTTTGCATTAGGAATAACATATTTCACGGCTACACCATCATCATAAGCCCTTACAAATAACTGATAACTGATATTGTGAGACTTGAATGGCAGTATCATTTCTCGGCAATAATTAACCGCAGTGCTATGATTTCCAAACTGAGAATACTCTTCATGGATCGTCTTTTCTGCCACTTTACCGGTCATGGAAACATCTCGTCCAATATTAATATTATCCAGAACCAACCCTAGAGAACAATCTGACAGCACTTTCGTATCGTTTTGCACAACAGCCAATTTCAACAGTTTGTTAGAAATATCTACCTTAGCCTCAATCTTTCCTCCAGGGCTCTTCAACGTTATAGCAACACTTTTCTGACTTATAACCAGCATAAGCAGTATCAGTAAAGAGACAACATATTTTAACTTCATACATTTAATTTTCAAACAATTACCAAATTCATCTTTTTCATAATTTAATCAAATCGCACCTCCATCAATCTTGAACACCCATGCATATCTGCTCAAATTATCAGATGGAGAAACCACAGGAGGCGTAATGGTTAATTGATTATTGACCGACGAATATTTTATTTTCCCCTTAAACCCTAACAATGTAACTGCATTAACGTGAGGCACATCCTTAATTGTCATTGGAATATCCTGCCATTTCGTAACAATCACATATAAATCATTGCCTTTCGTGGTAAAGAACATGTTCGGATCTTTTTTGGACTTCGTTGAATGTTTCCAAGCTTGAGTTCCATAAATTGCTTCGCCGTTAATTGCCAGCCAATCCCCGACGTCTTTCAACCGTTGTTGCATAATGACCGGAATTCTTCCATCTGCTGTAGGTCCTACATTAAGAAGCAAATTACCTCCTTTGGAGACTTTATCGACCAAAATACGAATCAGTGACTCTGAGGTTTCATAATCTTCCAGATATTCATTCCGGTTATAACCAAATGATCCTCCGATACCCCGGCATTCTTCCCAGGGGCGACCACTTTTTTCTCTCTTTACGGCCTGATCACCATCGATATCGTACTCTGTGGTATAAAAACCTCCGTGCTTTCCCCGTGTATCCTTTCCCCAACGATCATTAACCACTATGGATTCTTTGACTGGCGAGTCGTTATATAACCAAGACAGAAACTCGGTGCTTTTCCACTGATCGCTTGTAATTTCCCATTCTCCGTCCGTCCACAACATATCCGGATGATAACGGTTCACCAAGTCTTTCATTTGAGGAATCATATGATCGGACACATATTTCGGCAGATCTTTTTTATACAGAGGATTATACCATTCATACAGCGAATAGTAAAAGCCCATGTGTAATCCGCTCGCTTTAACAGCAGTCGTCAAATCACCCGCCAAATCACGGTGAGGACCTACATCTACCGAGTTCCAGTTCCAGGCTTGTTCCGATGGCCACAGTGCAAATCCGTCATGATGTTTGGTGGTTAGCACGATGTACTTTGCACCCGATTGCTTGAATATCTCCGCCCATTTTGCCGGATCAAACATCTCGGCCTTAAATTCGCTAACAAAATCAGGATATTCGGTTTTTGCACCGTAAATTTTGTTATGAAAGTCTGTAAATGCTGCAGAAGGTTTATCGGCAGGGTTTTGTCGAGCCCAGTACCATTCGGCATACTTTTCGTACACCTTACCTTTTGTCGGCGCCCACGCAGGTACGGAGTACAATCCCCAGTGAATAAAAATTCCGAACTTGGCTTCGGAAAACCAGGCGGGAACGGGACGACTGTCAATCGATTCCCATGTGGATTTATACAATGCTTGAGCATTAACACTTTGCAGAGCAATCAACAAAAACGAAGAAACAAATAATAATTTTTTCATACGAAACGAGTTATAAATCAATTTTATAAAAAGAAGTCATCTTGACTTTTTATTTTTTGACCCCCAACCCCCAAAATGGAGGCTGTAACCTTGTAAAATGAACAAAATTTCCTCATTTTAAGGGCGAATTCCTCCCCATTTTGGGGAGGTTAGGTCAGACGATAAATGTCTGACTCCGACACGAAGTCGTCGCGAGAGGGGTCGGTAATTGAAATTTAACAAATAATGCCCTTTTAGGCATATTCAGCCAAAAGTCAAGATGGCTTCAAAATGCAGTCTGAGTAATAATATTCAAATAAACAAATATTTTAGCCCAATTAGGTTCAGCCATTAGGGATGAAAAACTTTTTAGATTCAACGCCATCAATGAGAATTTTCGTAATAATCTTTATAATTCACAGAGTCTTTCATTGAGTTCTCCAATTTTAAGCGAATAGCAACTTTGCCAAACGTCTCAGACAATATTCTGGCAGAAAGATTAGGAATCGTATATTTTTAAGTGGATCAACAACAAAATACTATAACCTTCAATAATTATAGCACGAATCAAAGACTAAGCTTTTCTGCCACATTATTATCCACAGTTATCTCAATCCAGCCCGAATTTGGTTCAATTAAACCAAAAGTCATTGTCATTCAGAAAACTAAAAAAACACAATCAGTTACTCTTTAAAATCCGGACACAACTTATTGTTTTGTAGAGAAACTCTTTCCCATTCTTTTCCTAGCCGATGCTGATCTAAATCTATTATCCTATTATTAACAATACAATCTTTACCAATCGGACATGAAAAAACATGGAGATTCGCCTTCGCATAACTACTTACTATTATTTTAAAAAATAAACATTTAAATACTCCATGATAAATCTTGGGTCCCCTTTCATTATAAGGATGGACTCCACTAGGATTACACCCTCTTAAATAATTCGTTTTTCACTTCAAATAACCATATTTCCTCAGAAAATCATCTGTCAGGGTTTTAATGGTATAAAAAACAGGAGACAGTTCTTGTGCATAATTAAAGATAGGATGTCCGGCCCCTTCAATCATATGCAACTCACAATCAACGCCATTTTCCTCCATGTGCAACCGAAACGTTTCGGCTGTTTTTACCGGGATCAGTGAATCTTTGGTTCCAAGAATAAACAGTGCCGGCGGTGTCGTATGATCGATATTGTGCAACGGAGATAGTTCCTTATATCTTGCTTTCACCAGATCAAATCCATAGCCGTTTTCGCTGTTGTCAATTACAGGATAGTAAAGCACCAGCAAATTTGGTTTACAGCTGAATGAGTCCTGCTTAGTTTCAAATTCTTTTAACGTACCAGTGGCTGCCGCAAGGTGTCCGCCAGCCGATGAGCCTGCTACTACAATCCGATCGGGATCGATATTCCATTTCCCGGCATTCCGGCGAATCCAACGGATAGCATCTTTGGCATCTTCCACGCTTTCGAATGGAGTAGAATGATCCAGGTTAGCAATCCGGTAATCGGATGCAATTGCAACCATTCCTTTTGAAGCGTAATAAGCACATTCGCGATAAAATTGCAATGGAGTTCCAACCGACCAGCCTCCTCCGAAAAAGTAAACGATTGCTGGTCTTTTCTTTCCTTTCTTTATCTTTCCTGGCCTGAAAATATGAAGACTCAGATCTCTTTGAGCTGTCTTTTTATAGCTAACAATCTCCGGATGAAAAGATTGTCCCGGTTTAGGCAGAATTTGTTTTAGCGCATCAAACCAGGCTGTTGCCATACGATCAGCCCCAACCGGATTTGGATGCACTTTATCCTTAATGGTATACTGAGTCCAGTCAAATCCTTTGGATTGATCTACCAAAACCACGTTTGGATTATGCATGTTTTGAACCATGCTTGCAATGCGTTTATTTAATTCCGGGATATACGAGTATTTGGGTAATTTACCGCTTTCTATTACTTCGGCCACCAAGATTTTTACCTTCGGATTAATTGCCTGTATTTTCCTGATTATAGACTGTTGTGCTGCTATAATTCCATCTACTGGCTTTTCTGTATCAAAATGATTGTGCCCGGAATGAAGCAAAACCAGGGTTGCCGGATATTTTCGATAAATACTGTCGATATGAGCATCCAGAAATTCAGCTGTCATTCCGCTAAATCCGCAATGATTCAACGTTCCAATGCGACATTTACTACTTCGCGGACCGATAAACTCGATCCGGTATCCAGCAGCAAAAAGATGCTCCCACAGAGGGAACAAATAGGAATGAAACTCCTCGCCTCCTTCGGTGATTGAATCTCCCAACCCCATAATGGTTATCCGCTTTGAATGACCTGCGGTATTTGCCGTATCTTGAGCGATTATATTACTGTTTAACAACAGACTGTATATAATTACCCCAAATAATAATTTGAAATTACGCATTAAATAACCTGCCATATATTTAAAATAAATATCATAACAAATGAATGCCAAACTATTCTTATTATAATCTTATCTCACTGCTGCACATCCTATAATAAAAAGCAAAATTTTGAGAATAAAAAATCAAGACACAACACCAGTCATGCTACTGATTATATTAAGTTTAACATTTGTCTCCCCATATAATTTCAGAATCTTCCTATCAGGCGTATAGTTTGGAAAGTTAGAATGAGAATATCACATATTAGCCTGTTCTACAACCTTCTTCAATAAAACAAATTTGTTTATTCTCAAATACCGAACATAATCAAACTAACACTTTAATCAATATTCTATTTTTCAATCAAAATAATTTAAATTTGCTTTGAACATCCAGATTAACCGGAGAATCACCCTTCATCGGAATCTCTCCGATCAACGCCTTTACTAAGGCCTTATGCATCACGGTTGTATTTGAGTAAGCATTAATGCAGGTATTGACCCGTTCAAAATATTCAGGAATGGAATACGGGCTTCCTAATGATATAACAATTAGCTTTTCTTTCGGCATAGCATTGATGCCCCACACAGTTTGAGCCTCATCGTCCCACAACTCCAGCGGGCCATACGGTGCGTGCATGTGCCTGTCAACCAAAAACAATATGCGATCGTATTGTTTTGACACCGATTCTGTCCATCCCTGTGTTTCATATAACAGATCATGTTGAAAATCAACAACGAAACCTTTAGAGCGTAACAGCTCTCCAAATCCTTCCATCTTCTTCAGGGACGAATCTCCGCCTTTACGGCTAACCGGTGTAACCCCGACTAACAGGATTTTCTTATCTTTTTTCGGATCCAAAGGAAGTGCCTGGCTCCGGTCTCGAACCAGTGTAATCGCCTTTTCGCAAATCGCATCCGAAACGGATTGTGCATTCGATTTTTCTTCCGGTGTCATCGCTTCAATTAACTGCCGGTTTTTATCCATTAAACCGAGGCTTTTCTTAAGGTTCCATACGCGACTAACAGCATCATTCAGTCGTGATTCCGGTATTTCCTTACGTATGATACGGGCTTCGAGTGTGTCCATAAACTGATATGACGGCCACAATAAAACATCTACACCTGCCATAAAACTATGAATTTCGCCCTCCAACTGGCTATCATACCACCCACGAAATCCTCCCATCACCATAGCATCCGAAACTACAACGCCTTTGAATCCCAGTTCTCCTTTCAACAAATTAGTCAGCAGTTCTTTGGACAATGTGGCTGGCAGATAATGACCATTCATTGTTTCTTTTTGATACGATGGCAAACAGATATGTCCGGGCATTATCGTTTTCACACCACTATCAATCAACGCCTTAAAAACTCTTCCATGATATTTTTCCCAGACATCAAAAGGCATAGAATTACAGGTAGTCAATAAATGCTGATCACGAAAATCCACACCATCACCCGGAAAATGTTTGATAGTTGCAGCCACCCCATTGTCCTGCAATCCTTTGATTTGTCGGCTTAACAAACGTATGGCTCTGTCCGGATCATCCGAAATGCTTCGGGTATTAGTCACTGGATTAAACGGATTTATATTCAAATCGGCTACCGGATGCAGCACCCATTTCACACCGACCGAGCGACTTTCCTGGGCGACAGTTTTTCCATACTGATAGGCCAGATTGGAAGAATTGGCAGCTCCCAAAGCCATTTCATTCGGAAAAGAAGTCATTCCGGGCAAAGTAACCCCGCTTTCATAATCTTCCTGAAAAAGCAAAGGCAGAGAACTGGCCTGCTGATATTCGGCACAGGTTTTTCTGATATGATTAAGATACTGGTCACGATCAACTCCATCCCAAAGTTTCCACCCCATAAAAAATCCGGTTACCGGATATTTCGAAAAAAAAGCGGACAAAGAACCATTTCCCAATTCCAGTTCCTTTTGGCGATCGGGAAGCATCAGCATCAGTTGCCCAATTTTCTGTCGAAGAGTAAGTGATTTCCATGTAGTATCGGCCAATGAAAGTGGAGAAATTGTAGCAACTCTTGCCTCATAAGATGCTTGCTTCACGGCCTTTGTCTTATTTCCGGCAAAGATTAGTATGCTGATAAAAAATAAAATCGTTAAATAAAAAAATCGCTTCATAGTTTGTTGATGTTTAATGACAGAAATAAAACAGAGACACATCCAAAATAGACGTTCCGTTAGTGAATTCGTCCGATCTTCTCAAAGGGTATTGGCTTAAAATCAGGCAATTTTTGAAAAATCACAGACTGTTTTTTCAGTGTAAAATCAAATTGATCTGCATTTTGAAATTCCACATCCTGATCCGTTACCAAATTCTCATCCAAAACCACCCCCCACTCTTTTTTGCCATTATGCACCTGTTTAACCCCTACAAACACATTGTTTTTAATATCATTATGTTTGGGTACAGCCGGATCATTGTCAAAATAATGAATCATCTCCGGGTATCTCTCAGCAAAAGGTGGTTTTTGAAAGTTCATCGCCTTCATTCTTATTTCGAAAATACCGTTTGGCAACAATGAGTTTTTTGCCCAGTTTTCAAGCCTGTTATCCATGTGTATAGCCAGTTCGGAGGCAATGAAAATATTATTTTCCACTTTATTGTACTGCCCTCCTCCAATCAAAACAGAGCGTGTGCCCGCCTTGTAAAAAATGTTTCCGTAAAGCGATGTACCACATGCCCCGTCATCAAAATAAACTCCCATAGTAAGACCTTCATTACCAATATTTTTCAAGAAATTATACCGTATCACATTCCCATATTCTGAAGGATCACGCCCTATATATACCGCACCCTGATCATCCATCAATTTACATGCACCGTCAATTACGTTGTATTCAACAATATGATCGTTGCCGTGAATATAGATAGCGGTTGCCGGACAGGTATTGATCTGGCAATGTTGTATCCTATTGCCAACTCCGTCTACGTTCACCGGCGATTTATACGAATAATCCCGTCGTCCACAATTGAAAAACTCGCAATCATACAAATAGTTACCAGCCTTTTCCAATTTCACACGGTTACCACCACCAACACTTACGCCTCCGCATCCGGTATTTTCAATCAAGCAATTAACAACCCCATTATTTTTGCCACCATCCCTGTCAAATATGGAATTTTCGTATAAATAGTCATATAAACTACCGATCTCGCCAGATATTTTTTCTCCCGGCATAAATGGATTTTTTTCATCGGGATGACGGTATATTGGAGATGACTTACTGCCTTTTCCAATACAAACACCCATTACTCCCATATTCCGAATAGTGCAGTTTTCAATTTTATCGGACACCGTATTTTCCATATAGATGCCGATGCCACGACCCGCTTCAAAACAAATGTTCCGAAATTCAGTATAGCTGGCACTTTTCAAGGCAATGAGCGGCTTCTCCAGAAGAGAAACCATTATTGTATCGGATGGCTTCAGTTCCGCAAACGGATAAAAATAAAGCAGCCCTTTTTGTTGATCGATATAATATTCCCCTGACTCATCGAGCTCCTCCATCAAATTGAAAAAATAGTATTGATTCCATTCGTGTTCGCCGGAAATGCCAAACATGTGTGCATCGGCAAACTTTACCTCTCCGGTATTAGCATCAATCGTTTTAACCCTCAACTGATCGTTAGCCCAGGCATATTTAAAGTTTCCGCAAGTGAAAATATCCTGTGCCTTATTCCAGAGTGCAAGCCGTTGTTTGTCAAAACGAATGCTACCCGGATGGAAGTCATTATTAGCCATCCCAGGATCAATGACATCATCCGTTCTGATCCGTATCTGATTTTTATTCGGATACCGGGACAAATGAAAAGGCTTCCCATTTATGAAAAGTTCCATGGCTGCATTCACATAAGGCCGACGAAATCCCGTTATTTGATTCTTCCCATAATCAACAATACCTAAAGCCTTTAAATCGATGACCTTTATTTTATCAACAGCCAATTGGTCTACAAACCGTTTTTTTTCATTCAAACCGGCAACATTATGGACGGCTTTAGGAGAAATCAAACGTCCACCTATGATGGTGACTTTCTCTCCCGGATAAGCCCGATAGGAAATGTGGCACAATTCAGACCCGGTATCTTCGCTTGTCAGTTCGAAACTTTCGGTAAGTTCATAGATTCCACCTCTAATCCAGACAATGACATCTTGCTTTGTGCCACTGTTTGAGCCTATCTGTTTATAAGCCTGGATGGCTTTTTGAGCGTCAGTCAAAGTAAGGAATGGACTCTCTTTTGTTCCTGTATTGCCGGAATTACCATCTTTAGCTACGTAGAATTCTTTTACCGAATTAGCAAAAGACTGGTTTCCAACAAGAAACAACAAAGAGACAATAAATAAAATGCATTTCATATTTGTAGCTTTGTAAACACGACAAACTAATAGGTTGCAAAACACCTGTCATTCAGACGCAACCATATCAGTAGAATGCTCTAATTTATGCGCTGTAGATACTTCGTGATTAGATTAATCCCGAAAAGTGAAAGTTGATAATAACCTCTCCTTTCCTGTAGGCAAGGAAAGGAGAGGAGTGAAATCCTGATATTTGCAAAACATTATTGGTTAGTTACATATCAGGTAGCAAGACCTAAAACCTATTAATTGATCCAACCATCATTTTGTGTCAAATTCGGATTGATTTGAATTTCCGATGCCGGTATTGGCCATGTGTAAATATAATCGCCCTTAAACGAATATGAACTTACAACACCACCCCAGATCTGTTTACTGCCATTACCGCTATAAAACACTTTGTCTTTCCATATTTTCCAACGTAACTGATCGAAATAATTGACACCTTCGCCAGCAAATTCAACACTACGTTCATTTTGAATACGGACTCTCAGATCAGCCTGACCGGTCACTGTGGTCGCGGCATTAGAGTTCAACAGTGCAACTCCGGCTCTTTGCCTTATTTCATTCACCTTACTTATGGCTTCCGGCACGAAACCCTGTTCGTTCAATGCTTCTGCCCACAAAAGAAGAACATCGGCATATCGGATAATCGGCATATCTATCGGGCTGTAATTTCGATTGAGAATATCGGTAACTCCTTCAATCACAAACTTGCGGTACAAGTAATAAAAATAGTTTTGCGTGTCGGTTTGTATGTCGCCTCCGGTCAATGCCTGTGATCTGTAAGGCCATCTCAAAGTAGCGACAGCCACAGTCGAAGTATTGTTATACGCTCCTGTAAATGTCGAATACGGAGTGATAACTGTTGCTGCCAAACGTGGGTCACGATTTTGATATGCCTTTAGAATTCTGGCTTCGTTGCCGGTTGGCAAATACAAGCTCATTTTGGCTCCCCTGAGTGCAGCCGCATTTTTTTCTGCTGTTGTTAAATTATCTCTCAGGAAATAAACTTCACGTTCGGCGACAGTGAGGCTGGAGTAACCTGGAATAACATCATCCCAATTAAATTTTGAGCCATCGATGTTTTCATATAAATCCACTAAATCTGGCGTTGGCATAAAATAATTCCAGTCAGATGTAAAAGCTGAACGGCTACCATAATACAATTGGACGGAACCTCCAAAATCTTGTTGCCCGATATTTTGAATAGAAAAGATCATCTCTGGACATTGTTCGTTAGCTGTTGTAAAAAGAGTTTTGTAATTTGAAAACAAAGAATAGCCGCAATCTTTTACCTTGCTAAAATCTTGAGCCGCCAGATCCCATTTTTTCTGGTACATATATACTTTACCGCGCAATGCATAAGCAGCGCCTTTTGTAATATGACCATAATTTGCATTACCGGAAACATACCTATCCGGAAGATTAGTCTCATTGATACAGTCAGTCAAATCCGTAATAATCTGATTCCAAACTTCGTCCTCAGTTGACCGTGCCTTTGTTGCTTCTTCTGCAGTAAACGGTTCCAGATAAATTGGAACTCCTTTATAAAGCTGATTTAATCTATAGTAAAAATAAGCCCTTAGAAATTTACACTCTGCAATATATCTCGCTTTTTTTGTGGCAACAGATGGAGATTTGAGCGGAATATTTTTGATAGCATCATTCGTACGCTGAATACCTTCGTAGAAATTCTGCCACATTGTAGAAAACAACCCATCGCCGGCTGTGATAGTTCCTCTCAATAATGATTCATCAAACCGGCTCTGTCCTGTAAATCCAAAACGATCGGTTTCATACAGCTCGTACGGGGATGTAGTACTGCTACTTCCGGTTCCGAGTCTTAATGCAGCATACACTCCTGTTACTCCCAAATCAGTTAAATTATCCGTCGTCCACATTGTTTGGGATGATATGGCAGAATAAGGCGTTGTATCAAGCAAATCACTACTACAACTTACAATTAATAATATTGCACTTAAATAAAGATATATTCGTTTCATGGTCTCAATTATTTAGAAAGTAATATTCATCCCTACGGTATATTGTCTCATGGTAGGATAAGAAATAGATGCACCTACTTCCGGATCCAGTCCCGGGAATGATGTCAAAGTCAACAAGTTTTCACCACCAATAAAAATACGGGCATTACTAATTGACACTTTTTTTGTCAGTCGTTCCGGAATTGTATATCCAATTTGTAAACTTTTCAATTTCAGATAAGAAGCATTGTACAAATAGAAATCGCTTGCTATGCCACTCTGAGGATCAGTAGTTTTCAATCTGGGATAATGCCCATAGATATTATTCGCCGGATCACTCGGATTTGCTTCATTGTAATAATAATGATCATTAGCAACTAATGTAGGAACAGCTTTCCCTAACGCCACTATTGATCTGTTCATATATGTTTCATTCCAATAATATGACATTCCGGCACTACCGGCCCAAATCATAGAAACATCGAAACCTTTGTAAGCCATGTTAAAATTCATTCCATAATTCCATGAAGGAGAAGAGTTTTTACCGGTAAATTTCTGATCATACGAATTACCATAAATACCATCTCCATTGGTATCGCCATATATTAAATCACCATACCATATTTTAGAATTACTGACTCCACCGGAAGGCTGAAAAGTATAACCGGCAGCAACCATCATTTGAAGCCAATTCATATCTTGTTGAGTTCTGATCATCCCATCTTTCGGACCACCATTTTTATTGACCGAGCCATCTTTGTTGGTGTAAGTTCCATTGCCTTTGTATACCGGATAAAGATAATATTCGTTAATACGGTGTCCTTGCAGAATACGTTGAGTTGAACCTGTCGATACGGAACCAAGGTTTGAGGAGTAAACCTGATTGCCATTGGCATCTGTGACATAGCCTTCTTGCAACTGTCCTTTGTATTTTTTTACATTGTTATAGTTGTAGGCTATATTTCCCGATATGCTGTATTTGAAATTCTTGAGTTTACCGTTATACCCGAGAGTCAATTCTATTCCTTTTTTTGTAACCTGTGCAATATTTTGAGTTGCGGCTGTAGCCGTTCCGACTGTAATAGGCACTGTTGGCACGAACAAGATGCCCTCCGTAAATCCGCGGTACACATCCAGTTCAAAGTTAAAGGCGCCCTTCAATGCCGTTCCGCTTAATCCCAGGTTCGTAGTCGTAGTTGTTTCCCATTGCAAGTACGGATTTGCGCTCTTTTTTTGTATTAAGCCACTTGTTGCAACTCCATTGTAGGAATATTGCGTTGTGTTATATGTAGCTTGGTAATCATAATTTCCAGAAGCATTATTCCCGGTTTTACCCCAAGACGCACGTAGTTTTAAATTGTCTACAATCTTGTTTACATTTCGCATAAATGGTTCTTCGGAAACTCTCCAACCACCGGAGAATGCAGGAAAGAAGCCCCAACGGCTATCTTTCGAAAAACGGGATGATCCATCGTAACGTAAAACTGCTTCAAATAAATATTTTTGATTGTATGCATAATTTAACCTGCCGAAAAAAGATCTTAGTGCATAATCATAAGCATCTCCTGAAATGGTAGTCATGGTAGTTGCCGTATTCAATGTCGTTAACGAAGCATCCAGCAAGCCTGTCTTTTTGGCCAAGAAGTTATATAATTTGAAATACTGTTGGTTATAGCCGGCCAAAACGCCCACATCATGTTTACCTGCAATGGTTGTATTATACTTCAAAACATTATCAAGTATTACATTATAGTTTTTATACAATGAATATTGAGTGGTCAACTGACCCGGGCTTGCCGCTGAAGACCCAATTGTATTTGTTGCAAAATTCCATTTATCCTGAGAAACCGGATGGTTATTGTTTTCAGTATATGACACGTCATAGTGAGCTTTTGATTCCATACGCAGACCTTTAACAATATCCAAATTCGCAAAAACCGTGGTATTTGCCATAGTAACAGTATTTTCTCCTGCCAACGAATAGAGTGATGCAAGCGGATTGTTTGCGGTTGAAGATTCTTCTGAGGCTGAAGGGAAACCGTATTTTCCATTATAGTGAGGATAAACTCCCGGAACTGTAGCTGTCAGATAAGAAAAGACTGTATTTAAATCCACAACGCTTGAATTCTGTACAGATCCAAATGTTTGGGTACCGACAGTAAGAAACTTTGCCACCTTCGATTGTAGATTCACACGAATTTGATAGCGGTCTGAACCTGTATTTGGCATTGTTCCCGGGTTGTTCATGTATCCGGCAGACAATAAAAACTGCGTATTCTGAGTTCCTCCCTTTAGCGACAAGTTATGATTTTGGAGCAATTTATCCTGGAAGATTACATTCGCCCAATTTGTATTGGGATAAGCGACATAATTGGGAATTCCTAATGATGTCAATTCATTAGGATGTTCGTTTGCATTCTGCCAGAGGGCAATCGTTGACGCGGTATAAACCGGAGTCTGACCAATATTAGAATAGCCTTCGTTGACTAATTGCATGTGACGTGCATAATCAGATACGAAACCAGGTAAATTGTTAGGATGAGTGATGGATGTATTTCCTGAATAGGTCACACTGATCTTGCCCTGACTACCACTTTTGGTAGTAACCAGTATGACTCCGTTTGAGGCCAACGATCCGTAAATAGCAGCTGTAGCAGCATCTTTTAACACAGAAATACTTTCTACATCATTCGGGTTTAATCCGGTAGTTGTACCCACAATACCATCAACAATTACCAACGGTGCTGTATTATTCAATGTACCTGTACCGCGAATAAGAATGCTGGCTCCATCAGAACCCGGCTGGCCCGAAGTATTACGAACGTAAACCCCTGTAGCCAAACCTGCCAGTGCAGACGATAAATTTGTTACAGGCCTGCTATCGAGCGATTTTGAGTTAATCGTCGCAACAGAACCTATAACATTCACTTTCTTTTGAGTGGCGTAACCCACCGCAACCACTTCATTTAACCCAATCGCTTCGTCTTGAAGGGTAATATCAAGATTCGTTTGTTTATTTATTGGGATTTCTTGTTTCTTCATACCAACAAAAGAAACTTGCAAAATGGAGTTATCCTCTACATTTTGTAACGAAAAAGCCCCATCAAGATCAGTTATCACGCCTTGTTTATTGCCTTTGATGATTACGCTGGCTCCCGGCAAAGGTTGCCCTTTTTCGTCTTTCACAAAACCTGTGATTTTGTGGATGTTCTTTCTTGTCTGTTCATCCATTCCTTCCTGGCTTTTCGACTTTTGAAAAAGAACAATCAAATTGTTCTTATCTTTTTTGTAGCCAATATTAGCCTTAGACAAAAGTTGCGTCATCACTTTATCTATCGGCGCATTGTCCACCTTTATAGTGCACAATTGATCCAGACCTTTCAGGCTTTCGTTGTAGAAGAAACGATACCCACTTTTCGATTCAATCAGCTTGAATATGTCTTTCAGCGGTTGCTGTTTTACATTGAGGCTGATTTGTGCGCTCATAAAAAACGGGAAAAACAGCAGCAATACAACAAGGTATCGCAAGTCCGGGTGCCTCCGTCTGATTCTCGAAGTGTCATTAACGTGCATTCTCATACGTATTAATTTAGAAGTTAAAAGGTAAAAATTAATCTTTCACTTATATATACAGGCAAGGCGTAAAATTCCGCTACTGCATCCTGCATTTTAACATATAAATTTCAAAAAAAAGCAACCTAAATTATTTCAGGCTGCTATTGTTTGTATAGTGAAAGAACAGAAGGATCAACAGTTATCGTTTGGACAAAATAACTTGTTGATTCTCGATCCGGAATTTTAACGACGATGTTAGTGCCAATGTATTCAGCACACTTTCAAGGCTCCCATTATTAATGGTACCTGTAAAATATTGATTTTCTATGCCGTTCGAGCCAAACACTATTTTAATATTGTATGTACGTTCTATGCTTTTGGCAATCTCTTTAAGTGTCTCATGTTCAAAACGCAATTCATTATTTCTCCATCCGGTAAAGTCGGGAGCATTGGTGACATGCTTTACCTTGTTAGTTCGTGTTTCTTTGTCATATTCGACCCGTTCGTTCGGAGACAACACGACCTGTCCACCGAGTGTTCCTACCTTCACCTTACCATTTATCAGAACCGAAGACACTGTTTTATCTTCGCCGTAAGCTCTCACAACAAATGCCGTTCCGAGCGCTTCCACTGAAATATCGTTACATTTTACCCGAAATGGTTTATTCTTATTGTGTGCCACCTCAAAATAAGCCTCACCTGTCAGATTCAGCTCCCGATCTTTATCATTAAAACCGGGTGTACATGTCAGTTTCGATTTTGAGTTGAGCCAGACCTTGGATCCATCCGGCAAAACGATGTTTGCCTTTTGTCCTTGTTCGACGGCAATAGTATAGGGTGCTTTTTCTGGAATTGTTTTGTCTGACATGTAGAAATACATGCCGATAGCTGTCAGTAACGGTAGCATAACGACTGCCGCGGCCAGCCACCATTGTTTTTTCCAACCGGAAGAACGTACCGGTGCATTATCAGGCTCCACTTCCTTATGTATATTCCGGAGCATTCTAAATTGCAGCGCGGCATCAATCTCGGAAGACGAATCCTCAATCTGCCGTTCCAACCAACGCGAAAGTCCCGGATTATTTTTAATCCAGTTAGACAATCTGGCAATTTCCTGGTCAGAGGCTTTGCCAAACACATAGCGTTCAAAAAGTTCTATACATTCTTCTGGACTCATACATTAAGACTTTATGCTTTGCTACTCTATATACAGTTAGCACTTATTTTTCCACTACTTAAAGTTAGAAAAACATACACAAAAATAAGATGTAAGTACCGTAATATTTTAGTTTGTCTTTCATATAAGCCAAAGATTTAGCAAGTTGTGTTTCAATAGTGCTTTCAGAAATATGTAATTGTCTGGCAATGCTTTTGTTGGAGAATCCTTGTTTACGGCTTAAAATGAAGATTTCTTTCCGTTTTGGGGGCAATTCTTCCGTAAGTTGATCTATAAATTCTTCCAATAGTTTGCGATCAACCTCCTTTTCCGTCTCATTATCATACTGCAGATAGGCATTATTCTTTATATATTCAGTGTAAACAAACCGAACTGCCTCGTGTTCATAATCGTTAATCAGAAGATTCTTCGCAATTGTGCACAAAAAAGAAAGGAAAGATTTGTCAGGATCTATTTTTGCCTGTTGTTCCCATAATTTGATAAAAGTACGCTGTACCAGTTCTTCAGCCACATGGCTGTTCCCTTGCGTCAGTTTCAATATAAAATTGTATAACTTCCCGCTGTAAAGGTAATACAGGTGTTCAAAAGCAGCCGTATTCCCCTGAGAAAGCAAACGTATTTCTTCTTTTTCAATCATGGCCATCCATCTAAATGCAATTATTTAATCCCAATTATAACAGATAGATTCGTTCAGGTTATATCTACACACAAGGTGAATCACTCGATTGTAAGACAAATTCATCTCTCATGCATGTAAAGGTATACAGGCAATGTGGAAAATTCCGCTACTGCATTCTTCGTTTTAACATATTTAGAAAGTCATCCGATCAAACCTGATTCGTCACAAAATGCCAGATAACAAATGTTTTGACAAGATTGCACTTCGTATTTCCCGGCTCTCAAATTTAACACTTCATTCTACAAATACCTGAAACAAAGAGCATGGAATATTTTTTTCAGTTTTTTTAAGTTGCAAAATCAGTTGATTGATTTTAATTGGTTCCTGAAAAATGATTCTTCGTATTGTCTGATAATTTTCTCTTACTTCAAATATCGGCTCTCTTCGCTCGTTCAATAGTTTGAAATCCCTGACACAAAATGGAATCCGGTTTTCAGGATGCCCCATTTGGACAGATTCCATCGGATGGTCAAAGTCCGTATCAAAATATAAAATGATTCGGTTGATGGTTTGTACTTCTGTCCACGAAAATCGCAACTCGGGATGTTGATCTTCCAATGAAGCAACCCAGGCATTGGGTCTCCCCGTCGGACGGGTATAGCCATTTATCACATTGGCTGCGCCAAAACTGGTAATTGCAGGATGAATGTTCATTGCAATATTGTGCCCTCCCGGTCGCCTTTCGGGACACCAGAATTCAAAAGAGTCAATCCCTGCATTCTCAGGCGGATCCTGTTTTCCATGATTGTTTACCGCATAATTGAATTTATTAAATACGCTCAACAAGCCGGAATAACGTTTTGTGCTCGTTCTTATTTTTACAACCTCATTCTTTAGAAACGTTACAAATGCATATTGTTCATTCGGAATCGATGTCTTGAATGAAATTTGCAATCGCTGTACTCCTGGTTCCAATGCATACATCCATTTTTCCGCAGTACAATCCGGAGTGAAATTTTCAGGTTTTTCCGCATACCGCAACTCAATATCCAGTGTAGTAGGTCGCAAAACATCCAATTCTACCTCAAAACTGTAATTCACAGATGAGCTGAAAGGTAATAGCTGTGCCACTGAAAAATCAAGTTGGTGCCATGATCCATCAAAAGGAATTCGATCCAGCTCCAACGTACTTGAAGCCTCAAGATGTGCACAATTTGCCAGATTGCTGTCGTTATTTATCGGAATGCCAGGAATGCTTTGACCTGTCAGATTGAGTGTCTGCTGGAGGTTTTTCAGTTCCTTCAGCGAAAGAATATCAGCCGGCAATATCTTATGCATAATACACTGAGCTGCAGCAATACCCACTGCTTGCGCCCCGAAAGCAGAAGTGGCCATTACCCGTGAAGATCCGTGCGCCACATGCGATGTACTGATGATTCGTCCTGCAAAAAAAAGATTCCGTATATCTTTGCTAACAAAACATTTATACGGCATTTCGTAAATTCCTTTGGAATGATACTGGGTACAGCCATTTTCCTTACTGTAAACACCGTCCGATGGATGCAAGTCGATTGCCCAACCGCCATACGCCACTGCATCCTGATGGTGACATTGTTCGATTATATCCTGCTGCGTCAAAGTATACAGCCCTTCAAACCTCCGGCTTTCCCGTTTTCCGGGAATAACACCCACCCATTCCAGTGTCAGATTTTCAACGCCCTGAAAATTACCTGAGTTTTTGATGTAATTCCATACCCCATAAACAATGCTCCATAATTCCCATTTAATTTCTTCTGTATCGTGAATTGTATCTTGTCGTCCGCCACACTCCAACCACCAAAATTTACAGCCGTGTTCGCCGGTATTGATATTACTGAAACGCGGAATTTTGGTGATATCTTTCAATGCATATGAGGGTGCTATATATTTGACCGGAGCACCTGTATCCTTACTGTAAAAATAGATAGAATGTCCCAGTAATTCACCGTACTTAGAAGTATCGGGAGCAAATTTTTCCCCGTATTTTATTTGATCTTCGGCACCAACCCTATATCCGGCTCCTGCTAAATAAGCTAAAACGCCATCGCCGGAAGCATCGCAAAACAGTGGAGCGATTATCTCATACCGGGTTTCATTCTGCGAATTAAATCCGAATACTTTGGCAATTTTATCTTCCGAGCTTTTTTCGATGTCATATACTACTGTATTCAACAACAGTGTAATATTTTTTTCCTGTTTGATCTTATCAAGTAGTATCGTATCAAAAATAACCGGATTTCCCTCCTTGTTTTTATAAAGATTTTCCACCAGAATCTCGTCGATTATGCCACCTTCCCTCGACCAACGATTGTTATTGCCCATGTGGGAGGTAGCTCCCAATACCCATAAACGAACCTCGCTCGAAGCATTTCCGCCCACAACCGGACGATCCTGCAAAAGCCCCACTTTTATACCCGCCCGGGCTGCAGAAATGGCAGCACAAATTCCAGCCATTCCACCCCCGACAACCACAAAATCAGCATCAAGAGTTACGCTCCTAAATGATCTTTTATCCTTATCAAACAATTTTTCTATCATAAATCAATCATGCTTTTTTATTCGGTTTCAAGGAACTACACTTCACAAAACCCAATCCCAATAAAACGAATCCAGCTCCTGTACTTGCTACAAAAACTTTATAGGAAGGGGCCAACATGCCCAACACAAAAATTGCAAGCCCGATAAAAGCCACACCATAGCCTATAATTCGCAAGCTATATCTGTTTTCTCGTTTTGCTTCCTGTATCTCTTGTTCTGAAATATGGCTACGATTCTCCCTATTCTCATCTTCCCACATTTTGTACGAATCATACCTGTCGGAAGTATGCTGCTTTAGAATAAAATACACTTCAAGAATTATCATACAAAGTATCGGGAAAGCCACACCCAACACCATTTCATCCGTTCTATTCAACGAAAAATCAAAAAGCATGGGCGTTATGAACTTAAAGTATCCATTTACCAAAAGACTTAGAATTGTCGCTGTCAATACAGAGAATGACGTTTGTCTTTTGGAAAATAATGTCCATATTATCGGCAGATAGAGCGGAACTCCGGTAAGAGCGGCAAGACTGATCACCACGTTTACCACCCCACCCATACGAGGAATCATAAGTGCCAGAAAAATGCCGGCAACTCCAAAAGCCACAGTCGAAAAACGGGCTACCAACATCAAAATTTTGTCTGAGCTATTGGGACGTAATCTTTTGAATATATCATTGGTAATCACTCCCGAAGCAATATTTAGTTTGGAATTCATGGCACTCGTAGTAGCAAAGATCATCCCTCCTATCATCAATCCCAAAACGCCTTTGGGCAATACTTCTTTACACATCATAAGGTAAGCCCCTTCGGAGTCAAGAACTCCCAACGAAGAATTACACATATGATACAACATGGGAGGCAGCATCCACAAAACAGGATTTATGATATATAATACGGCAAAAAACCAGCCTACCTTGCGGGAATCCAACTCTGTTTTAACACAGGTATAACGTTGCACATAAGCCCAGTTTCCTCCGAGAAATATAGTGTTGTAGATACCGAAAGCAATGATGAAAGTAAGAGTATATTCTGCGTTGGACAGGTTAAAGAAGGATGCTGAAGTGTGGGAAATAAAATGAGAAACACCATCCACCCTATCGATAGACAAGGGTATGACAATTATCAGGGCGGCTGTAAGAATAATAAACTGCAAAATATCCGTGGAAACAACAGCCCACAAACCGCCAACAGAGACGTATAGTATGCAGAATATCCCCAAAAGCACGATGCACAAATTCAAATCAAGGCCTGTGGACACCTCTACTATTTTAGCTACCGGATAAAGAAATGAAGCGGTAAGAAATAGAGCAATGAACAAAAACAAATAGGTATAGATCTTTTGTGTCGTTACGCCTAAACGCTTGTTAATGTACTCCGCCACCGTAAACGATCCGGTTTTGTGCCATCTGGGAGCTATGAAGCAACCGACAATCAACCCGGCAATGGCCATTGTCCATTGAATAGAGATAGAAACCCAACCGTACAAATATGCCACCGATCCCCAAACAACGAACGTTCCGGCAGAGTGAAAACCCATAAATAATGATAATCCGCTCATTTGCCAGGGGACAGCCCCTCCGGCGGCAAAAAAAGAAGTCATATTTTTACCTCTCTTCGAGAAAGCCAAACCGGCACTTAACACACCAATGGTAAGAAGTAGAATGGTCAGAATGTCTAATAAACTCATAGACAATGTTTTTATGATATTACGATTTGTACTGTGATTTAACGCAACAAAAGTATGCACAAAAGAAACAGGCAAATCATCTTTTCAAGAAAAACTCCGTAAACGTTTCCGGAAATAGAAATTCAATGATTAAAGCTAAAAAAAGAGGTTTGAGATATACTCATCTGGGAGAAAGGCTTATCTTCTATCGGAAGATTCTCTTACACACTATCTAACTATGAAACAGAACGATGTGCGTTTCAATGAGCCCTTTTATTGAGAGGAAGAGTGGAGTTGCGAATATTCAATTTTGCTTCCAGAACGACGGTTTCTACCGGCAAATCATTATTTGCTATTTGTTTCAGCAGCATCTCTGCGGCAATCTTGCCTATTTCAAATGTAGGTTGCGAAACGCTGGTCAGTTCCATGATTTTTCCAATGGGCGACTCTGAAAAACCGGCAACAGCAACATCTTCCGGAATTCTCAATCCCCGTTTCCTTAATTCCAGCATACAACCAACTGCAACAGGGTCATTTACCGCAAAAATAGCATCCGGCCGTTCTTTTAATACCATCAGGTAATCAATTCCGTCTTTCGCTCGTTCCTGTTGTATGCCTACATACATAATCAGCTGTTCCTGTACCGGAATTCCATATGCAGCTAAAGCATCCAAATATCCATGCAAACGTTCTTTGGTAACCGACAAATCAGGATTTCCTGCAAGATGTGCAATGCACTTGTATCCGCATTTTATCAAGTGTTCCACCGTTTGAAATGCCCATTTTCTATCATCAATAACAACCTGGTTAACATTTAATTGAGGCAAAACACGATTCACAAAAACCATCGGCATCCGATCTTGGACCAGACGTTCGTACAGATCCATATTTTTAGAATCTTTTGTCACGGACACAATCAATCCTTCCACCATGCTGTCTTCCAGCATCTCCACATTCTTGCGCTCCAAGGAGGATGATTCATTCGATTGACAAATCAAGACCTGATATCCATGCTTATTTACGACCTCTTGTATACCAATGATTATTTCTGGAAAGAAGAACGTAATAAATTCAGGCACAACCACCCCGATCATATTATTCCGTCTTTTGAGAAGATTGCGTGCCTGAATATTGGGTTTATAATGCAGTTCTCTTGCTTTCGCCAGTACCTTTTCTTTTGTTTCCAGATGAATATCGTAGCTACCATTCAGTGCTCTGGAAACGGTTGCAATCGAAAGTCCCAATGCACTGGCAATTTCTTTTATTGTGATTTTAGAAGAAGGCATTTTGATGATATATTACTAATTATATGATAAATAGGACGACAACATTCTCTCAAAGAAGAATCATTACCTGCTATTGAATCATTATTCCGGGTTGTTTGTCATTCATTTTTATGGTATATTTGGCGCCGCAATGCCGCAAAGATATATCAAATTTTCATATTCTTATAGCTTGGATGAAGCAAAGCCGTGACTAAAAATCACACTCAGAAAGCGTTGCTAATAAACGCCACACAATTATTTGCTGCCATTCCAAACACTTCTAATTTCCAATATTCCTGATTTTATCAACTTAAACACCTGTACAACATCTCATTTACATATTTATTATATCATGATTAAGAAGATTTTTGTATTATCAATTGCATTATTTGCATGCATTGCCGTTTTTGCTGCCAATGACACAATACGTGTTTTGGCTATTGGTAACAGTTTTTCTGAAGATGCTGTCGAAAACTATCTCTACGATCTTGGGAAATCGGATGGCGTGACCTTCGTTATCGGGAATATGTTCATCGGAGGCTGTTCGCTCGAGAAGCATTGGAATAATGCAGCAAATGACCTTGCGGTATATTCGTACCGGAAAATTGAAACAAACGGCATCAAAATGACCATTCCAAACTCCAAGTTATCAGAAGTCATTCCCAGCGAACGGTGGGACTACATTTCATTTCAGCAGGTGAGTTTCAATGCCGGCATATACGACACTTACTTTCCTTATCTGCCGAACTTATTTACCTATGTGAAAGCCAAAGCAACAAATCCAGCTGTCACATATATGCTGCACATGACATGGGCTTACGCACAAAATTCCACACACACGGGGTTTGTCAACTACAACAAGAGTCAATCTCAGATGTACAGTGCCATTGTAGATGCCGTCAATCACGTAGCAAAAACAGTAGATATTAACATCATCATTCCTTCAGGAACTGCGATTCAAAATGCACGTTCTACCTATTTAGGAGATACTTTCTGCAGAGACGGTCATCATCTCAATCTTATCATCGGGCGTTATATTGCCGCGTGCACCTGGTACGAAAAACTGACAGGACGCAGTGTGGTCGGAAACTCATTTGCACCGTCCGCATTATCAAAAGCTGAAATTAAGATCGCACAAGAAGCTGCTCATAATGCGGTTCAGCATCCCAACACAATCACTTCAACAAACTATTAAAAACACTTAATAGGAACCTCATTCTTAAGAGTATCTCACAAATTGCACCTGCGTACCTAAGAAAAAAATCGTTCATAAAAGACTGAGGTCCATACAGAGTAAACGCCAAAGGTCAGTGATCGAAATCATTGCCCTTTGGCGTAAAATAAGAATCGTGCTTTTGCTAAGCCATATTAAAACAGCACTTTATCTGCCTTATCAATTAGAGCATACTTTTAACAGCTTCGGTTTAAGAACATTGATCCATAAATCATACCCCTTTTGGTTCATATGTAGCCTGTCGGCCTTAAAGATATCTTCACGCAATTTGTTCTGTTCATCATACAGACAAGTCGCCACATCCACAAAACGAACAGTCGGCTGAGTAGTGCACCATTCTGACAACAGGCTATTAATTGCTTTTTGCTTTGCAAGCATCTTTAAACGAGCATATGACGGCTTGAAAGACAACAAGAAAACCGGCTTAGTCGGATAATCACGCACTAGCTTAGATAGGAAAAGACGAAAGAAATCATAGGTCTCTCCCACCGTAAGATCGTCTTTGGAACCTGCTAAATCATTCTCTACGTACAACACAATTGCTTTAGGATTGAAGCCCCTTGCAATTGCATCATAATTATAAAGCATATCCCTGATAGCAGCACCGCCATAGGATCGTCTGATAATTTTCAGTGGAGACATGTCCCGAACAATACTATCCCACAAATTAATGGATGAACTTCCAAGAAAAAGCACATCACAGCTGCGATCAGTCAACGTCCGGTTGATGCCCCTGTAAACATCAATATCTTTTTCATAGCGATTGATCCATGACATAGCATCTGTATGTTGCACCTCCAGATATTCTTTAAAACGGAGAGAATCGGTTCGATTCTGGGCATCCATAATACCGGAATATAACATACATAGTAAGCTGATTAATAGCCCCAAATACCGCTTCATACATTTCATTTTTTACAAATAGAATAAACTGTTTATTTTTCAAAGATAAGTTCTGACATAACCGGATTATGATCAGAAAGATAGGGACGACCTTCCACTTTATCGGCAATTACACGATATTTAGAAACACTAAATCCTTTGTTGAAAAATATATAATCAATTAAGGGTCGTTCGCTGAGAGGAAGACGGCCATAATCATGAAAAGTCCAATCCGGGCCATAAACTATTGGCGAAACCAACCTGCTATCCTTCCAGCCAGCACCTACAATATAAATAATTGGGTCCGAATCAGGAGTACCGTTAAAATCTCCGGTAATAATTGTGGGTAAGGATGGCGCCAGCTCCTTTGCTTTGTTCAGCAACAACCGGGCACTTTCGTGTCGGGCAATCTGACCCATATGATCGAAATGCGTATTAAAAACAGCAAAAATCTTTCCGTTAAATTTATCTTTAAGGATCGCCCAGGTCACAATTCGCTCACAGGCAGCATCCCAACCTTTCACTCCTATTATTTCAGGAGTCTGACTTAGTCCGTAGTTTCCTTGTCTGATTATCTCGAATCTATCTTTGCGAATAAACAAAGAACTATATTCTCCTTTTTCTTTACCATCAGCACGTCCAACCCCAATTTGAACATAACCAGGCAAACCCTTTTTCAAATCGTCCAACTGATTTTTCAACACTTCTTGCATTCCAATCAAACCGGGAGCATAGTAGTTGAGCATCAGTATCACATTATCTTTACGATATTGCCAGTTATTCAAACTATCCGACTGACTATCGAGACGGATATTGAACGTCATGACATCAATGGAGTGAATCGTTTTTTTTGCGTTGGCTATAGTAAATAGTCCCAGGAGGAAGAGCACACAGATCCCCACCTTCATCTTTCCGTTCATATTCTTATTCATTTTTCCTTTTATAATTAAACCCTGATTATTTGCCTTGTAGAGTAAAAGATGTTTTCTGCAAATCCCGGCTATTGGCTCCTATCATCAGATCGAATTCACCCGGTTCGCTTACGTACTGAAGATCGTAGTTATAAAATTTCAACATATCCGGAGTAATCGTAAATGTTACTTTTTGCGATTGGCCTGCTTTGAGATATATTTTCTGAAAACCTTTCAGCTCTTTCACGGGACGGGTAACTGACCCAACCTTATCGTGCAGGTAAAGTTGTACAACTTCCGATCCATCCACTTTTCCTGCGTTAGTCAAAACAACAGACGCCGTGATGGAACCTTGGTTTGTCATCGTGTTCCGACTCAATTCGATAGATCCATACGAGAATTGGGTATATGATAGTCCGTATCCAAAAGGATAAAGAGGTTCATTGTCTACATCAAGATAATCGCTACGAAATTTTTCAAACCATTTCCCCTCAGGCAGAGGCCTGCCTGTATTTTTGTGAGCGTAGTAAATTGGAATTTGCCCGACATTTTTCGGAAATGTCATTGTCAGTTTTCCACTTGGATTTGTTTTTCCAAAGAGTACATCTGCAATTGCATATGCAGATTCTGACCCTCCAAACCAAACATGCAAAATAGCTGGAAGATTAGCCTGTTCCCAGTTGAGTGTTGTGGGTCTCCCCGCAAAATAAACTAAAACTACCGGCTTACCAGTACTCATCAATGCTTGAAGCAATGTTTTCTGTACATCCGGAAGATCAAGGTTTGTCCGGCAGCTACTCTCTCCGCTCATTTCAGAAGACTCTCCCATTGCGGCAACAATTACATCCGATTGTTCCGCTATTTTCAACGCTTCATCCAAAAGTTCTCGATCGGAACGACCATCACGATGCAAGTCTCTGCCAAACATTGTAGCTCGTTTTTCATAGGCTGTATCGGCCACCAAATTACTCCCTTTCGCATACATTATTTGAGCTTTGCCTGCAACAGCCTGTTGCAATCCCTCCATCAAAGTCGGCACATTTGCATGGACAGCTGCTACACTCCAAGTACCTACCATATTGGCTCGATTATTGGCAAGCGGACCAATAAGGGCAATCCGGCCTGTCATTTGTAAAGGCAGCAGGTTATTTTCATTCTTAAGCAACACAAAACTTTCAGCTGCAACCTGACGGGCAAATGCTCTGTGTTCTGGAGAAAAAATATCATATTTAGGCCGGTTCAGATCACAATATTTATATGGATCGTCAAAAAGGCCAAGCTTATATTTTGCTTCCAAAATACGCCTACATGCCCTATCGATAGTTTCAACCGTAACCTTTCCTTCCAGAATAGATTTTTTCAGTGTTTTTACAAACCCGTCACTCACCATATCCAGATCAATTCCGGCATTCAGAGCACGCGCCGACACATTTTGCAAATCGCCGATACCATGCTCTACCATTTCGGAAATGCCGGTAAAATCTGTCACTACAAAACCATTAAAGCCCCATTGTTTACGCAAAACATCAGTCATCAACCATTTATTTGCAGTTGCCGGAATTCCGTCCACTTCATTAAACGAAGCCATTATGCTACCTGCTCCGGCCTGAATTGCGGCCTTATAGGGCGGAAAATAATCATTATACATTTTCAGATGACTCATATCCGTCGTATTATAATCGCGTCCTGCTTCGGCAGCACCGTAGAGTGCGAAATGCTTGACACAAGCCATCATCTCAGTTTTATTTTTCAGAGCCACGCCCTGATACCCCCGAACCATTGCCTTTGCTATTTCGGAACCAAGAAAAGGATCTTCGCCACTACCTTCTGCAACACGACCCCAACGCGGATCGCGGGCAATATCAACCATGGGACTAAAGGTCCAATTAATACCATCGGCTGTTGACTCAATGGCTGCAATACGAGCAGACTGTTCTATCGTTTTCATGTTCCAGCTGCATGACAATCCCAGAGGAATCGGAAAAACTGTTTCATAACCATGCACCACATCCATCCCAAACAACAAGGGTATACCCAAACGACTGTTTTCCACGGCCAACTTCTGGACTTCTCTAATCTTATCGACACCTTTCAAGTTGAAAAGTCCTCCGACTTCGCCTTTTCTGATTTTTTCAGCTACATCGCTACTCTTAGCAGTTCCTGTCACAATCTCACCCGATACTGGCAAATTAAGCTGACCAATCTTCTCCTCCAAAGTCATTTTTTCCATCAGCTTATCTATAAAGATTTTCATCCTATTATCTGTCGCTTGAGCCAAAGCCGCAACAGCCACAAGCATAAACGACAAGACAAACAAACCTTTTTTTCTTAACTTCATACTATTGTTTAATATTAGAAATACAATAAAAAAGGTGCCCAAATTAAGCTTGGGCACCTTCGTAAAACCAAACTACCACCTTATAAAAAAACTAAAAAGAATGTGTTTTGACTACAAACATCAACCATTAGAAATTTGGATTCTGAACTAAGACTCCCTTCGATTTATCTATTTCATCCTGAGGAATAGGCAGTAATGCGTGTTTGGCCTGATAATTGACCTTTCCTACAGCATGCAGCACATCGGCTGCAATTCCCCAACGTACCAAATCATAGAAACGTCCGCTTTCGAGACCTAGTTCGACTCTCCGTTCATGACGGATGGAATCGCGTAATACGTTCTGAACTAACGAAGTTACCTTAGGCAAAATGGTAGCGTTAGTACCGCGGGCACGGGCTCTTACCATTTCCAGATAATTCGAGGCTTCTGACGACTTACCCAATTCATTCGCCGATTCGGCAGCCATAAGTACTACGTCGGCATAGCGGATAATGCGAATATTAACCCAGAACCCTTCTTTAGTATACAAAGCACGTTTTGCAGGATCAGTGTACGCCTTTTTATTAAAATAAGCCCCATTAGCAGACGACACCGGAGACTCTCCATATGGAGCATTTGTATTTGCAGCGGTAATTGGTTCAGTTGTCGAATGACGAAAGTAGAGTAAAGTGGCATCTTTACGGGGATCGCCGGACTCAAAGGCGTCGCCTAATTCCTTCGTTCCCATGTGCCAACCCCATCCAAGATTCCATTGGCCTGAACCACGAACACCCTGCACCTGACAGAACTGACTGCCGATAGTCAGGCTGGCGGGCAAAGACGCAGTGGATGTACATTGTAATTCAAACACTGATTCTGAAGAGTTTTCTCCCGCGTCGGTAAAAATTTTGTCATACGGAGTATTCAGGTTATAAAGACCCGAATTGATCACTTCAGTTGACGCTGCATACATATTAGCCCAGTCGTTCCTCATCATATAAGTACGGGCATGCAAAGCACGGGCAGCCCCCCAAGTGAGACGACCCACATACTGCGACGACCAGCTTTGCGGTAATAATTTTTCTGCTTCCGTAAGGTCAGCATCAATTTGTTGGTATATTGCAGAAGCTGCCGATTTTGCCACATTCGCCTGAGAGGCATCTGTAATTTTAAACGTAACCAAAGGCACATCGCCGAATGCTCTAACCAGATTGAAATAGCAATAGGCTCTGAAGAAAAGGGCTTCGCCCCTCAGTTTATTGGACAAATCATCGGTAGTTCCCTGAGTTTTAATATCGGCCAAAACAGAGTTCGATTGATAAATGATGGTATAATTATGAGACCAGTATGCCTTGACCGATCCGTTATTATTCACATAATTGAAATTATCGAACATTTCAGCCATATCGGCGCCATCCGATGCAGTACTCCCTTTTTCAGAATCTTCCGAACGCATGCATTCTACGGCAAAAGCAGGAATACCAGCCGTGATATTATAGCTACGCATCAGCGTGTAGATACTAAACACCTGTCCTTCAAGCCCGCCACCCGGGGCATCATCGGCAGTAAACTGACCTTGCGGTTTAAGGTCTAACAGATTATTACAACTAATGCCTATCAGAGCCATTGAGGCGAACGAGGCAATGGTTATATATTTTCTAAAATTCATATTCGTTTGCTTTTAAGGTTAGAAAGTAAGATTAATCCCCATCGTATAAGTTACAGGCATCGGATAACTACCGTTGTCTACACCAAATGCAGTAGCCGATCCACCCAGTTCGGGAGTATAACCAGTGTTATGTTTCCAGGTTTTCAGGTTCTGAATATTGGCGTATACTTTCAGGTCTTTTACTGCCACCTTACGGAGCAATTGCTTGCTGAAATTATATGCCAACTGAACGTTTCTGATACGGAAGAAACTACCATCTTCCACATAATAGTCGGAGTTCATATTGTTGATGGTATGCTTGGTATTCAGCAGCGGTTGCCAGTTGGAGGTACCTTCACCATGCCAACGATCCATGCGTTGAGCCATAAAGTTGAACTGCGACCAGTTGTAGTTATCCCATGTACGGTAAATCTGACTACCCCCCTGTCCCATCATTTCTACGTTCAGTTCGAGGTTTTTATAGCTCACGCCGAAATTCACGCCATAAGTCACATCCGGAGTCGGGTTTCCGATCATAGTACGGTCGGACGTAGTAATTTTGCCATCACCATTCACATCTTGGAATTTCAGGTCACCCGGAGTTACTTTAGCCAAGGTGTTGGTCGGAGAATTAGCTATATCCGTCAGCGACTGATATACGCCGGCTACTTTGTAGCCATAAAAATAACCGATTGGATACCCTGCCTGTGTATAGCTTTGACTCTTGTCGCCGTCGATAATGGCATATCCTTGTTGCAACAATCTGACTACTTTGTTATTGAGAGTAGTAAGGTTACCTCCGATGTGATACGTAAAATCTCCAATCTTATCATTCCAGTTTACAGAAAACTCCACTCCTTTGTTTTCAATTTCACCTAAATTTCCGATACCGGGCACGGTTCCCGACAAACCCGGAACTTTTGCCAATAGATCTTTAGTGTTTTTCTTATAATAAACACCTTCGAAATGTAAGCGGGAACGGAACATATTTGCTTCCAAACCAGCTTCCCACGCTTCTACTTTTTCCCAACGCAAACTCGAGTTAGGCAGGTATGACAGCTGATAGCCCGGAATAATGGTGTTGCCGAACACCGCCGATGAACTGTTTTGTAAAATCGGATCTGCCGGGTATGCCGTATCCATGTTCTGGTTACCCAATGTTCCCCACGAGCCTTTCAGTTTCAAAGAATTGAGCCAGGTAAGACTTTTCATAAAATCTTCTTCGGACATCAACCATCCGGCACCTGCCGAATAGAAATTCTGCCAAGTGTTGTGCGTATATGAGAATGCTGAGGAACCATCGCGACGGAAGGATGCATTCAACAAATACTTGCTTTTATAATTGTACAAAATACGTGCAAGAGCTGAAACAGTCGAACGTTCCCATTGTGTACTTGCGTTGGTGGCTGTTCCTGCATCCCCAATGCTCACGTACCATTTATCGGAATTATCGGCAATTACCAGTCCGTCACCTTGCTGACGAGCCGCATCCAACCGTTCCAGTGCATTGTAGAACGTGGTAAAACCTGCAGTTGCAGTTACACTGTGTAACCCAAATTTATTGCTGTAGGTGAGCAAATAATCGCTCTGAATTTTCTTTTCATTTTGTTTATACTGGCTTACGGCTGTTTTGCCTGTGCCAAGAGTAGTGACATAACCAACAACATCAGCATCATATAATTTTACGATCGGAGTAAAAGTACGGCTGTTGTACGATGAATAATCCATCGAGAACATGGCTTTGAAAGTGAAATTTTTCAGAAAGTTAAATTCACCGTAGATATTACCCGATCCGCGATAATTTTCGGCTCTGGTTTTGTTAGCTCTCAAATCCACATCCACCATCGGATTGGTGATCTGTGCCTTTTGAAAAGGAGGCAACACAGAGTAAAGTCCATATTCATCATTATAAACGGATCCTACCGGTGATGAACGGACAGCATTGAGCACCTCTTTGGTATCGGCCGGCAACATGCGGGCTCCGTTAAACTGAAAACCAACCTTAAAGTCTTTGGTTACATTATAATCGTTGCTCAGGTTGACGGTCATCTTGCTGAATTTCTCGTGCTTGATATTTCCTTCTTCGCTGGCATAGCCCAAACCCAGATAGCTACGTTGTTTTCCCGTAGAACCGGTAATACTAATATTATTATTGGTTAAAAAACCGGTCTGGAAAATTTGGTTCTGCCAGTTGGTATCTGCCGTCCATTTAGAAAAATCGAAGGTGGCAGTTCCTTCATTTGTCAACTGTTCGTTATACAGTTCTTTGAACTGAGCTGCATTTGCCATAGCAATTTTATCGCTCACAGCTTTCCATCCGAAAGAGCTGTTGATATTTACTACCGTTTGTCCTTCTTTTGCCCTTTTGGTACTGATAATGATTACCCCATTTGCTCCACGTACACCAAAGATTGCCAGAGAAGAAGGATCCTTCAGTATTTCCATCGACTCGATATCTTCAGGGTTCAGATAGCTGACGTTATCGGTAAACAATCCGTCAACGATATAGAGAGGTTTGTAGCCGTTGATTGAATTCGTACCACGGATACGGATTTCAGGATCGGCACCGGCACGTCCGGAATTAACCACCTGAACGCCGGAAACTTTACCCTGTAAAGACGAAATGGGATTGGTGGCAGGTTTGTTGGCTATATCACCAGCCTTGACGTTAGTAATAGAACCTGTTAAGTCCCGTTTTTTTGCACTACCGTAACCGATCACTACCGTTTCGCCCAATACCTGGGAGTTATCTTTCAGCGATACATTTATTACGCCCTGGCTTCCGACTTTTTTAGTCTGGCTTTCCATGCCAATAAACGAAAAAACCAATATGTTGTCAGGAGATACCGACAGGCTGAATTTTCCATCCACATCGGTAATGGTTCCGATGGTTTTCCCCTGGATGGAAATGTTGACGCCCGCGAGAGGTTGATTGTCTGAATCAGTCACTTTTCCTGTCACCGTTTTCTGCTGGGCCATTGCATTGACGCCTGCAAAAAGAAGACAGAACAAGAAGAAGTGCCTGAGTTGTTGTAGGCTCATCTGTCGAAATAGATGTAAAAAATTCATATTCTTCATTGTATTAAATTGTTAATAATCCCGGTTAAACAAGTTAAAGCAAGCAAACAGTCGTTATGTTGTTCTTCGTGGGCCCTTAGTACGAATAGTTACAGCAACCACCACTTACTCCCTTTGACAGGCAACCGCAGCAAAGGTATTCCTCCTTGATTAACGGATATAAACAAATGGGTTCACCACAACTACGACATCCTATATTTTTAACAAATGCGACACCTCATGTTTACTACTCAAATAATATTAATATATTATTATACAATTGATTAACAACATAAAAAAAATACACAAAATAGCATCTAAAACACACAAATGAGAAGTCGAACAGGATCAAAAAGCAAAGGATGAGGTCTATTTTGGCTTTACAGGATATTCATTCCCTGATACTTTTTATCATTTTTGAGGGTGGCATCCGTTACAATAGAGATTATTTGTGCGGTTGGCACCAAATGAACAGAATCTTGGCTTGTGTTCGGCAAGACGAAAAAGCCGGGTTGTTCAGTTGCACTGAACAGCCCGGCTATACTTCAACGTCGAATAAAGCAGAAGGGTCTCTCCTATTCTATTTCGATAAAATACTCGTTCAAAATCTGGTTAGGTTTCAGATCGATCTTTTTACGGAGCCGATAACGGTTATTCTCCACTGCCCGCACAGAAAGGTTCATCAACGAGGCGATATCTTTGGTATCCAAATTCAGTTTCAGGCAGGCGCAGAGCCGTAAATCGTTCGGTGTAAGCTCTGGATGTTTTTCTTTCAGACGTTTAAAAAATAAACTATGCTTTTGTTCGAACTGAATCATAAACATTTTCCAGTCCTCTTCAGCATCCAGCCGGTCGGAGAGTAGTCGGCTCATTTTCTGGAAGAGCGGAATCATGCTCTTCTGTGTGTTTTTCTCCGACATATTTTCCACCATCTCTTTCAAATGAAGAATTAGCTCGTTCTTGCGAATGATAAAAGACGTCTGGGTCAATAGCTCCCCGTTTTTTGCCTCAATTTCGCCTTGTAAACGTTCGTTCATATTGCGCAAATGCTCGGCCTCCAACATGCGCAGTTGCTGCATCTGTATATTTCGAAAACGACGTATGACGTAATAGCGGATCAGGTAGGCAATGCCTGCCAGCAAGAGAATATAGAATATCCAGGCCCATACAGACCGATACCAAGGTGCACGTATGTCGAACTGGTATTCGGTGATAGCAGAATAATTCCCTAACCCATCGGTAGAACGCACCTGAAAGACATAATGTCCCTGAGGAAGACGGGCATAAGATACGCTGTTGGTAGTAACTGGATCGCACCACCGGTCATCCACATTGGCATTCTTCAGTCGGTATTGCACCATCAAAGCTTGTGCAAAGGCATTTCTTACGGTAAAGTTAATCGTCACGCTATTATAGGCGTATCCGATAGAAGCCTCCTCATTCACAGAACAGTAAACAGGCTCCCGCTCCAGCCCAGTAGCCTTTACCGCCTCCAGAAAAGGTGGAACCAAACGGGTCGAGAGGTTGCTGCGACGAACCTTACTCAGGGTATGGGTTGCAAAACCATCATCGAGACAAAGGAGCGAAAGCGAATCATTCAGCATGGAAATATTCTCGTACTCATTCACAAACGAGAGCGAATTGTTTTCCAGGCGGTACGATTCCTCTATCCGGCATTTATACCCGTCGTAGAAGAATCGGCAGATGGCATTTCCGGTAATGGCCCAATTGATATCGTCACGAATAGGAACAATGTTCTTGATATCGCTCAGATTGGCAAAACAACGGCTCAACGTGGCATCTTGCTGCAGACGGTTTCGGGTTTCGTTATAGGTCCAGAAATGGTTTCCCCCGACCAGCAAAATACGTTCGCCAGCTTTAAACAAACGTATCTGAGCAGGCAGCGACGGATCGTTTTTTTTCGAAAAACAGGTAATGTATTTAAATCGGGTTGCCGCATCGTCGAGGCGGCATTTATAAATGGCATGCGACGTCGTCTCGAGCCAGATATTGCCTAGATAATCGGTTTCGGCACGCAGGATCGACTCCGGTATCTGGGTCATCGAGTGCAGGGATTGCGTTGTTTTATCATACACATATAAACTGTGATAAGTGACGATGAATTGGTAAATCCTGCCTCTGATAATACTTTCGAATATCCGAAAAACGCCGGTATGGATTTGCGGCAGTGGAGACGAAACCGTAAGTCCCTTACTAATCTCTTTCACCCCGCTGTTATGTCCAAAATAGAGCCGATCGCCTATTTTAGAAAAAGACCACACCTGCCCCTGAGTTCCCTCTATAAATTTAAGCTTTGAGAACAGATCTGGATCATTCAAAGCATCACTGGAGACAACAAATACTCCCTGATTAGTTCCCAACAGCAAATGTCCGTTCCATAACGTTGCGGCATATACACTTCCGGCATCTTTTTCATTCGATTTATAGAAGCTGAAACCTTCTTTGTACAGAATATATGACAGGCCTCGGTCCATGGCCACCCACACATTATGCTGATAATCCTCGAAGAGAGCCTGTACGGTATTGTTTTGCAATGAATTTCCTGTATTAAAATGATTAATCAGTTGTCCGGTCTCACTCACTTCGTACACTCCATTCAACAGGGTACCAAGAAAATAGCTGCGTTTATGCTCCGAATAGATACCACAGTTCAGCTCCGTACCTTTCAACCGTTCTGACAGTCCGGTATTCCACAGCACAAACCCCGCACCGTTGTACCGGAACAATTTACCGTCGGAGGTACCGACCAGCACCTCATTTTGTCCCAACGGTAGAATGACCCGGACCACAGTGCCTCTGAACAAGTCGCTTCCGGGAATTTTCGCCAGTTGACTTCCCTTTAAGCGGAACAGCGCACCGTTGATTTCCTGCACCCAAAACTCATTGCGCACCTTCAGCAAGAATAAAAAGCCATTCACCGACCTGATCTTGCTGATACGGTTATTCTCGTACAGATAGATATTGCTGAACGATTGAAAATAGACCCGTTTGCCGTCACACCAGATTTTCCAGAAACTTTCGTCGATATTGTTTTTCTTCAACAATCCTGTCAGTGATGTGTATGCAAAGTGTCCAGAAGCATCTCTGTCCCACCGGCCAATTTCGTTATTACCGCCCGTGAATACGGTTTTGTGGGAAACTATGGCTAAAGCGCGTACCATGGGAGAACGTGGAGGCGTATTGAGTGTCCACGACATGCCGTCGCTCTCCAGTAAACCCATATCATTACCGCAATAAATAATACCACGTTCATCCTGTCCCAGCGACCAGTTTTTAGTGGCTGCCTTGTATTGATTTTTGTAAATATTGAGGACCAGAGGTGTAGCACGAGACTGCTCCTCAAACACACTAAAAATAATAAAAAAGAACAGTAACAAGGAGCGTTTAGGGTATGATTTCAGCATAGATAATTAAAAGTTTGCGTGAAATATCCGGGACGATAGTCCAAAAAATCATTACGTAAATAGTGAGTTGCAAAGATACAACAAAAGAGAAAATGTAACTCTTTACTGCAATGATAAACACTACGACATGCTTTCTTGATTGATATATTGAACGCTGATCTCAAGAAAACCAATAATCATCTTTCTATCCCATGTCATTTTTGCACAAAAAATCAAAAATATACGCTTAGTGCAAGGTGCAAGTTCAAAAATAGCTTGTATCTTTGAACCTGAGATTTATGCAGACACAGGAAAGACAAGTAATACTATTGTGGCCAAAGGATAAACTAACAACTGTCGTTAGTTTGCAACAAATTCATTGAATAGGTAAAGACTTAAAACAAGAAGCAATACCTGTTATACAACCTGAAAAGAAGGATATAATAACAGTGAATCTCTTTGTTAAAAAACGCCTTCAAAACCGTACATTTAACTGTACCCCAAAGGCAACTTCCAATTACAAGCAATTGGAAAACAAACAACAAAGACAAAGGTTCACGTTCCGTCCATACCGCCATTAGTTGCAAAATAGCGAGCCGATTTGGCTTGCTATTTTTTTGTTTTATGCCCAACCCTTAGCGGGTCGCCTACAAAAGTCGGATCTATCGGGATAATGCCTACTTATTCACATGCACAACAAAGCGCAAAAAGACTATATCTTCTTGCGCTTTACAGAGACTGACATTTATCAACGGCTATACAAAACTTTCCTAATCGCCACTACCAGCTTATCAATCTCCTCAGTGGTGTTGTAGAATGCAAAAGACGGACGAACAGTAGCCTCCACTCCCAAACGGCGTAATGCAGGTTGGGCGCAATGATGTCCGGCACGAAGGGCTATTCCTTCCTGATCGAGCAAGCGGCCTACCTCTGGTGTCGGAATCCCATCCAGAACAAAAGAAACTACGCTTACCCGTTTTTTCGGATTACCGATCAAACGTAAACCGTCGATCTTGCCTAACTCTTCCCGGGCATATTCGGTGAGATAATGTTCGTATTTCGAAATATTATTTATCCCGATACGGCTGACGTAATCGAGAGCAAACCCCAGTCCTACGGCATCGGCCACATTGGGAGTACCGGCCTCAAACTTAGCAGGAGGTGCATTGAAAACCGTCTCTTCAAAGGTCACATCCTGAATCATATTGCCACCACCCTGCCAGGGAGGAATAATATCCAACAACTCTTTCTTGCCAAAAACTACCCCAATACCATTCGGAGCATAAATCTTATGACCTGAAAAGACGAAGAAGTCGGCATCCAGTTCCTGGACATTGATGGGAGTATGAGCCACTGATTGTGCACCGTCGATCAGCACCCTGGCTCCCCAGCGATGTGCCGATTCGATCATCTGTTTCACCGGAGATATGGTACCGAAGGTATTGTTTACCTGCCCGATAGAAACAAATTTGGTACGCGGCCCGAGCAGCTTTTCGTAATCTTCAAGTAACACGTCGCCATTGTTGTTGATAGGTATCGGAACCAGTTTGGCTCCTTTTTCCTTGGCTAATTGTTGCCACGGCACAATGTTCGCATGATGGTCGAGCGTAGAAACAATGATTTCATCGCCCGGCTGAATAAATTTCCATCCGTACGTTTGCGTCACCAGATTAATTCCCTCGGTTGTTCCGCGAACGAATATAATCTCTTCCGTCGATGAAGCACCAATGAAGCTCTTCACTTTTTCACGAGCTTTTTCGTAAGCATCGGTCGAGCGGGCGGCAAGCGTATGAGCTGCCCGGTGAATATTTGAATTGTCCTGTTCATAGAAACGGGCTATCCCGTCGATCACCTGTCTCGGCTTCTGGGTAGTAGCTGCATTATCAAACCATATAAGGTCTTTCCCGTTCACTTTCTGATGAAGAATGGGAAAATCGTTGCGGATAGAGTTGACATCCAGATAATCGTTATCCGTGTAACGAATCTGTTGATCGCGACCGAACGCATAATTTGAAAATGTAGAAGGCACAAATCCGGCCTTTGATCCGTTAGAAAGTGCCTGATCGGTATCGCCCTTTTTGTCCGGGGCAAAATTGAACTTCTGCTGCGGCAGACCTCCCGTAAACAAGCTAAGGTCGAAAGCAAGAGCATCATCAACCGGCTCAACAACCGGAGACAACACCTCCTCTTTATTGGCAACACTTTTGAGCACCTCAAAAACAGACTCGAGATGGAGATCGTCCGGAATATTGTTGGCCACTCCCGTTTTGAATTCTTCCCGCTGAAACAGGCTATCGGCCAGTTGGCGAAGGCGACCCGAATTCAATTCTTCACCCGGCTGAAACACATTAATCGCTTGATTTTCAGTTGGCATGTTGTTATTTTTATTGGGAAATCACCTTTCCTAAAGTTCTAAACTTTAGGAAAGTTATGGATAGAAAATTTATCTGTATTTTTATTTTTCAACAGCATTACGATGCTGATAATCATGATAATATCCCACTTCCACATTTTCGAGCACCGCCACGGCATCGTCGGTAAGAGAAGCTAAGGAGAAATATTTGGTCAACAGGTAGGAAGCCACGCCAAACTTATCGAGACCCATCAAACGAGCTGAGAGACTAGGAGCTATTTCGCCCGGAATTCCGGCTTGGTGCAAGCCTACCACACCCTGTTCGTGTTCACCGATGCGTACCAGAATAATACTGGTGGTTCCAACACCGCGATTGGTGAGATATTGACCTTTTATTTCCACCTTATCGCTAGGAATAATGGGGACACCACGCCATGTAATGACCGGAACGCCGTGAATATTGGTGGTTACGGGAGGCACGCCACGCCAGGTGCATTCGCGTTCAAATGCGGCAATAGCACGCGGGTGAGCCACAAAGAAAGCCGGATTTTTCCATACCAGCGACAGCAGTTCGTCCAGATCATCTGGGGTCGGCGAACCGTAGCGGGTACTGATGCGGTAGCCCGGCTCCACGCTGTTGAGCAGCCCGAATGTAGTGTTGTTAATCAATTCCCATTCCTGGCGCTCCTTAATGCTTTCAATGCTCAATCGGACCTGTTGTTCCAGTTGGTTGTATGGATCGTTGTAGAGATCAGATACACGGGTATGCACACGAACGATTGTTTGCAAAGTATTGAGCGAATATTCGCGGGGATTTTCCTCGTAGTCGATGTATGTCTCAGGAATAA
This sequence comes from Bacteroidota bacterium, assembly GCA_030706455.1. Lineage (GTDB taxonomy): Bacteria > Bacteroidota > Bacteroidia > Bacteroidales > Paludibacteraceae > Microbacter. The sequence continues at coordinate 229,909 of JAUZOL010000001.1, forward strand.
TGTTGTCTTCTTCGTGTCCTGAAACCAGGTCGATATGCTTTTCGCCGTGGGTATTGACGGTCGCTTTCAGACGGAGATGTTCATCAACGGCTTTCTGGAATTGTTCGCGAAAATCGGGAACTTCCTTGGTAATGGTTTCCAGCTCTTCGCTGTTCAACGTAAAGAAAACTCCCGGAGTAATGGGACGCACGGTCACTGATGCTGGTTTATCAGAAATAAGGTCGGCCTCACCGAAATATTCACCTTGAGTCAGAATACCAATACGCAGATCTTCACCATGCGGACCTTTGCTTATAATTTCCACTTGCCCTTTGGCAACAATGAAAAATTTCTGATCGTCACCCTCGTTAATCAGATTTTGCCCCAGTTCCACTTCTTCGATAGCGAAACGTTTAGCAAGACGATTCACAATATTTTCATCGATATGCGAAAACAAGGGAATCCGGCGTAAAGAATCGGCTCTGAATGCTGGTGTACCTTCAAGGTATTCAATAGCAATACGTTCTGCTTTTTTCAATTCTACCTTTGTACGATTAACACGGTAGGTTCCCGAGTCGACCTGAACCCACGGCAATACTTTAAGTAATAAACGCGGAGTGATTGATCCCATCTGCGGGATGGTCTTGGTGGTGTTTGCCAACTGACGGGCTGTTGCAGTGGTTACACTGCGCTGTAAATCATTTTTAGCCATTTAGTTTATATTAATTAGTTAACATACAATCAAAAACTTACACGACATAAAACAGACACTTTTATATCCCAAGTCCATCTATAAATGTGTTCTCCACTGCTTTTTGCTGGGTAATCTTAGTATTGGGGGGAATGCTGGTAGTTAACCAAACATTTCCGCCAACCACAGATCCGGCACCGATAGTGATGCGGCCCAAAACATTGGCATTGGAATAAATCACTACACTATCTTCGATTATCGGGTGACGGGGCAAATTGATCGGATTTCCTTTATCATCCAGCCTGAAACGAATAGCCCCCAACGTCACACCCTGATAAAGAGTAACATGATTACCTATAATAGTAGTTTCGCCAATCACAACCCCTGTCCCGTGATCTATACTGAAATACTCTCCAATTTGAGCACCAGGATGAATATCGATACCGGTTTCTGAATGAGCCAATTCGGAGATAATGCGTGGCAAAACGGGAATATTCAACCGAAGCAATGCATGAGCTACCCTATGATTGAAAATAGCCCGAATAGCGGGATAACAGAAAATTACCTCGCCATAACTCTTGGCTGCCGGATCTCCATCATACATAGCTTTCACGTCTGTGGATATCAACCTTTTCAATTCAGGAATCTGCTGAAGGAAAAGCAAGGTCTTTTCTTGTGCCACCAGTCGGGCATCGTTACAAAGTTCATCGGAAGCACTAAAGCAAAGTCCGTAAAGAATTTGTTCTTTCAGCAAGGAATAAAGCCGCTCTTGCGTTACCCCCAAGTGATATTCGAGGGTGTTGGAATTCGCTATAAAGTCGCCGTAGTATCCGGGGAAGACAATTGATCGCAACAACTCTACAATTTCCTGCAATTTGGTCAGCGAAGGCAAAGGCTTATCGTGTTGCGGGATGTAACGATATTCTACTACATTGTTTTTCAACAATTCCGAAATATTCTTCTGAAGAACTTTAACAACAGGAGGCTGCATATGTTCAATATTAAAGTGTTACATTTATTTCCACCTCTGCTGACTCTCCGTTTTGAATCCGAAATGCTTTCAAAACAGGCCATTCTTCGCTTAGAGAAAGTATCAGGTACAAAATATTCGGATCATAAGCCAAACGAATATCTTCCTGTGAAGGCCGAGCCGGTGTGGAAGGATGACTATGATAATTGGCAATGATCTGCAATCCTTCTTTACGGGCATTGCGTAATACATTGAACTGCTCGGTGGGATCGAATGAGAAGTGTTCGGGACTGTGATCTATATTACTCAGAGCAAAGCGTTTTTCCACATTTTCCTCTCTACCCACCAACAACCCACAAGCTTCATTCGGAAGCTCATTATGAGCCTGTTCGATAATCGCCTTTACAATATATTGTGGTATTGAAATCATTTTTCAATTATTACTCTGTGAATGCCTTTTACTTCGGTTTCTGTCACCGATAGCACTTTGAAACCTTGTTCCGTCGCACTGCGCGGAACGTTCTCCAATGGTTCGCCCTCGGTCAACAACACCTCCAGTGTGTCGCCCGTTTTGAGTTTTGACAATTCAATTTTCGTTTTTACGAATGTCATCGGGCAATGCTCTTTTGTAATATCTAATCTGTAAGTTGCCATAATTTGAGAATTAATCGATTAATTGGCAAAGGATTGAATCGTACGTTACCATCACATCCCCTTCGCCTTCTCACTTTCTAAATAAACAGTGTTTGTCCGCCATCAGCTAGCTTTAGAAAAGTTGCCACACCGAGCACATCTTTCACTTCAGGAATAAAATCTTCTTTCGACAAGCCGAGTACGTGCATAGCCATTTCGCAGGCATAAAAATTGATGCCCAGAACTTTAGCAGCTTCCACTAATTCTTCGAGTGTAGCCACGTTATTCTTTCGCATCAGGTGGCGGAATATTTTCGGACTAATTCCTGCAAAGTTCAAACGGCTGACAGGAGCTACTTTCAAACCTCCCATGAAAAGACCGAATACTTTAGGCAAAAATCCTTTGCCGATAGGGCTTCGTCCCTGTTTGATTTTGATAGCATCCAAACCCCAGAAGGTAAAAAAGAGGTTGACTTCATAGCCCACGGCAGCCGCGCCGGTAGCAAGAGTGAAGACGGCGGTCAGTTTGTCAAAATCGCCACTGAAGCCTATGATAGAAAGCTTTTTAACTTTCGGATCGAGTTGAATATCAGATGTTGCCATGAATTTTAATTTGAAAATGTGTCAATATGCTAATTTGCCAATACTGTCTGTTGAAATCTTGGAATTTTGAAAGTTGAAATCATTTCAATGCTTCTTCAGTTCGCAGGCGGCCTGTTCGTAATCAACCAGTTGAGTTACGGTAGGATGATCGCCATCTACTGGGCAATTGGGATTATGTTTCACATTGACCGTGCGGAAAGTCATCTTCTTGGCATCGAAAATCAACAGACGGTTGGTAAGCAGCTCTCCTACTCCGGTAAGATATTTCAATGCCTCGGCTGCCTGTATGGTGCCCAGCATTCCCGCTATAGCCCCCAACACGCCTGCCTGCGAACAGGTAGGTACTGCGTTGGGAGGCGGGGGACTAACAAACACACATCTATAACATGCTGAGCCGGGCACATAGGTCATGGTTTGCCCGTCGAAGCGGAGAATTCCGCCATGCGAGAAAGGCTTACCGGCCAGCACACAAGCATCGTTGATCAGAAACTTCACCGGGAAATTGTCGGTTCCGTCGATGAGAAAATCATAGTCTTTTATAATATCCAAAGCGTTGTAAGAGGTCAGCAGCTCCTGATACGTCACCACATTGACATCGGGATTGAGCTGGTTAATCTTCTCTTTGGCCGAAATTACTTTCGGCTTGTTGACATCGGCCGTGAAGTGAATCACCTGACGTTGCAGGTTGGAATAGTCCACCACATCACCGTCAATAATACCGATAGTACCTACCCCGGCAGCGGCCAGATAGAGAGCTGCCGGCGCTCCTAGCCCACCGGCTCCCACAATCAGCACCTTACCGTTGCTGATCTTTTCCTGTCCCTCCACACCGACATCCTGCAACAGAAAATGACGGCTATATCGTTGAATTTGTTCTTCTGTATAATCCATAGTTACATGTACAATTTCAGACTTTACGATTTCAAATCCCGGCTATACGACGGATTCAATTCGTAAATCGTCAATAAATAAATTGTCAATCAGCGTTGTCCGCCTCCCATAAAATAGAGAAAATCGAGCTCGTCGCCATCGTTAATTGTGGTTGTTTCATATCGATCACGAAGAACGAATTCGCCATTAAGCTGAATCGATACCATATCAGGTTGCTGCACATCGTTCAACTTTATTAAATCGAGTAACTGGATGGATGTTGTATCAATAGTTTGTTCCTGACCGTTTACAATAATCTTGCTCATAGTTGTGTTTGTTAGTTGTGTCCTTTTGTTTAGTTTACTCTTTATCAAACTGATACAAAAGAGTAGAAAGATAACGCTCTCCTGTATCCGGCAGAATAACCACAATATTTTTACCCTCATTCTCAGGGCGTTTGGCAATCTGAATAGCTGCATAAGCAGCTGCTCCCGACGAAATACCAACCAGCAATCCTTCGGTACGAGCCAACTCGCGACCTACAGCAAAAGCATCATCACTTTTCACTTTAAAAATTTCATCGTAAATATTCGAATTAAGTGTATCGGGGACAAAACCGGCCCCAATGCCCTGAATTTTATGTGGCCCCGGCTGACCACCTGAAAGGACAGGCGAATCGAATGGCTCAACTGCCACTACCTTAATCTTCGGATTTTTCTTTTTCAGCACCTCGCCCACACCTGTGATGGTACCACCGGTTCCTATACCGGCGACAACAATATCTACCTGACCATCGGTATCACGCCAAATCTCTTCTGCTGTGGTTTTTCGATGAATTTCAGGATTGGCCGGATTCTTGAATTGTTGTGGAATAAAGGCATTTTTGTACTCTTTCTTGAGTTCTTCCGCCTTGCGGATAGCGCCACCCATCCCTTCGAAACCGGGAGTCAGGACAAGCTCTGCGCCCAATGCTTTGAGAATGTTGCGTCGTTCGATGCTCATCGTTTCTGGCATCGTAAGTATAAGCTTATACCCCTTTGAGGCCGCTACAAATGCCAGAGCAATACCGGTATTTCCGCTGGTAGGCTCAATAAGCACTGTGTTTTTGTCAATTAAACCTTCCGTTTCTGCGGTTTCAATCAATGCCAGACCAATACGATCTTTCACACTTCGGGCTGGATTGAAGTATTCGAGCTTAGCAATAACCTTTGCCTGAAGAGCATAATTCTTTTCTACTCGTGTTAATTCCAGTAACGGAGTGTTTCCAATAAGGTCTGTCAGTTTCTCTACTACTTTTCCCATGACAATTCTATTTTGATGTATTTGTTAGTGATACAAATGTCCGATAAAAAGAAAGATGAAAAAATCCCATAAATACGTCATTTTCATACCATAAGTATGGGATATTCATTCCTCCATCTGAAAGCTTACAATTCGCGTGAATCCGTATTTATATATAACAATGAGCTTATTAGTCGATTATAACCTTGATACTATGGTCCCGATTGAGTTTGTTGACCAACTCCGGAACTTGGCGCTTAGATTGACTTTTGTTACGTATAACCAGCATTTTATACCTTTTGTATGGTAACGAAATACCATATATATGGGATTTATGATGAAAAAAAATGATATTACATTTGTTACATAATTATTGAACTTATTTTCAGCGTTTATCGATCTGGGAACAGCAATAATAAATAGCCGGAAAATTGAATCAGGAAATAGTATAACCCGATTTTGATAATAATTAGAGAGCCATATTTGATTAGTGTTTGTTGGTGGATTAGTTCCAGTCTGTCATTGCCTTTCTTTCTGTCTTTACAGAAAAAGGCAATGATCTGGGCTAATTCTGAAAGGATTTTGGATATTGAAAAGACAACTAAAAAAAAGCTTTATTTGTGACATCATAATTTCATAATAGGGATTTGAATAGATAGATAATTTGAACACTTTGCAGTCTTTGGTAGGGATACCGAAGACTGTTTTTTTATGGGAACAGACTAATATCTGACTAAAAAAAAGAAGCGACAGGCTTAAGACCTATCGCTTCTATACTTATTCAATCAACCTATCTGACTCAGCATATAGGCTTCACCTCCGCAGTATTTCTGAACCTGATCTATCAGCTCGAAAACGGCATCTTCAATATAAGGAATGGGAGTATTGGCATTGCCCTGAACCACAAAGAATACATTGTGAGTATCGAGAGTTACCTTAGTCTTGTCAATCTGACGCACATCAAGATAGCAAATAACTTCATTACTATCATCAATATACGAATATTCACCCGGCTTGATCGGTTTTGCATCCGATTCGCCAAGAGGAATGAATTTTTCCGTTCCGTTGGTAATCCGGAGATGCACATTGCCATCAATCCGATCCCAGTCATGAGCGCCAAGAGCCAGTTTATATTTTAGCGATATGCTGTTATAAATATCCACTATCAGATTAACATGGGGAATAGTTCCTCTTTTTTCAAGAACTTTATACAGATTTTCGCTGGCCGAAAGGTTCTTCCGATTGGGAGCCCCCACTCTCTCGTGAAGTTGTCTGAATCCTTGCAGAATAGGATCTTCCTTAATATCTCCCAAACGATGGGCATATTGATACGCATTATCGATTATTTGTTGTTGATAAGAACAAAAATTACTATCACTTTCGCGATTTCTGACATTTTCGATGGTCAGATAAATTCCCCGAAGTCCGATTGGGTTTATTTCGGGGTGAGCAATAAATTGTTTTTCTATAGCCATGACATTTTCACCTTTTATAATCACAGAAGTAATTTCGATTGTAAAATTTCGGCTGAAATAGTTCTTACGAAACATCTACTATGGATACATTGATTTTCTAAAAAAAATATCTACGATTTATTTAATTTACTCCTCTTTCGTCCGAATCCAAAATAAATAGCAAACCCTATAAGTAACCATACAATAAGACGTAGCCAGGTATCAAAAGGCAACGACACCATGAGAACAACACTGATTATAATGCTTATTATCGGCAGTATAGGCACAAACGGCGTTTTAAAAGGACGATGTACTTCCGGTTGCGTTTTGCGCAAAATCAAAACACCAATACTTACAAGAATGAATGCCAGCAGTGTACCGATACTGGTCATTTCACCTACAATGTGAATAGGAGCGAAACCGGCAAACATGCATATAAAAATGCACAGCAAAATATTCGATTTGAAGGGTGTTCCATATTTTGCATGAATATCAGCAAACAATTTGGGCAAAAGACCGTCGCGACTCATGGAGAAAAACACCCTCGACTGTCCCATCAAATCAACCAGTATCACCGAAATATAGCCTATCAGGATAGCAAAAATAATCAGTTGTGACAACCAAGCAAAAGGAGTTTTGGCAATAGCAATAGCTACCGGTGCCGCACTGTCTTTGAATTCTTGATAGTTCGCCATTCCGGTCATTACATAAGCAAATGCCACGAATAAAACGGTACAAATAATTAAAGAACCAATGATACCGATTGGCATATTCTTTTTAGGATTTTTTGTCTCCTGAGCCATTGTAGCCACTATGTCAAATCCTATGAAAACAAAGAAGATAACCCCTGCTCCACGGAATATGCCGCTAATGCCATACTCTCCGAAAGTTCCCGTATTGGCCGGAATAAACGGATGGTAATTTACCGGATTGATATAATGCCAGCCAACAGCTATAAATGTCAATACGATTCCGACCTTAAGTATAACAATAATGGAAGTCACGATGGAGGACAATCCTACTCCACGGATAATGATCAGTGTAATCGCCAACACGACCAGAATTGCCGGCAGGTTAATGAAACCGTGAGCAATTGTTCCATCTGCCAGAGTAATAGTTTCAAAAGGAGAGAGCGCCAGTTGGGTTGGAATATGAATGCCGTAAAATCCGAGAAATTTGATCAGGTATTGCGACCAGCTAATGGCTACTGTCGCCGCTCCCACCGAATATTCCAAAATCAAATCCCAACCGATAATCCATGCAAAAAACTCCCCGATGCTTGTATACGAATAGGTATAAGCACTACCTGCTACCGGCACCAGCGAAGCGAATTCAGCATAACACAAGGCATTGAAACTGCAACAAACAGCCGCTACCACAAACGACAGAATAATAGCTGATCCTGCATTGTTTGCTGCGGCAATTCCGGTAAGAGAGAACAAACCCGCCCCAATAATTACTCCAATACCGATAGCAATCAAACCCCACGGACCGAGTTTTCTCTTGAGAGCATTTATCCCGGTCTCGGAAGCTTCAGCAGTAAGTACCGATATTGTTTTTTTTCTAAATAAATTATTCATTTTCGATAATTGTATATTATAATGTTATCATCGGAGTGCCTTATCGAACTCTGAAAGAATATCATCAATATGTTCCAGACCGGTTGAGATGCGAATCAATCCTTTAGAGATACCTGCCCGCTCCAATTCTTCATCACTTAGCGAGCGATGAGACGTTTTTGCAGGATAGGAAGTAGAAGTCGATACTCCAGCCAAGCTTGGAACCAGCTTAATAGTTTCAAGATTCCGGATTAAGTCATATGCTCCTTTCTCTCCATCATACAAGTCAATACTCAACATTCCACCGAACAAACCGTTTTGTAAGACCTTCAGTCCGGTTCGATGAGTGGATGAAGATTTCAGACCCGGATAATTGACCGCTTTTACTTTCTGATGATTCTCAAGGAATTGAGCTAATACCAGTGCATTCTCCGAATGTTTTTTTATTCGTAGCTCCAAGGTACGAAGACTGCGGATAATCAGCCAGGCATCGAAGGGACTCATAGTTGGTCCAAAGAGTAACCCGGTATTATAGATATCTTTAATCGTAACTTTATCGGTTACCACTACCCCAGCCGTCACATCACTATGGCCCGACAAATATTTAGTCGCACTATACACCACTATGTCGGCACCCAATTTCAAAGGCTGGCAAATGATAGGAGTAGCAAAAGTATTATCGACAATAAGTTTGGCATTATGTCGGTGTGTAATCTCCGCAATTTTGGGTAAGTTTACCACTTCCATTACTGGATTGGAGATCGTTTCGATATAAACTACCCGGGTGTTTTCCCTAAAATAGGGAGCTATATCTTCATTTATAGGATCAACAAAGGTGACTTCAATATTAAATCGCTGCAATTCATTCTTAATCAATTGAAAACTTCCTCCATACAACACATTGGCTGCAATTATGTGGTCTCCCGCATTCAACTGGGATAAAACACTGACTGATATGGCTCCCATACCAGAAGAATAGACCTCTGCTGCTTCTCCTTCTTCAATGGTAGTCATTATTTCTTTCAAAGCATCGTGAACAGGATTACCGTTACGGGTGTAGATATAACCATGAGCCTGTTGCTCATATACCTGATCCAGGCTTTCAACGTCGTCGAATACAAACACAGAACTCATGGCAATAGGCACCGATTTTCCCCTGGAAATAGACTCAGGAATCTTTTCGCCTGCATGAATAAGTTGTGTTGCAAAATTCTTTTTCATAATCTTCTAATAAAGAATTAAATTGAATATTTATTTTGAACCGAAACTGCGTAAGTGAACCCAGCTCCTGTAATCTTCTGCATTTTTATTTTCGGACAGAACTTTCAACTCATTCAGGTATTTTTTTTTGGTCATCCCATAAAGTTTACGATCTTTACCAACAGGACATACTTTGATACATACCCCGCAAGGATAGTGTAATTCCTTTTTCAATTGATGATGATAATCGGCACATTTTTTCTTGTCCATAAGAGCTACCAGCTCTTTTCGAGTTGTAAAAGCCCCGGTAGGACAACAATGTTTGCACAATTCACACTTGACACACAACTCCTTATCTATAAGCGGATCTGAAGGCAGTTCGGCATCTGTAAAAACGGATACCAACCTGACTCTTGGTCCATATTGTTTGGTTAACAATGTGTGATTATACCCAATCGTTCCCAATCCTGCATATTTACCTGCAAGCACATGAGAAAATGCAGCCTCAGGCTTGTCAACCAACACGGAAATATCTCCATAGCCGTCGCGCGGAAAGAAAACAGCCCTGTAACCTTTTCTGTTGATGTATGCCGCCAGCTTGTAGGCAATTTCGTCCAAAACGCGGTTGGAAGTGTTGTACAGTTCCGAATAGACTATAGACGGTGTACTTTCGAGCATTGGAAGAAAAACAGGCGTTCCGATAACAATTACCGATCGGGTGAAGGGAAAAATCGTTTGCGGAAAATAGTCAGGAGCAGTTTCCTTATATTCACTCCATCTTTCTACCGAAGCTATTCCAACGATATCAGCGCCCAATGTTTGACTCTTGCGAATGATCTCTTTTTTAAGTTTGTTTGTGTCGTAACCTGATGTCATTTTTCGTTTGTATATCAACAACATGACAGCAGGAAGCGCTCCCACTGTCATATGTTATACGTATCAATCAGCTAATGATTTTTCTTTTATTCGGCTGCGCCGTAAAAGCCATGTTCCGATAAATTGGCAAAAAACAAAGCATTAATAAATAGTCTGTTTGTCCCCGGCCAATAGTTGCGATAGGTCGGATCGTCGGCAAAAAGAACGATAGAGCCGGCTCCGCTTCCCCGAACTATGATTGCGGCCGAATTTTTAACTTTTGATATACTCTCTTTGGGTGCATAACCATTCACAAATGGATGCGAAGTATACTGAGCTACAGTGGCATACCGATTGGCACTTGGAACAAGAACCGTATTATCATTCTTATTGATATAGAGTTTTCTGTCAGACAGGCCGAATCCGATCGGATGCGTAATGTCTATATCAGCTTCAAAAATGGCTCCGTTTATGCGGCTTGCTCCTTCAACATCCTGTTGGGTAACATAATCCAGACGTTTGCCAGTCTCTTCTTGCTGATTAATACCAAATGTTCGTTGTCCATTTGTCTCCTGCACTTTTCCTTTGGTTGCCTCCGTTTTAACTTCAGCTGGAGAAACAGTGGCTCCTCTTCTGCCAGAGAAACTTGATTCTGCTAACTTTTCATTGATAAGCCCCTGATTAATCGCCCATGCTGTTGCGCTTTGGAATGTGACGAGAGTCCCTCCTGCATTTACCCAATTTTTCAATTTATCAACTAAAGATTTATCCCATGCTGCATAATTTCCTCCGGGAAGTACAATGGTGTTGTATTTGTTCAGCAATGCCCGTTGGAAACTGTTGACATCGATTTTCACGACCGGAAGCGATAGTTGCTGATTTAATAGAAACCACACTTGACCAGCTTCTTCAGAATTAATACCCTGACCAAAAGCGACTGCCACCTCTGGCTTACTCACTGTCTTTATATTGCTGCTTCCCAAATCGATACCATCGATATTGAATCCGGTTGACACGGAGGTAAACGAAACACGAGCACTATCGGCAGCTATTTTGAGGGTTCTATACAACGAATCGGAGGAAATTGTTTGTCCGGCCACCGGAATAACAAGAGAGCCGTAACTATACGTTTTGTTGCCGTCGGGAGTTGCAACTGTAAAAGGCTTGAATGCTGTTTTGACAAGCACCTTTTTATCCAGAAGATAATACAACGCTTTGCTTGCATTATAATCTGTCCAGCTTAACAAATAAGCGTAGTTTGACGCTCCACCCTTTATTTCTCCCTGTGGCAGACGAACCGATGTAACAAGGCCTCCTTTTGTAACCGTGCTATTCACTTTTGCATATTGCAATCCATATGCTTGAATCAGGCTCCAGGCGGTATTGTCCATAAAAAGACTGTCCTGCAATATATTTTCTTCAAAAACGGCATTCACAATCTGATAATTAGGCTGCTCGGAAGGAACGACATAAGCCTTCTTTTTTTGGAATGTTTTTCCGTTCTGCGAAAAGTTATCATTCAATTCATATACCTTCACGCGGTGTCTGAGTAGAATGCCAAGAAACTTCTGCGTTAAGTTTTCATCTCTACTATCGCCGAATACATAGGCTTTTGTATTACTTTGCCGTCCTTGTTCCAAAGCATTTTTGAAAAATTCTTTCTGGACTTTGAACAAGCCTTCTTTTTCGGCTACAGCACCACAGATAGTAGCCAAACTGGTAGCCAAATGATTTCTGATGGTGAAAGAAAATGTGAGAAGGCCGTTAGTTGTTTCGCGCAAAATTCCACCCGAGCTGGCTTCTTCAAAAGTTGCCCCTACGCTTCCATAAAACTTAGGATAGGTGGAACCATAAATAGGCGATAAGTTGTCATAATTTTCTTTTGTAAAATAAAGAGAACCAATAGCATCCAAGGCTTTTGCTTCATATTTCGCAAGCACCACATTGAAATCGTACAAAAATTGAGGAATGTGTGGGTTCTGATGGCGTTTGGGCGACGGTTCAAAATAGTATGTTGCATTGGATCCCTGTTCGTGAAAATCAATTTGGATATTCGGATACCATTTATGAAAAAACTCCACTCTGTTGACACTTTCTATTTGACTCAGGTTCAACCAATCACGATTAAGATTATTGAGATAATGATTCCCTCGTCCACCGGGCCATTGTTCCTGATGTTCTTTATCCAAACCATCGGCAACGGGAGGATATGATTTATACGAATTGTACCAATTGGCAGCTCTGTCGCGTCCATCCGGATTTTCAGAAGGATCGATCAGAATAACAGCCTCTTTGAGAAATTTAGCGGTTTCTTCGCTCTGGTTCGCTACCAGGTAATAGGCCGTCAACAAACTGGTTTCCGCGCTTGAGGTCTCATTGCCATGAACACTGTAACTTAAATCAACAATTACTGGCTCGTTTTTGCCTATTACAGGTTTTGAAGGATCAACCAGTGTTGCGTGAATCTTTTGAATATCATCTATGCGTCGGTAGTTGTCTGCCGAAGTAATAGTGGCAACTACTTGAGGCCGCAATTCATACGTTTTCCCTATTACTTCCACATGAATTTTATTCGACTTTTTTGCCAATTCATTAAGATAAGCCACAATCTGATCGTGACGGGTATAATGTGAACCGATAGGATAACCTAAAAACTGTTCGGGGGAAGGAATTGAAGAATCGAAACTACCACTCTTCGGAAAATAGTAATCCGACTGTGCATTTGTTATTTGTGCGGCCAACAGCAGCACAAATGCGACAAGTATATGTTTTATTGTTTTCATTTTTACGACATATTATGAATTAATAGCCAGGATTTTGAGTTACATCAGGGTCGGAAAGAATATCAGACCCCGGAATCGGGAAGAGCCACAAATTTGTATTGGTAACTCCTAGAACAGCACCCACTCTTTTTGTTCTCACAAGATCAAACCAACGGTGAGCTTCAAATGCAAACTCAATATTATTCTCATTTTCAATTGCCGTCAAAATATCAACCTGAGTTGTGGCCGTTGAATTTACCAAACCGGCGCGATTCCGTACAACATTAAGATCTGACAATGCTCCTGTAAGATTATTTTGTTGTGCTCTGGCTTCAGTCCTTATAAGGTAAAGCTCCGCTATCCGAATTAAATAAAACGGATCGGCTCCGGCAGTTGAGTTATACAATACTCCATAGACATTAGGGCTTGTGCCGGCAACCAGAGTGCTTCGAGAGCCCCCTATCGTTGGATCTTTCACTTTGGTCACAAATGAGTCGGATGGCTTTAGCGTGTATTGCCCACCCAGATTACTCAAATACCAAAGATTCCAGAAACTATTTTTGTCATTCGTTGAAAATGTCAGTTCCAGAACAGATTCAGAGGTAAGATAGGGCGCGGTAAAGAACGCTTTATAAGGAGTAACCAAATTGTATTTTGTCGTTTCGGCTATCACCTGACTGGCATAGTTCTCGGCATCACTCCATTGTTGTCTGTAAAGGTGAAGGCGAGCTCGCAATGCCCGGACGGAAGCCTTTTGTGCGCGATTTCGCAGGTTGCTGTCGGACGCTGTCACGTCGGGTAATAACTGTTCGGCTTTGATCAAATCAGACAATACCTGATCGTAAGTTTGATCCAGCGTACTTCTTTTAACACCTTTCAGAGAAGCGATATCTTTCGTTGGTGTCAAACGAAGCTGCACGCCACCCCAACCACGGCCCAGGTCAAAATATCCAAGAGCACGAATGAAATAGGCCTCACCAAGAATTTTGTTTTTTTCAGTGGTTGTCAGTGCCGGATCGGAAACAGACGGCACCAATGAAATAATTGTATTTGCCGAGTTAATAGCCTGATATATTCCCTGATAAGCCGCAACAGTTACAACGTTATCGACTGGAATAGAAATCTGATCTAACTGTAAATACTGGGATAATGATCCGTTAAACACAACATTGTCTGCCGTGATTGTACCTAAAGTTGTATAAGACGAATAGTAATTCTGCACCTCGTCGTAAGCGCCGATTATTGCTGCTCTGGCCGTTCCGGCATCTGTAATGGCAGTTTCAGCAGAAATATTGCCATTCGATTTTTCATCGAAAAAGCTTCCACATGAATTCAATACAAGAGTAAGCGCTAATAGAGAGATTCCTATGAAATATCTTGTTTTTTTCATATCTGTATTTTTTTGAAAATTAGAATGTAACATTAATTCCGGTAGTTATGGTTCGGGGTTGCGGTGCCGTTGCCCAGTCATAACCGGCAGTATTCTGATTACTACTTTGTGAACTTACTTCCGGATCTAATCCTCTGTATTTTGTAAGCGTAATCAGGTTTGTTCCTGAAACGTAAACTTTTACGTTACTGATTCCTGCTTTGCGGGTAATTGACTTCGGAAGATTGTACGACAACGAAGCGGATTTTAACCGGACGAATGAACCATTATCCAGATAGCGAGAACTCAGATTGGACACAACACCTCCGTAATTATTGGCAGAACCTCCATTAGTATTGGTATCTCCACTGTATGTAGTCAGTCGTGGAATATCAGTTATATCTCCTGCTTTTTGCCATCTTTCCAATTGTCGGTCTAAGAAACCGATGTTCTTTTGCGTACCTCCATGTACCATGAAGAATTCGTTCATATTCATAATCTTATTCCCATGTACAAAAGAGACAAAGAGGTTTAGTTCAAAATTTTTGTATGTAAGCGTATTGGTGAAACCTCCCGTAAAGTCAGGATTGGCATTTCCAACGACCTGACGGTCGGCAGATGTAATTTTACCATCTTTGTTTACATCTTCATAAACAGCGTTTCCCGTTTTAGAATCGACATAAAGCTGCTTATAGAGATAAAAAGAATTTATCGCATAACCCTGTTTCAATATTGAAATATTTCGACCTGAAGCTCCCAGTGCAATGTCCGATGCCAATTTCTTAATCAGGTTTTTATTATGCGAAATATTGAAATCAGAAGTCCAACTAAAGTCTTTGGTGCTAATATTCACTGAATGAAAAGAAAATTCAAATCCTTTATTACTAACCGCACCATAATTCTGGGTGTAGGAGGCGAATCCTGAACTATATGTCACTGGAACAGCCAGCAATAAGTCGTAGGTATATTTGTCGTAATAATCTAGGGATACAGACAATCTGTTTTTCAACACTGAAAATTCAGTCCCAAAATCTATTTGGCGTGTTGTTTCCCACGTTAAATTCGGATTGGCTAACTGAGAAGGTGCTGTTCCTGCCGTGCTCAGGTAACTGCCCGATCCTGACCAAAGTCCCTGAGAAGCGTAAGCGCCTATTCCACTCTGATTCCCCGACAAACCGATACTTCCTCTGAGTTTGAGTTCATCGAAAACTTTCAGCTTATTGACAAATTTTTCTTGGCTGGCATTCCACGTTACACCTCCTGAAGGAAAATACCCCCAGCGCTTATTACTACCGAATTTTGATGATCCATCTGCACGGATACTTCCGTCAATGGTATATTTATTGTCGTACGTGTATGAAGCTTTGCTGAAAAATGAAGCCAGCTTGCTTTGTGATTTTGAAGAGGTTCCGGTTGTAGTCGCGGCGGTCGAGATAGCTGTAAGGTCATTAGTTGCAAATCCAGATCCGGTAGCACCTGTCGATTGATACAAGCTGGAATTTATCGTATTACCAACCAAGGCATTGATATAATGCTTCCCGTTTTTGCCAAACGACTTGATAAACGTAAGTACCTGTTCATTAGTGAGCACCTGATTTTTCGTGTCGTAAGATGATGCAGAACCATTGGTGGCAATACCGGCGCTGATCGAGGTATTGGAATAGTTATTTTCATACACATCATTATTGTCAAGACTCCAGCTGCTTCGCAATTTCAGATCAGGAGTTATCGCATAATCAGCAAAGATGTTACCGATGGCTCTTAACCCTACCGCATCATTGTTTAAGTTCTTAATAAGGGCAATATGGTTGTCGAAAGCACCATAACGGGCATAAGATCCGTCACTGTTATAGACGGGTAAATATGTTCTTACAAACAAGGCTGAATTGATGACTCCAACCGGGTTATTGTCGTTGCTACTGACATTGCGCCATGTCCGTGACAAGTTTAAGCTAGTCCCTACCTTTATTTTATTTGTTATCTGATTATCATAATTCAAGCGACCTGAATAACGAGTGAATGCCGATGGCTTCACAATGGACTGTTGATTTAAGTAGCCGAGTCCTATAAAATAGGTATCTTTATCACTTCCACCCTGAATCGACAGATCATAATTACTGGTATTTGCTGTCTTGAATACATCTTTCAGCCTGTCATATGTTTTCAGCGTATCGGGTTGGGCTGAAATTAATGTAGCTGTGGAAGGATCTTTACCATTGTCAATGGCAGTATTCCTTGCCGATTCATTTGCCAAAACAGCCGATTGTGGTCCATTCGTAAGAGAATATGATTTTGCAGCTTTTGACCATCCATGGGAGATCTGCAAATTAATTTTTGCCTTTGTGCTCTTTTTACCCCTTTTGGTAGTGACAATCACAACCCCATTAGCGCCTAACGAACCATAAATAGCTGTGGCATTCGCATCTTTAAGGATGGTAACATTTTCAATGTCATCAGGATTAATATCCGCCAAGGGGTTAGACTGAGCCTGATTGCCCATGCCCGTTTTAATCAGGTTGTCGCTACTGATAAAAACTCCGTCAACGATATATAGCGGATCGACGCCTGCGTTGATTGAATTTGTACCACGAATTCTAAAAGTAATACTTCCGCCCGGCACTCCTGAATTGGATGTCACCTGAACGCCCGTAGCCTTTCCCTGCAACAGTTCACTGAAACTGGAGGCGGCTGCATTATCCTTTAACACATTGGTGTTGAGAGTGGTTACCGCACCCGAAATGTATTTTTTACTCTGCGTGCTGTAACCTGTTACAACAACTTCATCCAATCGATTGGAAAGATCGCTGAGTACAATTTCAACTGGCACATTTTCATAAAGATCAACTTCCTGATTTTTATATCCGATTGCTCTCACTTCTAATGTAACCGGGAATGATTGTTTTACCACAAATTTGAAATCACCATTTACATCTGTCACAGAGCCAGCCGTAGTGCCTTTAATAGTGACTGTTGCACCTATGATGGAAGCTTTTTTTTCGTCCAATATCTTGCCTTTTATTGTTGCCCCGTTTTGGGCAAAAGCGCCAAGAAAAGTTCCCGACAGGACACTTAAAAAAACATAAACACGCAAGTAGTTTCTGAGAAGTTGGATACAACTTCCCGGGAAATGGGATAATTTTGTCATAAATCTAATTTTTTAGGTTAAGTGTCTCCTCAAACCAATTGCAGACGGAAAAAGGGAGGCACTTTTTTGTTGAAATAAGTTTATTGGATTGCAGTGAGCAATTTTTCTTCTGTCTGTGCTTTTTGAGCAGAAAGGGTAGATTCGTCGAGATTCAAAAAACCGGCTTCATGATTATAGCTTTGACCCGAAGTAATTACCCACTTGAGGAAAGATCTTAAAATCTTATTATCTCTTTGTTCATTTGAAAGAGCTAACCCGAAATTCTGAACAGGAATACTTTCCACGCTGTTCTTTTCCAGCAAAGAAATGGCATTATCCAAGTCAAGAGAGTTCAAAACTTCTTTTTGTTGTGATTTGAGGCTGAGCGGCAAAAGTGCAATATCCGACCTTAATTTACGACTTTGCAGGTCATACGCGTAGTTGATGCTGTTATAAGTCACGCCGGTAGTATCTTTTTTAATTGCATTGAGCAGATAGATATCATCACCCAATACTTTTTTACCTTTCAGATTTACCGGTTTGACTCCAAAATACCTAGCCAAAGCAATGGTGGTAGGCGCCTGGCTTTCTCTAGCATAAACGGTTGCTATATACTTGCTTTTGGCATCCTGTTGATCTTCCGAATATTCATCCGACTCATCAAAGAACAGCTTTTTCAATACTTTCTTTGACAATCCGCCTTTGCCAGCTTTGCTCAGAATCGGATTTTGTTTGTTGCTGACAGGAACCAAGGCATACCTCCCAACATAAAAGGCGGTTTGATTGGCCAACTGATCCGAGTCTGTCAGTTGATAAGCCACTACATTCAATCCCTGTGCATCAGGAATTTGTTTGGTATTAATTTTTATCTGTAACTGAGGATTCAATTTATTATATTCAGAAACCCATTTCTCAATAAGCGGAAAAGTAAATTTGGCACCTTTCAGATAAAACGATCTGTTTTCTTTTTCCTGCCCATAAACTGAAGCAGAAAGCAAGAGCACCAAAGCAAGAGATTTAATTACATTAGTTCTCATAATCAATAATATATTAGTTATTTTAGTTAGCGCACGACAAAAAATAGTTTGCCACAACATTTGATAAAATCAAGAGAAAGGAATCTGGCGAAATGAATGCAATAAGCATTATCAAAGAGAGCTTTGTAAAAAAAAGACGAATAGATTCCCGGAACTTTCAACAAGGAGTCCCCTTGTAATTTTGTATATATAGAGTCAACAACATCTATACATGCACATTCGGATTATCATATTCATTCCCGGCATAAGTATATTGATTGGGGTTATACGAACTTACTTACCTATTAGCTTTCTGAGTTGTAAAAATGACTGATACTGGATCAATCATAAAATTATGTTTTGCGATACAAAATTCACTAAACTTAATGATACCCAAATCCCTTCTGTATGGTATTTTCATAGCACATGTATGGTATATTATATGTCCCATTTTAACACAATAGTTTAGAAGAAAACCCATTAGCCGGAATACAAAACAGCCGAAAAACACCATTGCATTTTTCGGCTGTTTTGTATCCTACCACTCAATCAGGAAGATTTTCTGGCAAGTCCATCTATAACCTTCAGCATAGAGGAAAATTCCTCCTCATTGTAAAGTCGCGTCAGGAATACGATCCGTCCGTTTTGGTCAATAACAACATTGCGGGTTACTCCGCTTTTTTTGTTGGCAAACCGACCGAAAATGTCCGCTCCCAGATCAAGAGCCAACGGATATGTTATTTTCAGGTCGTCTTTGAATTTCACCACCTTATCGATCGGCTCATCCCTGTCAACACCGATCAACACCACGTTACGATCTTTGTATGGTTGCCACAGTTCGCTTTCCAGATGCGGCATTTCAGTACGGCACACTCTGCACCAACTGGCAGTAAACTGAAGAACTACAATTTTACCTCTCAGGGCTTTCAGCGTTGTAGTTTCTCCGGAAGTCAGTACCAGTTTGAAGTCATCCGGTGCTACATCTCCCACATTAACAACATAACCCCGGTTTTGTGTCGTATCGGGCTTGCTCAATGGAGCTGCATTTTGCGAAAAAACATGGACTGAAAGCAATATCATCAATCCCAGTATCAGTTTATTTTTCATTGAATTAAAAAATTAAATTATTGTACAAATACTTTTTATTTTGATAGTTTCCAACCTGCATCGACAGCGGTAGCAGTTTCTCCGTATTTACCTTTTTCTCCCAGATAAGCTTTACCACCGAAAGTGTAGACTGTTTCGCCAACCAAATCAAGCTGCACTTGTGGAATTGGAAATTCGGTAGGCGTACCGCCAATCAACAGATTGTTCCGTCGCATAAAAGTGAAAGGAACAAAAGCTCCACCGGCTCCATCAATTTCAATTGCATACTCATAATGTAATGCATTCCTAACTGCGGTCTCATTAGCTGCCACGTCGGGCAAATTACCTATAAGCTTACGAGCGGCAGACGCGTCATTCAATTCAGCGGCAGCTCCTGTGTAATCACCCAACCATAGTTTCGATTCTGCTCTCAACAAACGCGTCTCTTCGGCTAAAAAATACGGATTGACAGCTCCGGCAACATTGAGCGTATTTTTGGTATTGTACCAACGAACCCTATAATAGTTGGTGAATAAACCCCGCCCTCTCGATTCCATAAATATTCCAAAGCTTGTAGTATAACCGAAGTATTTGTAGAACCGCTTATCGTTTGAGGTAATGGCAGGAAGGATTCCTGACGACGGATAATAGTTAGGGGTTTGCCCTGTGTTGTCGGCCAGATAGGGAATTTTTATATCCGGAGGAAGATAGCCCGATCCGTCGGAATTTCGCTGTACAAGATAGGACAACAATTGGTTATAATATCCTCCGGATACGGTGGTTATAGTAAAATCAGTTGTAAAGCCCTTATTTGCATACGCCAACACTTTGTTCCAGAGAGCGTTTCCCACCGTTATAGCTTCCGACTTATCTCTTGGCAATGAGGATAAAATACGTGCAGCCATCGAGTTGCCTAGCTTAATAAAATCAGACTTATTAATGGTGGTGCCAGTCAGAAAATCAAACGTCAGGCTCTTGGCTGTATCGGCAATGGCCAGCGATTTATCAATCAACGAAACACCATTCTGAATCAATTCTTTGTACGAGTTCGGAAAACCTTTAGTAGTAATATTGACGTTATCGACAATAATTCCCCTATCGAAGATGACGCCCAGGTAACCCTGAGAAACGCCTTTGGAATAATAGGCCGCTACCAAACAGTCGGTTGTACGATCCTTTCCGGATTTATCGTAGACCCGTTGTTTTTTATTCTCGATAATATCTATTGTTTTTGTCGCATCAAGATTAGCCTGATAGAAATTTGAGTAAAATACAGTCCAGGCAATGGTTCCCCGATACGTCGAATTATTGGTCAGGCGCAAGCGCGGTTCATCTGCAAAATTCCACCAGGCACTGTTCATATTGGTATTGGTAGTTTGGTCTGCAAGCAAACTAAAATGAACACCCGACGTGCTGGTCGTCGTATTGAATGTATTTTGTATACTACTGGTTGTAAGCGAATAGCCCAAATATTTGATCTGTTCAATAGCCTCTTCATTGGTCAGGGTAGTCGGATCATCAAAATTGGTAGCACCGCACGAAAACAGAATCAGAGTAAGAAAAACTCCATATATATATTTAATCATACGAATGATAATTTAGTGTGAATTAAAAGTTCAAAGTAAGTTTCGCGGAAACAATCCGATAAGTTGGATTGGGGAAAAAGTCGCTGGAGCGAGTGGAGCTCGACCCCAAGCCATCTACGTTGACGCCGGTAAATTTGGTCCATGTGTACAAATTGCGGCCGATGAGTGCCACTTTTGCATTTTTCAGCACTTTGTTGATACCAAGTCGTTTGACCGGAAGCTTATATGACAACGAGAGTTCGCGCAATGCAACATAGCCGCAATCTTCCACCCAATAATCGGTTGCCAACTGTCCGTTGAATACTGCTGTTGCAAACGATAACGGCAAACCAGCCGAAGCAACCTGATCGGAAAATTTAGACCGATATTGATAAGTAAGATACTGAACTGTTTCATTATATTTCTTTCCCCCTTGCTGCCAGTCGATTACTGCATACAGAGAGAAAGGTCCGTAGGAGAATGTATTGGTAAATCCAACATTAAAATCAGGAGTTGCATCACCAATTATTTTCTGATTACCGGTTGCTGCATTTACATACAAAACAGGAGCTTCGGATGCCGTTCCTAATGCACTTTTGAGGACTACAAAACCCAGTTTATTGACTGTGTAGTCCGACACTTTTGTTGTTCCATCACCGGCATTGGTTACATAGCCCTGCGAGTTGGTTGCCAACTGCGACAAATTTCTAAAAACGCTGTATCCCCAGATAGCTGTTGTACTGGATCCTACGGCTCTGCGGTAGTCTCCATCGGTAAATTCAGGAACACCTCCAAGTGAAGTAATTTTACTACGCACACGACTGAACGTGACTCCCGTATCCCAGGAAAATTTCTTTTTATCAATAATTCGCCCACTGACTTCAAGCTCATAAGAGTCTGACCTAACCTTTCCTAAATTATCATAAATGGTGGCAGAACCATCAGTCGGAGCAAAAGAAGGCACCTGAATAAAATCCTGTCTACTATTTGCAAAAGCATAGTTGAACTGTACATTCAATTTATTGAACAGAACTGCATCAAAACCGAGCTCTGTCTCTTCCGTTACCGCACGTTGCAGGTCTGTATTTTCGTTTTGAGTATAACTCACGCCTCCCGAACTGGTGATGGTCACCTTACTATCTTTAGCCCCGAAAGCAGGCAAACTACCAGCCTGTCCGTAAGCAGCACGTAATTTAAGTTCGGAGACAGGTCCAAGCTTTACATCCTCCGTCAGGCGATAAGCCAACGAGGCACGAGGGAAAAATGCTGTCGCCACGTTGCTACCGAAACGAGAACTATTGTCTAACCGACCTAATACATCAATAAAAAGTTTATCTTTCCATCCGGCCTTCAGGTTAAGAAAATAACCGTAGTTTATCGTTTTCTCCCAGTTAGAACTGATCGTACGGGTCGCAGCTTCTGTTACATCAAGGCTTTTTACAGGAGCCGTAAGGTTATAACCCGATGCACTGAATCCTGTTGTCTGTGCTCCTTCATAAACACCTTTTAACGCCGCACCCAGATCAAAATCTTTTATTTTTTTGTTATAGTTCAACTGTACTTGCAGGTTGCGGGTCGCTGTTTTTGCGGTTGACAAGGTATACGATCCATTATTTAGTGTCACATCCGGCGAAACAGTCTGATAACCTATCGGATAATAGTTTTCTGTGTTGTAATATTTATTCTGAATAGATCCTGAAACTTCAGCACTAACCTCCGGTGTGATCTTATACTTGAATTTACCACCCAGAAGGATATTCTCCGTATCATAATTGTACTTGCGGGTGCTAAGTTCGTACAACGGATTCGCTACACTAAAATTTTGTAATGCAAAGCCATCGGGTTTATATGAATAACCTCCATCCGAAGTTTTCTGTCCTAAATTGATGAAAGGTTCAAGCAACAAAGCAGCATATAGCACGCCGTTACTCGATCCGGATAATACCGAAGAAGGTGTATTGGCATCGGAATACTGAACGGTAATTTCTGTTTCAATCTTGCTATTGGGCTTGTATCCAAGGTTCAACAAAAAGTTTTTACGTTTATCGGCACCGACAGGTTCTACCACACCGCTTTTGATCTGGTTCTGAAACGACGAAAAGAGCGTATATTTATCGCCGGCCGTTGCAAGTGATACAGAATTATTCAGATAAGGTTTATCGCCCAAAAGATTGTTCACGTTATCGTACGAAGTCTGGTAAGGATGCAGGTTTACAGAGTAACCGTTCGACTGATAATCGGTGGTTCTGGCACCTGAAGATAGGGCAAATGATCCGTCGGAATTGACTTTGAAGTGATGATACTGCGACGTAGGTGGTACCCGTTGCACATTACTGATTCCAAAATCATTATCAACGGTAATATCAATCCGTCCCTTGTCTTTACCTTTTTTTGTAAGAACCTGAATAATACCACCTTCACCGCGGGTACCATAAAGAGCCGCAGCGGCAGCACCTTTCACCACCTCAATCGATTCGATATCGGATGGATTCAGGTCACCCAGGCTAAGGCTGGTTACAAAACCGTCCACAACCAGCAACGGAGCCACGTTGCCCGAAATGGATTTTGCTCCACGCAGATAGACGGTACCGCTTTGGCTTCCGTCCGACTGATCGACACGCAAACCGGCCACCTTACCCCTGAGTGAAGTGGATGCATCGGTCGACGGCACTGTATTTAACTGGGCATTATCTACCTTGGTCAAGGCGAAAGACAATTTTTTCCGGGTAGTTCCTTCGGCAACACCCGTCACCACAACCTCAGCAAGCTTGTTGATATCCTCTCGTAAAAACACCTGAACTGGCTCTGCTTCATACACATCAATTTCCTGATTTTTATATCCCACGCTGCTTATCAACAACGTTACAGGCAAGGCTTTGACGGTAATCTGAAAATTACCTTTCTCATCGGTAATTGCACCACCCTGTTGTCCTTTTGGTTTTATAGTTCCACCAATAACAGAGAGCTTTGAGTTGTCGTCAAGGATTGTACCCTTCAGGGTGACCTGGGCCACCGCGTTTACAGAGACCCAGCATAACACGAATAAAATAAATCCGAGGCGATACCGGAATTT
Organism: Bacteroidota bacterium; assembly: GCA_030706455.1. Lineage (GTDB taxonomy): Bacteria > Bacteroidota > Bacteroidia > Bacteroidales > Paludibacteraceae > Microbacter. The sequence continues at coordinate 253,998 of JAUZOL010000001.1, forward strand.
CACCGGCCTGCCCTTTCTAATGAATTCAAGAAGAATTTTTTGTACCATACATTTTTTGAATTAGACGAGGCTATTACTTTCACAATTGCCGACGGAGAAGTAACAGTCTCGTTCGGTTAAAACTATTGATAAATTTCGACTACTTCCTTTGGGTTTTAGCAAACACAAAAAACACATTAGCCACTGATAATGAAACTGATATTACAAAGAGCACTTTATCGCTCCCCCACCCGTTGGCATACTGGTAAATCACCGCAACACCTGCCAATAATCCGGACAAAGAGAATCCGATATATTTCAAAATTGCGACATCCCGGAGGCTGGCATCACCTTTACCTATATTGCTATTTTTCAAGCCATAAGCAATATAAATATCAAGACCGACAGTCATCCAAATCAACAGGCGTATCCATGTATCCGCCGGAAGAAACACCATCATAAAAAGACAGGTGATGATGCCCAAAACCGGTACTAATGGCACGAGCGGAGTACGAAAAGCGCGCTGAGCATCCGGCATTGTTCTGCGCATAACAAGAATGCCGGCACAAACCAGACTAAATGCCAAAAGAGTTCCGATACTGGTCATTTCACCGGCAACACGTGCGGGGACTAATGCAGAGAACAACCCCACTGCGACTAACAACAGCAAGTTACTTTTCACAGGAGTGCGAAACACCGGATGAATCGTGGAAAAAACTTTCGGCAGTAAGCCATCTTTGCTCATACTGTAGAAAATACGGCTTTGACCCAACAACATAACCAAAATAACCGAGGTGTACCCTGCCAGAATAGCCAGCACAATGGCTTTGTTGAGCCAAGGGTAGTCGGGGTGGACAATTCCTCCCGCAACTGCATGGCCCATATTATCAACAGCAATGGCAACAGGCGCAATGCCATCATGTCCTTTGAATGCTGTGTAGTGCACAACACCGGTCATTACATGGGCAAAGAGAATGTAGAGTACCGTACAGATTAACAAAGAAACAAGTATCCCGATGGGCATATTCCGTTTCGGATTTTTTGCTTCTTGCGCGGCCGTACTGACTGCATCAAAGCCAATGAATGCAAAAAAGACCACCGCGGCCGCTCTGATGATGCCACTAAATCCATATTGCCCAAAAGCGCCTGTATTGTCAGGAATATAAGGGACATAATTATCAGAACGAATGTATTGCCAACCCAAGAAAATAAATACCAGCACTACTGCTATCTTTAAAACAACAATCGCGTTATTCACCCAGGCACTACCTTCGGTTCCACGTATCAACAACAGACTGACCAAAACAACAATAAGAGCTGCCGGTAGATTGATAATACCACCGTCCCAGGGACACAGGGTGAGTTCCGCAGGAAGATGCACCCCAAAACCATCAAGAAATCTGACCAGATAACGGCTCCAGCTAATACTGACCGTTGCGGCTGCAATTGCATACTCCAGAACCAAATCCCAACCTATAATCCAGGCAATCAACTCACCCATTGTAGCATACGAATAGGTATAAGCGCTACCAGCCACCGGAATCATGGAAGCAAACTCTGCATAACACAGTCCGGCAAAACAACACCCTAAGGCTGCAATGGCAAATGAAATGGTAATGGCCGGACCGGCCTGATTGGCTGCGGCACCACCTGTTATCGAAAATAACCCTGCCCCTATAATTGCACCAATCCCCAGAGCAATCAGCTTCCCTGCGCCCAGCGTTTTTTTTAGCGAATGGCTATCATTCGCATTTGACTCAGCTAATAAACTTACAATTGACTTCTTGACAAATAAACTCATAGATATTATTGTTATTTCTTAACCCGGTAATCTAAAGCCGGAGCTCGATTTCCAAGCAACGGTTCATACTTAAAGCCCGATCCACGACGCTTTTCAAACTCATCTTTAGCATCAGAAACCAATTTCGGATCCGAATAAAGATCGATAGCCGTCAGAGCAAACACTTTCGCGGCATTGATGAGAGCTTTAGTCCCTATTGTAGAGCCATCGGAAGCCACATTTTGCCAGCTGTGTCCTGCGCTACCGGGAATAAATCCGGCGACACCAAAACTTACTGTCGGCACATTCCAGCTGACATCACCCACGTCGGAAGAGCCTCCACCCTGAGAGACCGTCTCTTCTCCGAGCGGTTTTACTTTGGCAGCATTGGCCAAAATAGTGTCGTTTTCTCCCAGCCCTTTTACAATTTCTCTTGCAAAAGCCGCCTCTCTTTCATTATATGCCACACCTCCCACCTGCTCCAGATTACGTTGTACTGCTTGTGCCAGAGTTTTATTAAACAAGCGTTCGTAAAAACCGGAGATGATTTCGGGCTTGACTGTGGTTTGAGTACCTAAAGCAGCACCCTGAGCTGCCTGATTGACCCACGTGATCAAATCTTTGAGTGTCTCTCGCTTTGGACTGCGGATATAATAGGAAACCTTAGCGTAGGCAGGAACCACATTCGGAGCATCGCCTCCGTTTGAAATCACATAGTGGATGCGAGAAGAAGTTGGAACATGCTCTCTCATCATGTTCACTAGATAATCGAATGCCTCAACACCATCCAGCGCAGACCGACCTTTGTCGGGACTTCCTGCTGCATGTGCCGCTTTACCGTAAAAATGAAAATCGATCATTTGAATAGCCGTACCGCTATTAGTATTCACAGCATTGGCTCCTCCCGGATGCCAATCGAGAACAATGTCAACGCCTTTAAATATGCCTTCACGAGCCATGTAAACTTTTCCTCCGCCGCCTTCTTCAGCAGGGGTACCAAACACCTTAATGGTTCCGGAATGTTTCGTTTTATCAAGCCATTGCTTGATGGCTATTGCTCCTGCAACTGAACCTGTACCAAAGATGTTGTGCCCGCACCCATGTCCACTTCCTCCTTCAACAAGAGGCTTCCGATATGGTACTGTATCTTGCGACAACCCCGGAAGTGCATCGAATTCGGCCAGAATGCCGATAACCGGATAACCATTGCCGTATGTAGCCACAAAAGCAGTGGGCATACCAGCCACGCCCGCTTCAATTTTGAACCCGTTTTTTTGCAGTTGTTGCTGTAAAAGACTTGAACTCTTGGTTTCGATGAAACCGAGTTCAGACAATGACCATATGGATTTCTGAATTTTATCATATGTCGGAATGAATTTGTTCAGATAGTCAATTGCAATTTCTTTTCCGTCTGTCTGTGGTGTGTTTGCAAATGAGTTGACACCTGCAATCAAAAGCAACAATAAGGTTGAAAATAGTTGTTTCATCCGTAAATAATTGTTCTTTAAAGGTCGGATGGAACTCGCATGACAATTTTCATACGTGTTTATGTTGAGTAAACATGCTCGTTTCATTATTAGTGATTTTAAAAATACTCCAGTCAGTGTCATTGGCTGGAGTATTATTTGTTGGTTAGTAACTCGGATTCTGAACTAAGTCTTTATCTGCTTGAATATCGTTATATGGAATGGGGAAAATCCATTTTTGAGAGTTTGTAACACCAAGAACGGTACCGGCTCGCTTGGTGCGAGTAAGATCGAACCAACGGTGAGCTTCAAATGGGAATTCTATGCGATTTTCATTCTCAATGGCAAGAATCACATCAGATTGGGATAATCCTGTCAAAGGAAGTACCGCAATCTGAGCCCGCTGTCTTATGGCATTCAGGTCAGCAATTGCACCGGACAAATCAGGAGTTGCTTTCTTGGCACGAGCCTCGGCTCTGATTAAATATTGCTCAGCAATGCGAAGAATGTATGCCGGATCGTCTCCCGTTGTTCTCCAATACAGATTTCCGACATAGAACTTCGGATTGGTTGCTGTTGAAAGATCCGAAACAAGAGCTTTGCGCGTACCCCCTACAGCAGCATCATTCAACTGATTGAAAATATTCTCCGATGGTGCCCACTCATGGCGTCCACCGTTTGCTGATGCCAACCAATAAGTAGCATGAGTATTTTTATCAGAAGTGGTGTAAAGCAGCTCGAAGATAGACTCTTTCGTCGCTTTATTCTTGAAAAACGATGAATAGTCAACCAGCTGGTAATTACCCGTATCTGCTATTATAAGAGACGCATACTCTTCTGCTTTAGTCCAATTTTCAGTATATAAATAGACTCTTGCAAGTAATGCACGAACAGTATTTTTCGTCACTTTATTCCTATTTACTGTTTCTGGCAATAAAGGCAAAGCTGTTTGCAAATCTTTGATTACCTGTGCGTACACGTCCGCTTGCGTACTTTGCTTCACCCCATCGAAATCGTGCGCGGTAATTGTCCCTTTTGTAATTATAGGAACGTTGCCAAATGTGCGACCTAAATCAAAGAGCGACAATGCTCTTATAAAATAAGCTTCTCCAATGATCCGGTTCTTCTCACTATCTGAAATGACTTGCGAAGACAAAGCCGATGTTTTATCAATTACGAGATTAGCTTCATTCAATGTAGAATATATTGCATACCAGATCGTGTTTATGGTAGTATTATCCGACTGATAAGAATGATCATTGAAAGCCCTGTAATAATTAAGAGATCCGCTCCACGTCACATCATTTCCAGCCAGATAAATGGCGGCTACGAATTCACGACCATAATAATTATCCGACTGCAATTTGTCATATGCTCCGGCTAAAGCTGCATTGGCAGATTTAAGATCGACAACTGCCGCATCGTTCGAAACCGATTGCTGGGGTGACAGATCAAGAATGTTGTTACAACTGTAAATCAACAATAGCGACCCAGCCAAGACGATTTGATAAAAATATTTGTTAATCCTATTGATTTTCATAATAATAACTATTTACAATGTAATATTTGCACCGAATAATATTTGTCGGGGTTGGGGTGGAATGGCAAAATCAAGACCTTGTACTGTTCCATTGGTTTGATCGGCTGCCGTATTGCCTTCTGGATCGGCGCCCGAATATTTAGTGATGGTAAAGATGTTAGTACCACTCACATAAAATCGCAGTTTGGTCAATCCGACTTTTGCTGCAAGGTTTTGTGGTAATGTGTAGCCAACAGTCAGATTACGCAACCGGAGAAAAGAACCGTCTTCCAGAAAACGACTGCTCTGAAAGTCATTATTATAGCTTCCGTCTGCATTCTGAACGGTGGATGCACGAGGAATATCAGTAATATCTCCTGGTTTTTGCCAACGTCGCATCTGGCTTTTAAGCAATCCCCAGTTGGTACCACGCACACCGCCATGTTCCTGAAAGAAACGATTCATGTTAAACACATCGTTACCCACAGAAAAATATACAAAAGCCGACAAGTCAAAATCTTTGTATCGTAGCGTATTGCGCAGTCCTCCAGTGAATGTAGGCCAGGCATTTCCTACGATTTGCCGGTCGGCGGTAGTAATTTTACCGTCTTTGTTCACATCTTGATAAACAGCATTTCCGGTTTGAGGATCAACATAAAGTTGTTTATAGAGCCAGAACGAATACATCGGATAACCCTGTTGTAAACGTACCCAGTCGCGTGAATATTGAGAAAATGAAATAGGTAGTTTTTCTACAAGATTTTTGTTGTGGGAAATCTGAAAAGATGATGCCCATTCGAAATTCTTAGCTTTAATATTGGTGGAATTAATTTGTATTTCAAAGCCTTTATTACTCATTGCTCCAATATTCTGGATAGTTGACGAATAACCTGTTTTTCCAGGAACCGGAACATTTAGAAGTAAGTCGTAGGTATACTTGTTGTAGTAATTCACCTCAAATGACAGACGATTCGATAATAGAGACGATTCCAGACCGAGATTCCATTGACGGGTGGTTTCCCATTTCAGATCCGGATTACTTAATTGCGAACTGGCAATACCAGCTGCATCACCATAGTTTGCACCTCCTCCCCAGAGTCCTAACGATGCAAAATCGTCAATATCCTGGTTTCCTGTCCACCCTATACTGGCTTTGGCTTTCAATTCATCTACAAATCGAAAATTGTCTTTTATCCAGCTTTCCTGACCAATTCGCCAGGCTGCTCCTAATGAGGGAAAATAGCCCCACCGGTTTGATTTTCCGAACCGAGATGATGCATCAGCTCTAAGATTGGCATCTACACTATATTTATTGTCAAAACTGTAGTTTGCGCCGCCAAAGTAAGAGACCAGACCTGATGCCGAAGCGCTTGTTGTTCCTGAGGTGATTGCCGCTGAAGAGATAGTCTGAAACTGGTCACTCGGAAATCCTGATGCATTGATAGTTTCATTCTGATAATTACGTTTCTGCACCGTATTGCCCAAAAACAATGAAACAAAATGAGAATCGTGAATAGTGGTAAAGTAATTGACCAATTGTTCTGCAACCCATGTTTGCTCAATGCTTGTTGCATCTGTTGCAGTGCCACTAGGTTGTCCATCGGACAATTGTGTGTTGAAGTATCTTTTTTCGTGATAATTATTCAGGTCAGTGCTGACTGAAGACTTAAATGAAAGATTGTTTAGGATATTCCATTTGGCATATACATTGTTTATAGAGCGTAATCCATAAGAATGATGGTTATTATTATTGATTAGAGCAATAATATTATCGAAAATGCCATACTTTGCGTACGACCCGTCTGTATTATAAATGGGCAACAGAGTGGCAGTATGCACACTTGCCTGCAAAATTCCCTTAGGACTGTTTGCCGTTCTTGACAATGACCGAATGGAATAATCAACAGAATTGCTGGTTCCTATAGTTAATTGATTATTAATCTTATGATCCAGATTAACCCTGAAATTATATCGGGAATAATCTTGTATTTTTACAATCGCCTCTTGAGAGGTATAACCGCCACCAATAAAAAATGTCGTTTTAGCATCTCCTCCGTTAACCGATAAATTATACGTCTGCACAGCTGCCGCTCTGAATGCCAAACTCTGACGGTCATAAGTAGATTGTTCATCTGGAGTTCCAAGTCCACCTTCAGTTTTAGGTCGATAGGGACGAGTGGCATAAGGTTTACCGTCATTGACCCAAGCTTCATTAATGATTTCAGCCTGATCAGGTCCGGATGCCAAATCCCATAGCTTAGCAGCTTTGGCAAAACCATATTCTGCATCCAGATTGATTCTGGTTTTTGCATTATTCTTGCCTCGTTTGGTTGTAATCAAGATAACCCCGTTTGCACCACGAGCGCCATATACGGCTGTTGCATTGGCATCTTTAAGAATTTCCACATTTTCAATATCGGCCGGGTTAATATCAGAGAGAGGATTGGTCGTTTGTCCTCCAATGCTGATGGTTTGAAGTGTTTTACTGCTGATGGGGACTCCATCTATTACGTATAAAGGATCATTTCCGGCATTGATAGAGGTAGTTCCGCGTAAACGAACAAAAACGCTGGATCCGGGAGTGCCTGAAGTAGTCGAAACCAGCAAACCAGGCGCTTGACCTTGTATCTGTTCGTTAAATCCGGCTCCTGCTATATTTTTGATCTGGTCCGATTTTATTTCAGATATTGCACTCGTTTTTGCATTTTTTTTAGTCTGAATATAGCCCGTCACAACGACTTCATTCAGTCCAAGAGCATCTTCTTCTAAAATAAAATCAGTTGAACCAGAACCATTGACTATTATCTCTTTGGTTAGTGTTTTGTATCCAACATAATTAACAGCCAAACGCGTCTTTCTTCCGCTGACTAGACGCAAAATAAAATTGCCTTTGTCATCACTTATACTTCCCAGGCTGGATCCTTCGGCTTTTATGGTTGCTCCAATCAGAGGCTCACCTGTTTTTTGATCTCGCACAGTACCATTAAGCACGCCTATGTTTTTGTCAGGTGGTGTTTGTCCCTGAGCATTCATAACTCCCAGAAGGCTAATTACCACTACAAGAATGTGTAAAATATTTCTCATTCAATTTATTTTTAAAGCACTCCCTGATTACTTAACAACAGAGAGTGCTGATTTCCTTTATTTTATAAAATGCTTTTTACCAAATCAATTGCCGTATTAATGGTTTGATTTAGCTTCTGAATAGTCAGAGCCACAACCGAAATCTGTTCTTTAGCTTCCTGCCAGTGGCGCTCTTCAATTGCCTCTCGAATTCCAGGTAATGTTTTCACTCCGTATCCGGTATAGAATCCGGGCGCGTAAATCGAATGCTTGTACCAGGGACGACGTGGCAAACCGTTATCTATCAACAATGATTTTTCGGCCTGAAAGAGAATTTCATTTACCTTTTCTTTCCGTTTATCCGTACTTGAAGCCAGTTTGACTTGCAAATCGTAGAGTATTTTAGTTGATTTTCCAAGCGAATCAATAGACGTTTGTAAAGAAGTAAAATCAATAGACGGAACAGAATCCTTGAGAGCAGGCTCTGCTAAATGTTGTTTCGGATCGGGTGCCAGTTTGTATGCTCCTGACACTATCAGTTTGTTTTCCACTGCGGATTCTTCTCTGGTTTGTTCTGCCAGCTTTTTTACTTCAGTCAGATAAGTATTGACGGTTTGATGAAAACTGCGATAATCAAGCGGTAATACATTTGCATCAGCCAAACGCAGCACAGCACGACCCACCACCTGCGACAATGCTACACCGTAGACAAAACCAGGATCTTTGAAACGCACATAATTAGCATAAGAGTCGTAAATAGAGTGATATTCACCGCCCGCACTTTCGCCTCCAAATCCAAACGAAAGTGTTGGAATGCCTATATGTTGCAAGAATGAAGAATAATCGGAACCGGTTCCCAAAGCACCCAGCTTCAAAGTCGTTTTCGACAAAGCCTCTTGCTTTTGCTTAGCCGACACAGCCCGCACCGCTTCGGCAGCGCGCAAACGTTCAAACACACTCACTCCGGTTTGTGGATCTTTCACATCCTTAGCAATATCGGTAACAAACTGTTCGAAAGCATGCGATCCTTCTGCACCCAGAAAGCCTCGTCCATTACCGTCTGTGTTGATATAAGCTACAGCCTTTTTTTCTAATTCTTTTTGATGATCTTCGGCCCATTCGGTCGATCCCAGTAACGACTGCTCTTCTCCATCCCATGCACAATACACCAATGTTCGTTTGGGCTTATATCCAGCCTTCACTAATTGACCGATTGCTTTAGCCTCCTCCAGTAAGGCTGCCTGTCCGCTGATCGGATCGGAAGCTCCGTTTACCCATGCATCATGATGATTCCCTCGAATCACCCATTCGTCAGGAAAATCAGAACCTTTGATTTTAGCAATCACATCATAGGCTGGAACTAAGTCCCAATTAAATTCAGTCTTTAGATGTACTTTCAGAGTCCCCGTTCCACCAACTTTATAGGTAATGGGCAAAGCACCGCGCCATTCGGCAGGAGCCACTTCACCGCCTAATGCTGATAAAAGTGGAAGTGCATCATGATAACTAATCGGCAATACAGGAATTTTCAGAATAGTCGTTGCATCTTCACGTTTCAGGCGTTTTGCACTTTCCGTAGCACCGATTCCCGGAGTCAACGGATCACCGGGATAAATCACCATATCCATTACCGAACCACGCTGCACGGTATATTCATTTTTAAATGCTCCTGCCGGATAGCCGTCTCCCTGAAAATAACCATCTTCTTTGGGATCAGAATAAATTATACAACCAACTGCTCCATGCTCAAAGGCAACTTTCGGTTTTGTTCCTCTCCAGGATCTTCCGTAACGTGCAATAACAATCTTTCCTTTTACATCAACTCCCAGACGATTCAGTTGCTCATAATCACTGGGCAATCCAAAATTGACATACACCAGATCAGCGGTTACATCTCCATCAGCACTCCAGGCCACATAAGTTGGCAATTGCCCCGACTGTCCGGTGGTTGGATCTTCGGCAACCGGTAGTTCCTGCAGGCCTGCAACAAACCGTTGAGGCTCTATCAGTTCCAGTATTCTTGTTTTTGGTGTAGGGAACAACACCTTATATGTTTCGATTGATGCGTCCCAACCATATTCTTTGAACTTTGCCAGAATGGCATCGGCTACTCTTTTGCCTCCTGCTGATCCAAGATGATGCGGTTCTGCGGACAGCTGTTTGATATTTTCCCCGATTGACTGCGCCTGTACCAAGCGGTCAAATTGCGTTTCCACTGATTTTTGATCCTGAAAACTTTTACCTTCAGCATGCACTTTGGCTTTTCGTTGAGCCTCTGCTGTTTGCAGTGCAAATGCAATAGCAATGCACCACAATAAAATGGAATGACTTTTTTTTAACATATCAATATTGTTTATGATGATTAATCGAAAAATATGGTATATCAACAAGAGAGAACATACTCAGAGGAAAACCTTGATATACCAACGGGGGTATCCGAATTCGTCACAAAATGAGATTTCGGAACAAGAAAGACTATTTATGAGAGAAATTTCACATCGAACAGCAACACATTCGATGCATCGGAGAATAATTGGCGTACACCAATTGTATGTTATTTTGGCTCTTCATTGCTCCAAAAAGAGTTGAAGAAGACAAAACAGAAGAGGAAAATCCTTTATGAAAGATCAAGAACAAAGAAAGTTTGTCTGATTTTGAAAATTGAAAGAAAAGCAATACTTTTGGCATACAATTTTTTGAATTGGGAGCGGGTGTATCCTTCATAAGTTTGCCGACGGAGAAAGGATCACTCGCTTTTATTTATATCTTGGTTAGTGCTTATTGAACCCATGCATCCTACCTACTTCGGATGTAACATTTCGCAGATTATCATATATTTACCTATTAGCAAAAAAGAGACAAACAAATATCGACTGTTGTTCAACATCTGTTTTTATGTTTTACGACACAAAATTCACTAAATTTAATGACTACCAAAATCCCTTCTATGTGGTATTTTTATAACATAAGTATGGTATGAGCAAATAACTCTTTCTTCGTTTTGGTATTACACTAATTCATATTCCACAATCTTCATTCCGCAATTATCTTTTTTTTGAATTTTATCAATTTACAACAACATTCTGTTACGCCTTACGCCTGATATTCTAAACTGTAACCGGGCAACTATTCCCATATTTACATCACTCCGCAAAATTGATTATTCAATATCTCTACTGATCCATAGATATTTAAAATTCGAGTTGGGTACCATTGTGCTTTTTTCATTTGACGAGGGTCTGATATAAGATAAGCTTTGGATTGATCCATCTTATTCTGCGAATACTTTCAAAGTTGATCATCATTTTCTTTGGCAATCGTAGATAAAGACTCACTTTCCTTAATGACAAGATTAAGAATCTTTGAAATCCTCTTTTGTATTTCTCAATCATGATATTTTATTTATCCAGACACGGATATTTTTATAAACATTTAGTGCAAGGTGCAAGCTATCTATATATAGATACTTGCACCTTGCACTAAAGCTAATAAACTAATAAAGAACAAATTGAAAAAATCAAAAATAACTTGTATCTTGAAACCTGAGATTTATGCAGACACAAGAAAGACAGGTAATGCCATTTTAGTCACAGGCGTACAAACACATGTCTACGCTTTGTTATAAATTCATTGAATAGGTAAAGACGTAAAACGATAAGATATACCTGTTTTACGAACTAAAAAGAAGGATAAAAGAATAGGGAATACCTTTGTTAAAAATACCCGTTAAAACTGTACATTTAACTGTACCCCCGAGGCAAACTCCAATGTTAAACACCTGAATAACAACCAACAAATACAAAGGTTCACGTTCCATCCAACCAACCACTTTGTAATCATCGCACAGAGAAACGTACGATACATTCATTTTTTAGAATTTTTATATTTCTTCCGTTTTCAATGTGTGTTTTGTATAATCAAAATTCTATTTCTCATTCTTGTTGTATATCCACAATAGTAAATTTATTGGTTTACTTCAAGCTTTTGATTAGCCTGACTTCTAGTCTGATTGATATTTGCTTCGTTTTCAAATGCCTTTCTCCATAGAGAATTTTTTTCATCTTCCGAAAACTCTACCCACAATGCCGCTAATCGCTCTTCTCTTTTTTTATCGTCAGGTAAGGCTGGAGGAAGATTAAATAAGACCATCTTTTCTTTAAGTGATAGACATTCAAACTGCACGTCAATCATAGCATGTGATCTCGCAGACATCTGTTTTTTTGCTGTAGTTGGACTAAGTTTTTTTGCAAGTGTGGCCATATCATGACTAAGTTTTCCATCAGTTATTCGGGCGTAGATTTGTGTTGTTTTGATATTAGTATGCCCCAGCATCTTTGATACGCTTTCAATTGGGACTCCTTTAGCTAAAGTTATCGTGGTTGCAAAGGTGTGTCGTGCAAGGTGAAAAGTCAGGTTCTTGTTGATATTACATAAATCCGCAATTTCTTTCAGGTATGCATTCATTTTCTGATTACTGAGAATCGGTAACACAGCCTCATTGGGTAAGGTATTTTTATATTTGTCTAAAACCTGTTTGGGAATATCTAATAGAGGAACATTGGTATTTACATTTGTCTTTTGGCGCTTGGTCATTATCCACAAATTTCCATCAAAAGAGGGACGGATATTTTTTTCTCTTAAATTTTTTACATCAATATAAGCTAGTCCGGTATAGCAAGAAAAAACAAATATGTCTCTTACTTGTTCTAATCGTTTTGTTTTTAATTCTTTGAATACGAGTTGATCAAGTTCATCTTGTGTTAAATAGCCCCGGTCAACTTTGGCAATACTGATTTTATAATTGGCAAAAGGGTCTGAAAGTATCCATCCATTATTCTTTGCAATAATAATGATACGTTTAAAAATTTGCATGAATTTTGCAGTAGTATTTGCATTACATTGTGCCGTTGTCAAGAGAAATACTTCGAAGTCATAAATAAATGAGTAATTAATTTCTTTCAATGAAATATCTGTAAGATTGTACCGTTCTTTAATGAATTTGGTCAGATGTTTTCTGGTAACTTCATATTTTTGGTAGGTTGCTTTTGATTTGCTTATGCCAATTAATTTTTGAACATTGTCATTCTGCTGCTTGAATAGATCCAAAAGCATTCTCTGTTTAATTTCAATCCCAAAGAAGATATTTTTGATTCGTTCTGGAGTGACAGACGTTTCCCGTTCTTGCAAATCTCGGTAAATTTTTGTCATTGTGGTTTTAATGCTTTCAAGAGTAGCATTAACTTCGTGTACTTCTTTCGATTTGCCAATTGCTTTACCTGCTTTTACATTCCAATAGACGGGATTCATCTCTACTTTAGTGGAAAATTGTACTGCTTCTCCATTCACAGTAATACGACCGAGAATCGGCATGTTGCCATTAGTCTTTTGTCCACTTCTTTTTAAGTAATAAAGGATGCTGAATGTACTTTTCATAAACCTGAATTTTGTGTTGCAAAATTATCCGCAACAGGTTAAATAATAGTTACATACAGGCTGCCATTTTAAGCCAGCAAATTGCCATTATAAGTCAAATCGTAACCTATTATCCAAAAAGAGCAGATAGGTTACGAATAGGTTACAAATTACTGTCGTTTCTTGGCATTTTTTTGACTTTTACAACTGATATTGGAACAAAAAAAATCCCTACAAATCATTGAATTTGTAGGGATTGTCCGTTTTTTGACACCTATTGACTTAGGCTTTTTGCGGAAAGCGAGGGATTCGAACCCCCGGTACAGTTACCCGTACACCGCATTTCGAGTGCGGCCCATTCGACCACTCTGGCAGCTTTCCCTAGTCGATTTGCGAATGCAAAGGTACACTTTTTTATTTTTTGTTCAAGATATTTTTATGCAAAATAAATCAGGTATTATATTCTTCAAGCGCTTTGAGCAGTAAATCATTTTCTGTCTCAACACCCACTGTAATACGAAGGCATCCCTCGCACAAAGTAACGGTATTACGGTTACGCACAATAATGCTTTTTGTAACCAGATAACGATACACGGCATTGGCATCGGCTACCTTTACCAGCACAAAGTTGGCATCCGTCGGAAAGACTTCCTGCACCAGTTCCATCTTTCCAAGGCTATCCATCAAACGTTTACGCTCTTTCAGTAGTAATGATACCCATTCTGCCTTGCGGTCGGCCTGTTCAAGCTCATCCAACACCAGTCGCTGTGTCAGCATGTTGATGTTGTAAGGATATTTCACCTTGTTATAAAGATCGATAATCTCCTCGGAGGCAAACGCCATTCCCAGTCGGACACCGGCCAATCCCCAGGCTTTGGAGAAAGTCTGTAATACAATGAGTCGGGGGTATTTCTGCAATTCGTTCAGCCAGCTCGGTTCTGAAGAAAAGTCGATATAAGCTTCGTCAACGACCGTAATACCCTTGAAACCATGAACAATTTTGAGCATTTCCTTACGATTCAGAAGGTTGGCTGTAGGATTATTAGGTGAGCAAAGAAAAATCGCTTTGGTATTTTCATCCGTAGCATCGAGTACCCGCTGCGCATCGAGCGAATAATCGGCATTGAGACGAACTTTGCGGTATTCCACATCATTAATATCGGCGCTAACCTGATACATACCGTATGTCGGATCGATTGCCACTACGTTGTCCTGACGCGGCTCGCAAAACACACGAAACACAAGGTCAATCGCCTCATCGCTACCATTACCCAGAAACACTTGTCCGGGATGGATGCCTTTTATCCCAGCAATACGTTCTTTGACTGTCCATTGCAATGGATCCGGATAACGATTATACGGATAATTCAATGGATTTTCGTTTGCATCGAGATAAGCTTCGGCTTCTCCTTTGAATTCGTCGCGGGCACAAGAATAAGGCTTAAGCGACAAAATGTTCTGACGGACTAATGGAGTAATTTCTGACACGGCAATAATTATCTGTGTTAATATTCGATTGGATAGCATAAACATCTATCCGAATGCAAAGTTACGAAATATAGAATAGAATCAAACTTTTGACGGTCACACTGACGAAAAAAGTCCTACTTTTGTCAATTGCAACACGATGAAAATCTACATCAAAAATATGGTCTGCCTCCGCTGTAAACTGGTGGTGGAAATGGAGCTGAAACAACTTGGCCTGCATCCTGTTTCAGTGGAGTTAGGTGAAGCCGACATTAAAGAAGAGCTATCGTCGGCTCAACTGGCTCGCTTCAACGACCAACTCCGCCTATGCGGTCTGGAACTGATGGACGACCACAAAAGCATTCTGGTGGAAAAAATCAAGACCCTGATTATAGACCTGATCCAGGAGCACAACGCAGAACTCAGCACCAACCTTTCCGATTACCTGAGCGACCGGCTCAACCACGACTACACCTACCTCGCCAACCTTTTTTCGGAAGTAAAAGGCACTTCCATCGAAAAATTCTTTCTAGCACACAAAATTGAACGGGTAAAAGAGCTGTTGGTGTATGAAGATCTGACAATTTCAGAAATTGCAGATATGCTTCATTATAGCAGTGCTGCCCACCTCACTGGACAGTTTCACAAATTGACGGGGCTCACGCCTACCCATTTCCGTCAATTGAAAAACAAACGGCTGAAGATGCTCGACCAGGTGTGAAAGTTGTAATATTTTACAGGAAATGTATTAATCCGTTTGTTGGAAAAACCTCACCTTTGCCTTCTGTTTAACCAACATAAAACGCTTATGTCAAAGGATAAAGAAGGTCATGTAAAAGACCAGAAAAAAGCGCCTCAAAAAACGCTGAAAGAAAAAAGAGCTGATAAAGCTGCCAAACGTATGGAAAAAGGAAAAGCCGAAGTTCAGTAGAGGATATCACTTTTTCCGAGATGAAAAAAGCCCTGCAAAAAATTGCAAGGCTTTTATGATTTTAAAGGGCTGTTATCTGTTTAAGCTACGGCTTCTGCAGCCAACTCTTTAGTCGATAAGTTTCTTTTTATGATTTCGGCATTGTATTCGCCTACAATTTCATCAACCACCTCCTGCACATACGAAATCTTTGTAGCGCGGTAACCGTTAGATCCCGAGAAAGCAAAACCTTCGTTCATTCTACCCTGTGACGCATTGTACAAGGCAAGTGCTATACAATATGGAGCTTCTTTGTAGTTGCAGGAGCTCAGACAGTTCCACACACACTTAAACGGTTTTGTATTGCCTTTCAGAATTTCGCCTACGAATTCGTTACGAATAACCCTTCCAGGTAATCCCACCGGGCTTTTGATAATGGTTATATCTTCTTCCTTGCAGGAAAGATAGGTTTCTTTGAATTCCAACGCAGCATCACATTCGTGTGTAGTGACAAACCGGGTTCCGAATTTGACGCCCTTTGCTCCCGCTTGCATTATGTCGTACATGTCTTTACCGGTATAAACTCCTCCGGCGGCAATAACAGGCACCTCTTTACCGAATTTTTCCTCAAAAACCTTCACTTCGGTCACAGTATCTTCTATCAACTGACGCAACGGAACTACATCGCCAACGACTTCGTCGGCTTTGAATCCAAGGTGTCCGCCGGCAAGTGGTCCCTCAACCACTACAGCATCCGGTATACGGTTATATTTATTGGCCCAGTATTGAAAAATAAGTTTGGCTGCTTTGCCCGATGATACTTTTACGGCAAGTTTGGTATGAAAATCGTTAAAGCCGGCTTCCGCCAACATTCCCGGAATACGCAAAGGCAATCCGGCTCCCATAATAATCAGATCCACTTTTTCTTCAACAGCAACCTGAATTAACGCTTCGTGATCGGTAAGCGCCATCATAATATTGACTCCGATTAAGCCGTTGGTAAGACTTCGGGCTCTTCTGATTTCTCGTATTAACGCTCTTTTATTTGCGGCACGGTAGTTTCGCATATAGTCAGGTTCGGTCATTCCAATGGCGGCAGCCGATATAACTCCTATTCCACCTGCATTGGCAACTGCCGACGCTAATCCTGACATTGAAATGGCCACTCCCATTCCTCCTTGTATAATTGGCAAACGTGCCTCAATATCCCCTATTCTCAATGGTTCCATAACTGATTTTGAAATTTGAGACAAAAGTAGCGACAGATAAGATCAGTCTGAAAAAATAGGGTCGATCAAAAGGCAAATAGGGGTCAAAATTCGATTTAGGGACGAATTTTATTGGTTTAGGGACGAATTTCAGACACCAGATCTGACTCCAAAAACTCCATTCAGACACAAAGAAGCTACGGAAGAAGTCAAATCAACTCCTGTAGTTTTGCTACCGATGGTTTGGAGACCGGAATCGGCGAAGATAAGTTTTCAATAAAGAGTTTGTAGCCCTGAGAGCTTCCTTCTATGCGGTCAATAAAATTGATGTTTACCAGATATGAACGATGGCATTTTACAATAAACTTATATTCCTTCAGAAGATTTTCGGCATAAACCAAACTGCATCGTACCATTTGGTTTTTGATATTTTCGCCCTCTTTCCAAAAAACTTCTACGTAATTATTTGCAGAACGAATAAACAACAGCAGGCTTACTTTTACGGCCAAACTATCTTTCTGATAATCGGAATTAAAATAGACAATCTTGTCCTGAATCAACTTATGATCTTTCAGTTTCTTGCTCAATTCGTCTGCCACTTTGAGGTGCGCACGCAACATCTTATTGTGATTCAACACAATAACAAGTGTAATTGGAATAACAGCCACCAAAACAAGCTTCACCACCAGATCGAACCCTATCTTGAGTACGCCCAAAGCATTGTTGAGTATAAAATAAGAGGCCAGAATGGTAAACAAAATCCACACATCCCACAACACCTCTTTTCCGATATTCCATTTGGACGATGCAAAAAATTTCGGAAAGAACGAGGGCAATAACAACAAATGAAAGCTCAATGACAGAAAGGTAACTATGGACAAACCTGCAATAAGATACAACTTTGGTTTAGCCGGCAACAAACTGATGTTAAACGGTTGAAAAAGCCACAGGAAGGCAAGAATAACAATGCTTATAAAAAAGACAATCTTGCTGTTGTAGCTCAAATCATCGTTAAACGGATAGGATTTTTTGAAAATATTCTGCATGTAATGGTTGTATCGCAAAGGACACAGTTATAAATCAACATTAAAACGCCACACTAAAAGGAAGCAACATTCGGTTTAGCGAAGAACCTGAACCAGTTTGCGGATATGTTCCGGTGTGGTGCCGCAACATCCGCCTATAATATTGGCTCCGGCAGCTGCAAGGCCGGGAGCAACAGATGCCATCATATCCGGAGTTTCAGGAAACGAGGTGCACCCATCTTTGAATACCGGCATACCGGCATTGGCATGAATCAGCACCGGAATACTCTTATCTACAGCGCGAATCTCTTCCGTAATTTTCACCATTCCTTCAATACCGTTGCTACAATTGGCTCCAATGATATGAGCACCGGCCTCTTTCAGGGCTTCAACCATTTCTGTCGGCGAAACACCCATCATCGTACGGTATTCTTCGGTAACGGTTTTAT
>JAUZOL010000010.1 GCA_030706455.1 Bacteroidota bacterium
ACCCGTATCTACTTTAGGAGCAGGAACATTGGCAACGGCTGCTGTTGCCTGTGCAAGTGCAGGGAAAGTGCATGCGATAAGGAGTCCTACCGCAATCAGAATTGATTTTCTCATTGTTGAATAAAACTAATTTACTGTTTTAGGGAATAACGACATGGCGTTACCGGAATTGGGTGAAAATGCGGGAGAATTCCCGGGGGAGCATTATTCTTCTTTATTGTATAATGCTTCGGGACCGTTTTCACCGGTGCGGATACGATAGGTTCCTTCAATGTCGGAAACGAAGATTTTACCGTCGCCGGCATCGCCTGTACGAGCCGAATTAATGATGGCGTTGATTGTTTTTTCGAGGTTCACATCGCGGACGACGACTGACAACATGCGGCGCTGGATGTATTTTGACTGGAAGACCTGGCCTCTAACGACTTGCTCTTCTGTGGATTTGCCTAAACCGGTGATATCCCAATAGGAAAACCATTCGATACCGGCATCGTATAAGGCTTGTTTTACGTCCTCAAATTTGGCTTTGCGGACAATTGCTTCGATTTTCTTCATACTTAGACGTGTAAACTTTTAAGGTACAAGGGAGCTTATGTGACCCGGAGCAATAATGCTGAATTGATGGTCGCAGCCCGGGAAAAATGTAAAAGACAATAGTGCTTTCTAAGACGTTGCAAAAATAGAAGATATTTCCTGAATTAGAAAGCAAAAAGATATAAAAAAGACGCAAATAATGAAATAATGAAAGAAAAATGCCATTTAAATATCATAATGATATTTATTGTGTTGTTGATGTGTCGTTATTTCAATAAAAGATAACGATAATGGTCGTGTGGTGTATGTTTAGCTGACAAAATGATTATTATTATTCTTTCTTGTGTTCAAAATAATAGTAATAATGCGTAAAATGTTATTTTTGTTGGTTTAAATTGCTTTGTTTGTGGAAAATGGATACTAAAACGGGTGTTTTTTTGTATTTGTAAGATGTGTCTTTTCCGCTTACATGATGAGTAACGTTAAGACTTCAGGGTTACGCCCCTTTATTTGTCTAAACACAACCATTAAGGCATTAAGAAGCATGGAGGAACCTCTTAATGACTTAATTTCTTAATGGTTTGAATGTAGATTTGTAGTCCGACCTTTCAGGTCACATTGATTGGGGGCTGTTTTACACACAGGTCACAGACCTGCGGTTATGGAGATCCGGCTTTTCAAGCCATGATGCAAATATCGATCATAATGTCATCACAACCATTAAATTATTAAGAAGCATGAAGGGAACTCTTAATAACTTAATTTCTCAATGTTTTTTGATTGTTAATTGTTTGGTGTCGTCATTGGAGTAATGAGATGTTTTCTGGAAATGCTCGTTATCTTTGTGCCGGTTTTTCCGGCAGTCAGTCAGTTGTGTTGCCGGTTACTTTTTACTATTGAATGAACTATCTTGCGCATATTTATCTTTCGGGAGAGGATCGTCAGTGTCAGGTTGGCAACTTTATAGGTGATTTTGTAAAAGGGAATCGTTACGAAGATTATCCGGAAAAAATACGCCAGGGAATTCTGCTTCACCGGCAGATCGACAGTTTTACCGACAGCCATCCGCTGGTGCTCGACACAGTGGCAATGCTTCGACCCGAATTCGGTCGCTATTCCGGGATTATTGCCGATGTTTTCTTCGACCATCTGCTCGCTTCCGGCTTTCGTCATTACTCGAACGGGAAATCGCTACGGTGTGTGTCGGTCAATTTTTACTATGCCATGCTTCGTTACTATCCGCATCTACCCTCGCGTGTAAAAAGATTTATCTGGCATTTCATCTCCACCAACCGCCTGATGCGTTATGCTACTTATGAGGGTTTGAACGAGTCGTTTACGATCATGTCTAATTACAAGATTCCGGCGCTTCGTCCTGAAGAGACTATCGCTTTTCTCCGCCAAAATCACGCCGAACTGGAAGAACGCTTCGCCGGCTTCTTTCCCGAACTGGAGGCATTTGTAGAAAATGTGGAGATTTGAGGATGTGGAGATTCCAAGAGCTCAAGATTCCAGAACTACAGTGGAATGCTTGTACGTAATAACATCAGGAAAGTGATGGAGCAAGGATGAATGACTCAGACTATTCTGTAAATCCTTTCGTTTTCATGCTTTCGCCATTCACAAACAGTGCCATTCCCGTTTTCATCCTCCTGAAATTTTCTTTCTCATAGAATTTTTCCTTGCCGGGAGCAGCGTATAAAATAACATTGCAATTGGGGATATGCTCTAAAATGGTTTGAAGTATCATTTTGCCGATTCCTTTCCCCTGATAATCGGGGAGCACGGCAACATCATAAATTGCCGCCTGGTATTCGCCATCCGATAAAGCTCTTCCAAAACCCACGAGGTTTTCATCATCAAACACAAATACCACGGTATGGCTACGACTAAATGCCCGTTCATGCACTTCGGGAGTGTGATATGCCATACCTGCACTCTGAAGGATGTGAACCACCAAATCCCAGTTGATATTCGTTGTATCAAGTTGTATTCGTAAATTCATCGGTGTAAATTATTTATACCCGTAGTGCATTTGGGAGCAAATAAGTTTGTTTTGCGTTATAATGCTACAACACAATCAAATATGTCATTTCAAAATAAATCCACTTATCAAACCCTACCCCCGTTCCGGGTACTTCCCTTCATCTGAAGGGAAGACAAATCTGCAATTTTAGCAATGGATCGTAAAACAGTGCTAAAACTTCGCAAAGAGTGTTGTCCCCTTTGGATAAAGGGGACGAGCGAAGCGGAGGGGTTAGATAAGATTAAAATATGAATCGTTTAATATACAGCTTATTATGATCTTTATTCCAAATACACTACGAGTTATTTATATTCTTTCCTACTGCGTACTGATGACTGAATACTGATTACTGGTTTCTCCACCATCCGGCAAGCTTTCTGAAAAACGTTGCGTCGGAATAGAAGTGAATATGCGGATAGCCTGCCAGTACCTTCTTGTAGGAGGGTCCGCCCTGCCAGCGACGGTGATTTTCGGGTTTTTCGATATCGAAACTGAAATTATAATTGGGCGTTTCGGAAGCAGGAATCAGTTGCGAGTGGTGAAACTCGTGCGCCAGTGTCAGCACGTCGTCCCAGCCGACCCGGCAATAGCCGAAGTGCTGCAAACGGGCAGTCATCTCGGTGCGACAACCGAAAACCCCGCACATGGGGTAAAATTCTCCCTCAGCAGGACTAATCCCTTCGGTAAGGTACATCAGTCCGCCACACTCCCCATAGATTGGCATCCCGTTTTCGGCGGCATCGCGGATGCTTTTGAGCATCGTGCGGTTTTCGCTCAATTCGCGGGCGAACACTTCGGGATAACCGCCACCCAGGTAGAGTGCATTGATTTCTTTAGGCAATTCGATATCGGCCAGCGGACTGAAATAGTGCAGTTCGGTACCGTTCTCTTCCAACAGGTCGAGGTTGGCGCGGTAGTAAAAACTGAAGGCTTTATCGTAGGCTACACCCAGCTTCAGGCCTTGCAGGGGAATGTCGAAACCAACCGGCTTGCAGGCCGTAAACGTTTGTCTGTCGGTACGGGTTACCTCGAGCAAACGGGCGATATCGATATGCTGCGCCATCAGGTCGGCAATGCGGTCGGTTTTGTCGATCAACGTCTCCACCTCTCCGGCCTGTATCAGCCCCAGATGACGGCTCTCGAGTCCGATGCCGCCGTCGGGGGGCAGGTAGCCCAGACAGGCCACACCGCAATTACTTTCGATATAGCGCTGCAAAAAAGAGAACTGTTCGTCGCTGTAAACGTGGTTAAGAATTACACCGGTTACCCGCACCCGTTCGTCGAACCGGGCAAAGCCGTTTATAATGGCCGCCACACTCTGGTAAAGCGCCTTGCAACTCACCACCAGAATCACCGGCAGGTCGAGCGTCAGTGCCAGTTCAGCCGTGCTTCCTCCTCCATCTTCGCCAATGCCGTCGAACATGCCCATTACTCCTTCTACTACCGCAATATCGCTGTTTTGGCTATATTTGGCAAAAAGGTAACGGGTAGTCTCTTCGCCCAGCAGGTAAGTGTCTAAGTTGTGCGAAGCGGTAGCTGTAGCCACGCCGTGAAAAGCCGGATCGATATAGTCGGGACCGGTTTTGAAGGGTGCCACCCGCAGTCCCTGCCGGCAGAGCAACCGCATCAGACCGATGGTAACGGTGGTTTTGCCGCTCCCGCTATTGGTTCCCGCTATGATAAATCCGTTGTTCATGCTGCAAAGATAGAGAATTTAGGCAAAACAAAAAGGAAGTCTGGGTTGCAGGGGCGGAAGCCCCTTGTCAAATCCATAAATGCGTAATCCCAGTCTAAAACCACGATCTATTACTCAATGTTAATTGTTTTTCGTACCTTTGCAACCCGAAAAAATATCCGAAAATGAGCATTGAAGCAAAAATCACACAGGCGGTTATCACAGCCGTAAAAGAATTGTACGGAGCCGACACCGATGCAAAAACGGTTCAGTTACAGAAAACAAAAAAAGAGTTTGAGGGAGACCTCACCGTAGTTGTTTTTCCGTTTGCCAAGGCAGCACGCAAAGGACCCGAACAGGCAGCTAGCGAAATAGGCGAATATCTCAAAGCTAACGAGCCGCTTATTACCTCTTTCAATGTAATCAAAGGCTTTCTCAATCTCAGTATTGCTCAAAATTACTGGTTGCAGACGCTGGCTGCTATCAATGCCAACGATATTTTCGGTACGGCAAACGCCACAGAAGAATCTCCGTTGGTGATGATCGAATATTCATCGCCAAACACCAATAAACCCCTTCACCTCGGCCATATCCGTAATAACCTGCTCGGTTTCAGTCTCGGCGAAATCGTAAAGGCCAACGGACAAAAACTGGTCAAGACCAACATTGTGAACGACCGCGGTATTCATATCTGCAAGTCGATGCTGGCATGGCAGAAGTTCGGTAACGGCGAAACACCTGCATCATCGGGTAAAAAAGGCGATCACTTGGTAGGCGACTACTACGTGAAATTCGATCAGGAATACAAAGCTCAGATCAAAGAACTGATGGCGAAGGGCCAGAGCGAAGAGGATGCCAAGCGCAATGCTCCTATGATTGTGGAAGCACAGGAAATGCTCCGCAAATGGGAAGCCGGTGACGAAGAGGTACGCAATCTCTGGAAAACGATGAACGGTTGGGTCTACGCAGGTTTTGATGAAACCTACAAGAAAATGGGCGTTGACTTCGACAAGATATACTACGAATCGCAGACTTATCTCGAAGGAAAATCGAAGGTGGAAGAAGGGCTTGCTAAAGGCGTATTCTACCGCCGTGAAGATGGTTCGGTTTGGGCCGACCTTACCAATGACGGTCTGGACGAAAAACTGCTGCTTCGTGCCGACGGAACTTCCGTTTACATGACACAGGACATCGGTACCGCCAAGCTTCGTTTTGACGATTTTCCTATCGACAAAATGGTCTATGTAGTGGGTAATGAACAAAACTACCACTTCCAGGTGCTCTCTATTTTGCTCGATAAACTGGGCTTCAAATGGGGCAAAGACCTCGTGCATTTCTCTTACGGGATGGTCGAATTGCCCGAAGGTAAGATGAAGAGCCGCGAAGGTACTGTGGTGGATGCCGACGACCTGATAGAAGAGATGGTGGGTACCGCCCGCGAAACTTCGCAGGAGTTGGGCAAACTCGACAATTGCACCGAAGAAGAAGCCGAAAACATCGCCCGCATGGTGGGTCTCGGTGCTTTGAAATACTTTATTCTGAAGGTCGATCCCCGCAAAAATATGACTTTCAACCCGAAGGAATCGATCGACTTCAATGGCAATACAGGGCCGTTTATTCAATATACTCATGCCCGCATCAAATCGGTACTGCGCAAAGCAGCCGACATGCAGCTTGCAGCTACAGTAGATGCTGATGCAGCGTTGAACCTTTCGGAAAAAGAGATTAGTCTGGTGCAAATGCTGGCCGATTTCCCAAGCATTGTGAAAGAAGCCGGTGACGAATATTCTCCAGCCGTGGTGGCCAACTACGTTTACGATCTGGCAAAGGAATACAACCAGTTCTATCACGATCATTCTATCCTTAAAGAGGAAAACGAACAGCTCCGCGCCTTCCGTCTCACCCTCTCCTGCAACATTGCCAAGGTCATCAAAACCGGCATGAGTCTGCTGGGAATCGAAGTGCCGGAAAGAATGTAAAGCAATGGACAATTGATAATGGATAGTTGATAATTAAACTGCCCCGATATACAAACCGCGTCATGTTGAAAAACAGGCGCGGTTTTTTTGTGAGAACCTTTCTGTAATAAAATAATTTACATAGCTTTGCTATAAATAAAATACACAAATACTGAAAATTAATCTTAAATCGTTCTGTCGTATGAAGACATTCAATCTTTTCATTGTTATGTTCGTTTTCTTTATTCCGTACACGATCGGTCAGTCGTTGTTTCAAAAAGGATACATTATAGATAATCAGGGTGATAGGAGAGAATGTTTGATTAAAAATATGGATTGGGCACATACACCCAAGGAATTTAGGTATAAATTAACCGAAATTGACGCGGAGCAAAAAGGGACTTTGGAAACCATAAAAGAATTTGGTTTTACTGGCGGAAAGAAGTTTGTCAAAGCGAATGTGCAAATAGATATTTCTTCTGATGTGTTCAATAATCTGGATTCGGAAATGGCGCCAAAATGGGAGCAGGCAGAGCTGTTTCTGGAAGTCTTGGTAGAAGGTAAAGCTAATTTATATTATTTTGACGATAGCGAAAAGCAACGATTTTTCTATTCAGTAAACAATTCTTCCCCGGTTCAATTGATTCATAAAGATTATGCCAGCTCTTACAGGGTGTTATCCAATGATGCTTTTCGTCAACAATTATTGTCTGACGTAAATTGTAAAAGCATTACTGTTGTCGCAACAGGAAAGCTTAAATATCAAACCAAAGAACTCGTAAGATATTTCAAAACATATAATTCCGAGAATGGATATTCATATTCAGAACCTGTAAATAAGCCCAAGCGTAATCCGTTCCATGTTACATTATGTCCGGGAGTTGATTTTTCTTCTCTGCAAATTACCGATCATGTTCAGTACGATATCAATAGTAAACAACAGGCTAACTTTCGTATGGGCGTTGCGTTTGAATACGTGTTACCATTCGTCAGAGAGAAATGGTCTTTTGTATTTGAACCTACCTATCAAAGTTTCAGAAAAACTCTGGTCGCGGATCAGAATATGTTTTTGTATACTATAGAAGATCGAACTGTCAATATCAATTATAGTTCGATTGATATTCCTGTCGGGCTTCGGTACTATTTTAATGTGGCTCCTGGGTTCAGAATTTTTGTCAATGGTTTCATTAATCCTCCGGCAAACCTGAAGCTCAAAAAAGAGATAATTGTTGGTTCTAAAAACATGGATATGACTACCAGTATAAGCTATGCCATTGGAGGTGGCCTTACCTGGAACCGGATTTTTGCAGAAGTGAGATATACCTCTCCTCAGGATTTGTTAACCGATTATTTGCAATTTAGCTCCAAATACAAAAAAGTATCCTTCATTGTGGGACTTAAATTGTTTTGAACCCGAATAGCGATTGAAACAACCGCGTCATGTTGAAAAACAGGCGCGGTTTTTAGTGTTTTTTGTGGTTCAATCTGCAGATATTTTTATGAACTTTGTACAGCTGTAGTTTCACTATAGCGCAACTTTCATTAAATGAGAAAAGGATTTAGTATGAACAAACTGGTAAAAAAAATAGCATATATCATAGTGGGCTGTCTGCTCATCGTTATCGTACTTGGGTTAATATATTTCTTTAAATTCAGGTCTGAAACACAAAAAATGAGCCCTTGTCCTACGCAGGAATTGGCAAGCGGACTGTATTCCATCAATGACTCTTTTGTCAATATGTATCTGGTGAAAGATGGTGATAGTTATATTGCCATTGATGCCGGAAATGATGCGGTGGCTATTGCAAAAGGACTGAAACAATTACAGATAGATCCGTCCAGAGTTACGACCGTTTTGCTGACTCACTCAGATGTAGATCATACAGCTGCGTTGAAACTCTTCAGGAATGCCGAACTGCGTTTTTCGAAAGAGGAAGAACAGATGATTAATGGTAAGACTGCCAGAGCGGCAGGAATGCACAACAGCATTGACCGAAAACAGTACAAGCTGATAAATGATGGCGAAACATTTATGATTGGTACGACCAGTGTCAGGGGGATTCTCACTCCCGGGCACACTCCCGGTTCGATGTGTTACCTTGTAAATAACCGGTGGCTGTTTACCGGCGATGCTTTAGGCCTCAAAAATGGGAAAATAGTTCCGTTCAACGACTTCTTCAATATGAACACAGCTCAGGCCGTCAAGTCCATCTCCAATGTAACATTACTTCGCAGGGTGGAACTGCTTCTGACGGGACACTACGGATGCAGCGATAAGTTTGATAAAATTGCTGCCGAATGGGATAAATCACATAAATAAACAATTCGTCAAAAGCCGTCAGCAGCATCATCACCGCGAGTATCGGCAACAGCTTCCAGATGACCGTCTGTCAATACTTTGATGGCTTCCGTTCTTCCAATCGCACCCCGTTCGTAGATGGTGTAGCCCATCAGTCGGAGCGCTTCACGCAGTGATTGCGGATATGCAGGCTCCACATCTATGCGGTCGGGTAACCATTGGTGATGAAATTTTGGTTTGTTGATGGCATCCTCGGTTGACAATCCGAAATCGAGAATATTCACCAATGTCTGGAATAGGGTAGTGGGTATGGTTGTTCCGCCGGGACTGCCTACTACAATATACGGTTTGTTGTTTTTCAATACAATAGTGGGCGTCATGGAGCTGAGCATCCGTTTGCCGGGCGCTATGGCATTTGCCTCTCCACCCACCGCTCCATACAGATTAGGTGCTCCCGGTTTGGCGCTAAAATCATCCATCTCATCATTCAACAAAAATCCTGCACCGGCAACCACAGTCTTGCTTCCATACGAGTTATTGAGAGTAGTAGTTACGGAAACTGCATTCCCATCGCTGTCGAGCACACTCAGATGAGTGGTTTCCTCGCTCTCCTTCCGGGTGGGTAATCCGGGACGTATTAACAGACTATTTCCTGCTTTGCCTGCTACATAGTTTTTCATACGGCTTTGGATGTAAAGACTGTCAGTTAATTCTTGCTGTGGAACTTTCACGAAATCAGCATCTCCCATATATTCGGCTCTGTCGGCATAGGCGCGTCGTTCAGCTTCAGTCATTAATTGAACTGCCTCTGGACTCTGAAATCCAAGTGACGCAATATCACGTGTTTCCACCATTTTCATCATCTGATGCAGCAGAATGCCTCCGCTGCTCGGCATAGGCATTCCTAGAACAGTATATTGTTTGTAAGTAAAAACATGCGGTTGACGGAATTTTGCATGGTAGCTTTTCAGGTCTTCCAACGTAATGATACCGCCGCCCCGTTTCATTTCCGCCACAATCAATTGAGCGGTAGTGCCTTCATAAAATCCTTTGGCTCCTTGGTTACGTATCCGCCTGAGCGTGGCTGCCAGTTCTTTTTGAACCAGAATATCTCCGGCTTTCCATGGTTCTTTTTTTACAAAAACAGGTAATACAGTATTGTACTTTTTCAAATCATCCCGAATGGAATTGAGAGAAGCGGCTTCTCTTGCAGTGATGGAGAACCCATTTTCTGCCAGATCAATAGCCGGTTGAATCAGTTTGCGAAAAGAAAGACGTCCATATTTAGCCGAGGCAAAGAGTCCGGCCACGGTACCGGGCACGCCGGCTGAGAGATGTCCATTAATGCTTTTTCCTTCAATCACAGCGCCATGCTCGTTCAAATACATATTGCGCGAAGCTTTGTCCGGAGCCCGCTCTCGGTAATCTAATGCTAATTGTTGACCGTCTTTTAACCGCGCAACCATAAATCCGCCGCCACCCAGATTTCCGGCATTCGGATAAACAACAGCTAATGCCAATTGAGTGGCAATGGCAGCGTCAATAGCATTTCCTCCTTGTTGAAGTATATCCGTACCTACCTTACTTGCAAGCGGATGGGCAGAAACAACAGCACCATGAGTAACAACTTTTTTCTTTGTTATAATATATGGAAAAGCTTTTTCTGCTTGAGAAAAAACGCTAAACGAATAAGCAAGAAAGCCAGTAAGTAAAATAATAGCTGCTTTCATCCTAAATGATTTACATCGCATATATGCTTGATATTAGAAGATTCGAGTGTGATCTTGATATGTTGTTGCAAAGGTAAAACATCCCGTGCGGTAATAAATACCACACATATGTTATAAAAATACCTCTCGTATGTGATTTTTTGCAATTTGTAAACATTGCACCTTTGCAATGTGAAAATCATCAGAGATTTTCCGGCAAAAAACTGACTCGTTTTAAGGTCCGGATATAAATATAAATTGCGAAAAGGTATTAGTTATGAATAGAAAATTACTTTCAATATTTTTGAAAACAGTAGTCGTTTTGCTGAGTTTTGCATTCACAGCTGCAGCACAAAACGGCACGATTAGAGGCGTGGTAAAAGATAATAACGGTCAACCCGTTGCCGATGCCACAGTGGTTATTGACGGAAAGAAAAACGGAGTTTTAACTGATAATAACGGAAAATATTCCTTTGTAGTAGGGCCGGGACAATACACGGTCATTGCCAGTTATGTGGGCGCAACGCCACAAAAACAATCAGTTACGGTTGCATCCGGAAAAGTGTCGGAGGCCAACCTTACATTACCTTTCGGACAACAACTGAACGATGTTGTGGTAGTCGGATCACGGTCAAGTAACGTTCGAAGTCGTACGCAGACGGCTGTGCCTGTGGATGTTATTTCAGCTAAAGAGCTTTTTAATACCGGTCAGATAGAGCCCACTCAGGCTATTGCACAGGTAGCGCCATCCTTCAATTCTTCACGACAAACGCTTGCCGACGGTAGCGATCATATCGATCCTGCTACTTTACGAGGATTGGGACCTGATCAGGTGCTGGTACTGGTGAACGGTAAGCGCCGTTACACAACGTCATTGATAAATCTCAACGGAACTGTAGGTAAAGGAGCTGTGGGAACGGACCTGAATGCTATTCCGGCATCGGCTATCGAACGCATTGAAGTGCTTCGCGACGGGGCGTCATCGCAATATGGTTCAGATGCTATTGCTGGTGTAGTCAATGTGGTGTTGAAGAAAAATACAGGTACTCAGGTGAACACTCAATTCGGGCAACAATATGCCGGTGACGGACAAGTTGCGCAATTGGGCTTCACACACGGATTTAAATTTAAAAATCCGAAAGATTATCTGACACTTAATGCGGATATCCGCTATCGGGGAGCAACAAACCGTGCCGGTGACTATACCGGGCCTGTGTATGTTAACTGGGCTGTAAGTCGCAATACAGGTGAAAGCGATGCTGCCTTTATTGCACGCAAAACAACATTGTACAATCAGGATCAGGCATTGAAAGCACAGAACAATTTTAGCACAAAGAAAAATATTGACTTTGGAAATTCAAAGCTCAAGAATCTTGCTTTTGACCTGAACGGCGGTAATCAATTGTCTGAAAATGTCCAATTTTACTACAATGCAGGCGTGAGTTATCGCAAAGGAGATGCAGGAGCATTGTACCGCTACCCGTATCAAACCACGCAAAACATTGCAGAAATTTATCCAAACGGTTTTCTGCCTCATATTCTGTCTGATGTATGGGATAAAAACATGCAGGCCGGTATCAAATTCACTTCGGCAGGATGGAAATGGGACATCAGCAATACTTTTGGTGGCAACTCATTTGCCTATCATGTGGACAATTCACTGAATGCCTCTCAATATACTCTTGGGGCTTCAGCTCCCACTTCGTTCTATTCTGGAACTACAAAATTCAACCAGAATACCTTCAATGTTGACGTAACGAAAGATCTCAGCCAACAACTGAGTGTCTTCAAAACCTTCAATCTTGCTTTTGGTGGCGAATACAGATTGGATAATTATGGTATTGTGGCCGGAGATGAAGCTTCATACACCAATTATACACCTTCAAGCGGGAAAGCAGGTGGAGCTCAGGCATTCCCTGGATTTCAGCCATCAAATTCGGTAAACGCTTTTCGAAATATAGGAGGTGTATATGCCGATGTGGAAAGCGATATCACTGACCGTCTGTTGATTGATGCTGCCGTTCGGTTTGAAAACTACAGCGATTTTGGTAGTAACCTTGCCGGCAAACTGGCGGCACGTTATAAACTAACCAATTTCCTTTCACTACGTGGAGATATCAACAACGGCTTTCGCGCTCCTTCTTTACAACAACGCTATTATAGTTCCGTATCCACCGTTTTTGTGAATGTTAATGGAGTGCTCACACCCCGTCAGGTAGGTACATTCCGCAACAATAGCGACGTGGCAAAAGCGTTCGGAATTCCTTCGCTTGAAGCCGAAAAATCGTTGAACGGCAGTCTTGGGTTAACCGTGAATGCAGGAGGCTTCTCTCTGACGGCTGATGCATACTCAATCAGTATTCGTAACCGGATTGTGCTTACTGGTCAGTTTTCAAGAAGTAATACCACTGTTGATCAATTACTTTCATCTTATCCGGATGTAAATGCAGCTCAGTTTTTTACCAATGCTATCAACACGCAAACACAAGGCTTGGATGTGGTCGCATCCTACAAACTGAATCTGTCGAAAGATCAAACTCTGAATCTTTCGTTGGCAAGCAATTTCAACCAGACAAAAGTGTACGGGCAAGTCAAGGGTACAGATAAAATTCCAGCCGACCAGTTTGGTAATACATTGTTCAACCGTCAGGAACGTGGTCGTATCGAAAAAGGCCAACCACGCAGTAAAATCACAGCTTCAGGTAACTACCAATGGGGAAAATTCGGTACGGTGTTACGGGTAACCCGTTACGGAGAAACCGAATCATTGAACGCCAGTAATCCTGTTCTCGATGAAAAATATTCGGCAAAAGCATTGACCGACCTTGCATTGTCCTATCAGGTTTCTAAAGTAGTACAGATAACCATAGGAGCCAATAATTTGTTTGACGTTTATCCCGATAAAATCAAGAACACGCAATCGCTTTCGCCTTACACGACAGCGAGCGCACTTGACAATACATCTTACGGACGCATGCCTTACGGGCGTGATGCCATACAGTTCGGCTTTAACGGAGGTTACTACTATGCCTCTGTCGGACTGAAGTTTTAGGGTTTTGAATAGATTAGTACAATCTGCAAGAGAGCCTTCGGTAGTGATGCCGGAGGCTCTTGTTTTTATGTAGAATTAATTAACAGGAGCTATAAAAGCATCTTCAATATGTTCGATGCGATAACCGTTGAGAGAGGGTAGTGCGGCTATAACATCAAAACGGGTCGGCATGTCGATTGCATACTGTTGAATATAAGCATCCGTAGCCATTACGATACGACGAATTTTGGCAGTTGTAATAGCATCAGCCGGATGTTCGAATGTCTCCGTTGAGCGCGATTTGACTTCAACAACCACCAACCAGCCATCTTTTTCGGCAACAATGTCCAGTTCCAGTTTTTCGGCAAACCAGTTGCGATGGAGGATCGTATAGCCATGCTTTATCAAATAATTGGCCGCGGCTTCTTCGCCTTCCTTGCCCAGTTCATTGTGTTGTGCCATAGTTGTTTAGTGATCAGTAATTAGTCGATAGTATGCAGTATGGACTTAGAGGGTCTTAACAGTATCCAGTACGGTTCCGAAAAGCGGCCTCAAATCTTCGCGGGGTTGTACGAGATATGTTTGGAATCCCATGGCAGATGCGACTTCAATGTTCTTTTCTCCATCGTCCAGAAACAGGCATTCTTCCGGTTTGAATCCCGAATCTTTGAGTATGTATTCAAAAATTTCGGGGTCGGGCTTAGCCATGTGAATTTCGTTGGAGAAATAACACTTGTCGAAATAATCATATCTGGAATGCCCGTCAATATCGAAATTCCGGTTCATACTGTAATTGACATGAACCACATTTGTGTTGCTTAGCATAAACACCTTAAAATGTTTCCGCAAAGCAAGTAATAAATGCTTTTTTTCTTCCGGCACATTCAATAGAAACGAAGCCCAGGCATCACGAATTTGCTCATCGGTAACCGGATACTTGGAAGCCGCCCGGATCTCATCGTAGAATTCCTGTTCGGTAGCCAACCCTTTTTCGAAACGCAGAAAGATGCCCGATTGCCGGTAGTTGCTTACCATTTCGGAGAAATCGCAGCCGGTGATTTTATATAAATTGTCGAGACAAAGTTGTTTATCCAGATTAATCAGCACTCCGCCGAAATCAAAAAAGAGTGCTTTGATGCTTGAAAAGTCGATCATTCCTTAAAATTTTTACTATTACCTATTGCGGAAATCCACGAAAAAGAATATCTTTGCATCCGCTTTGCAAAGGTAACAAAACTTTTGCAAAACACGGGCCTATAGCTCAGTTGGTTAGTAGCACCTGACTCATAATCAGGGGGTCACAGGTTCAAGCCCTGTTGGGCCCACCCTCGAAATGAAACACTTACACTTCTCCGTGTAGGTGTTTTTTTATGTGATGCCAGCAAAGTGCCGGCACAAAGGCAAAGACTCACCAAGGAATACCTCTCCAAATGACAGCATCCAATCAATTTATGTAGAGACTATTTCTTGTATATTACTGAGATCCAAATTTTCATATGATTCTATATGAAAATCCAATTGTCGGGACTCTTAAATGATAGTTCTTATTTGAAAGGACTTCCGAAGGATTATTACCAAACAAAAAATAATGAAAACATTTTCCCTTTTATTGCTAATCTAGCCTCGTTAGAGATTTTTCAAATGATAGCACTAGTTACGGGCGCTGGAGAAGTTGATAATTCAGGTGTTCTCCAGGTATAATAAGTCAATATGCTGATAAAAAATGTAACAATCATTGTGACTTCGTGCAATCTATTGCCATTGGGGATATGTATCTAAAATTATATGACAATTAGATTATCAAATGAGTCAGCTACATCTATTACAATATTTTTCATTCATCACAATAAAGCTCAGACTCAAATCTATTTGGATCTATTACAAAAAACATGTTTGCATAATGGGGAGATCTTTCTACAAAATACGGCTTCTAATGTTTTCATTGTAGTTGTTTGTGTTTATGATCTGGAAATTTCGTATATTTTCAAATGAATATTTTAGGATAAGTATAAATTACAAAGACATACAAAATCATTAGACACGTCACATTGACATTGTTTTTAGTTACATTATTCTATATTTGATGTTTATATTCGCTTGGAGACACGCCCGTATGGCGTTTAAAATACTTCCCAAAAAAAGACTGAGATGGAAAGTTCAATTCATCACTGATCTGTTGAATAGTTAAATTGGTTGATTTCAAAAGAGCTTTACTTTCCAATATCACATAGCTATCTATCCACTCTGCAGCCGACTTATTACTAAACTCTTTTATTACTTTTGATAAATGTTTAGGTGTTAGACGCATTCTTTTTGAATAAAAATCTAACCCTCTGTATTTTTTATAATTAGATTGGACCAAAATTAAAAACTCTTCTAACAGCTGCTCCCTTTTCGACTTTTCTTTCTCGGTGTATGCTTTATGAAAATCGTAACCCCAACTATAATAAAAAGCCTTTGTCAAACATCGGATAGTTTCCAGACGAAAAGGATTATCCTTTTTATTAACTGCCCTTTGCACTATCGTATAAAAAGCTTCCAGCATTCTTATTTCTTTGTTTGATAGTGGAATAAACGGGTTATCGAGCACTGCCCTACGTAAGAAAAGACCGCGTTCGATATCAAGACTTCCGGCAAATGATTTTGACATGATTATAAATAACCCTGCAAAATCCGGGCTTACGCTATCAAATTGTATCAACTGCTCTGACATTACAATTGCAAGACCTGGT
Source organism: Bacteroidota bacterium (assembly GCA_030706455.1). GTDB lineage: Bacteria > Bacteroidota > Bacteroidia > Bacteroidales > Paludibacteraceae > Microbacter. The sequence continues at coordinate 15,965 of JAUZOL010000010.1, forward strand.
GCCTTGAAGATTTGTTCTTGAAGATTTATACTTCCCCTTATCTCTCCCTTGGTACAAATAATAGCAGTTACTACATCTGATTTAAATGGATCATTGGGAAGAAACCGAAAAATGGGTCTATCCAGTACAAGATATTCATTTTCTATTCTATCAACGTTTACATTTTCCAGTTCAAGAAACCAATTGATAGTTGCAATTGACTTAGCCATAAAGCAAATAGTTTATAATAATATTAAGCGTCTTTCAGCACAAAAATAACCACATTATCTCATCTATCATACTGATTGCATCAAATAAACGACATATTGACCAATTATATGGCATAACAACCTTTTCCATAAGTTTCAGCCTCTGTAATTTTGCACCGGATAAAAACCAGACAACAATTTCAATCTTATTTATTCCTATTATACTAATTATTTATGAGGCGAATAACATTATCTGCCATCTACATTTTGTTGAGCGCATGCTGTATTATATCTCAAAACCACAACATTGTCAAACTCTCTTTACAAGAGTGTTTGAACACGGCTATTAATAAAAATGCAGCCATCCGCACTGCAATACTTGACCAGCAAAAAAGCCAATATAAAATTGAGCAAACCAAATCGGCTCTTTTTCCGCAAGTTAATGTCAATGGTAATTTTTCTGACAATCTTCAATTGCCAGTGACTGTAATACCTGGAGATTTTCTGGGGAAACCCGGGTCTAATTATGCAATTAAAATGGGATCCACGTATAGCGCAAGTGCCAGTTTAACCATTAAACAGGAGCTATATAATCAAACAAAATTCACAGCCATAAAGTTGGCAAAGAAAGATGAAGCTTTACAGTATATGCAAGTCCAGAAAAGCAAAGAAAATCTGACCTATGATTTATCAAAGCTCTATTTTTTATCGCTTATTACAGACAAACAAAAATCGCTGGATGAAGAAAACATTGCCAGAACCCAACGCTTAAAAGAGATTACTCAAACTTTAGTAACCAACGGACTAAAAAAAACGGTCGACTATGATCGTGTTTGTGTAAATCTGGAAAATCTGCGTACGGATCTGAGTAATACAGAGGCAACATTGGATCAACAACAAAACATGATTAAATACATGCTCCAACTCCCACTTGATACAAAACTCATTCTTACAGACTCCATTGAAATGCCATTTTTTCTATCTACTCCTGCTGTAATTGATAATTTGAACGATCAAACAGATATTAAAATACTGGAAATGCAAAAAGAACGAAATCTTCTGAATCAAAAGAAGATAAACAGGGGTTATTTGCCTACTCTTTCATTTACGGGTCAATATGAATATCAGGGACTCCGGCAGAGTTTTGGAAACTACTTTAAGAGTAGTGATGAAAATAGATGGTACCCATCTTCTTATGTGGGGGTCAGCCTATCAATTCCCATTTTTGACGGTATGGATAAACGCTCCCAGGCAAGACAAGCCAAAGCGGAATATCAGCAAAGCGTGATCAAATTTGAGGATACAAAACAGAAATATAGTGTGGATTATAAAAATGCAGTGAACAATTTTCTGAACCAGCAAGAGAATGTCAAACGGCAGAAAGGCAATGTACTATTGGCCGAAAAAGTCTATCAGGAAGCCACACTTCAGTATAAACAAGGTGAAATTGCACTGAGTGCTTTATTACAGGATGATATGGACATGAATAACGCACAGGTCAGTTATCTGAAAGCTTTGTACGATTTGAAAGTGGCAACCTTAGACATGATCACCATTAATGGCGAAATCAAAAATTTAACCAACAAATAAACATGGCAATGAAAAAGAGGACTTTAATTATAAGCGCAATATTGATGGCATCAATCGGCATGATGGCATGGACTTTAATCAGCAATAAAAAGGAATTGAACAGTAAAAAAGAGGAGAAGACAGTCGAAAGTAAAATTGCAGTAACGGTAGCTACAGCGCAAAATCAAGAGTTAACAAACGGACTTGATTTGACAGGTAAAACCGAAGCTGAACAAGATGTACTGGTGGCTGCAGAAAGCGCAGGCCGCATCGTTCAAATGAATTGCAAGCTTGGCGACAACGTACAAAAGGGAATGGTACTGGCCAAAATAGATGACACCTATAAGAAACTTGCATATGAAAATGCTTTGGTGAATTATAACAAGCAAAAAGAAGACAACGACAGGTATGCTATTCTGAGAAAAGGGGATGCCGTTTCCGATACTCAATTACGGGACGCTAAAGTAGAATTTCAAAAAGCTGCGATCCAGCTCAAACAGGCTAAAAAAGAATTAGATGATACGCGTATTATTGCACCTTTTAGTGGCACTATTACAACCAAGCAGGTTGAAGTAGGAAGTTATGTGAATGTTGGTTCATCTATCGCTGGCATTGCGAATGTTGCTCAGTTAAAAGTAACCTTATCCGTATCTGAATCCAATGCATATTTGCTCCATAAAGGACAGGTAGTCGGCATTAATTCTGACATATATCCTCAAATGAAATTCAAAGGTATAATTACCGGAATAAGTCCCCAAGGCAGCACTTCACATACCTATCCGGTTGAAATCAGAATAACCAATAACAATAAAAACCCATTAAAGGCAGGTACTTATGTGAATGTTCATGTTGACATGTCTAAATCAGTGCAAGCCTTGACGATTCCGCGTGATGCTATTATCAGTAGTATAAAAGAACCTTCAGTGTATGTTATCACTGGAGACAAAGTCCATCTTGTGAGAATCAATACAGGAAGAGAATCTAACTCATCTCTTGAGGTACTCTCCGGTCTTCACGAAGGAGACAAGGTGGTGACAAATGGCCAAATCAATCTGACGGAAGGAGCTAGGGTTTCTGTTATCCAGTCAAAACTCTAAACATATTGCTCTTGAATTTCCTTTTTTGACTTTCAACTAAAAAACAAATACAATGTCAATTGTCGAAATATCACTTAAAAGACCGCTGCTTATTGTGGTTGTCTTTACTTTATTGGTCATGGGAGGGGTGGTCAGCTATAATATGCTGAATCTTAATTTGCTTCCAAAATTTGAGTTGTCAACTTTCACCGTTCAAACCATATATCCGGGAGCAGGAGCGTCAGAAGTAGAAACTTCTGTAACCAAAAAAATTGAAGATGCGCTTTCTTCCGTCGAAAATCTCAAGAAAATTTCTTCCAAATCAATGGAAGGCATCTCAATTGTTACAGTTCAGCTTACTGACGGGGCTAATTCCGATCAGGCGGTACAAGAGGCTCAGCGAAAAATCAATGCCATACGGTCTGATTTACCGGTAGAAGTACTCGAACCCTCCATTGAGAAAATGGCACTGGACGAAAAAGCGATTCTGAATCTGGCAGCATCCTCCTCATTACCAGCCACTCAATTTTATACATTAATAAAAGATAGAATTCAGCCCCGCCTGGCCAAGTTACAGGGAGTCGGTGCAGTAAGGATGAACGGAGGTACGGAACGGGAGATAAAGGTCAATATCGACATCCAGAAACTCAAAGCATACAATTTGTCGATTGTTCAGGTTGTGCAAGCTATTCAGGCTGCCAACAAAGAATTTCCGACAGGGAATATCGAGAATACCCGATCGACTTACTCAGTCCGGTTGGCTGCCAAATATGTCAATCTGGATGAACTGCGGAATACAAATCTCAAAACCTCTGATAAGGGCGAACAAATCAAAGTCTCGGATGTTGCCGAAGTGCAAGATGGCATTGCCGATCAAACACTCATTAACCGCATCAATAACAAAGAAGCAATTGGGGTTTCAGTAATGAAACAATCGGATGCAAATGCTGTGAATGTGGCCAATTTGGTAAAAAAAGAACTGACTACTATCGAAAAAGAATACGCTGCCGACCATATCCATTTCGAAGTTGCTTTTGATGATTCCGTCTATACTAAGGCATCTGCAAGTTCGGTTATTGAAGATTTAATACTGGCTATTCTGATTGTGTCTATCATATGCTTCGTGTTTTTGCATGATTTACGAAGTGCGGCTATTATCATGGTTGCCATTCCTTTGTCTATTATTCCGGCTTTTATTCTTATTTATGCCCTTGGATTCTCCTTAAATATGATGTCTCTCATTGCATTATCGTTAGTAGTTGGTATTCTGGTTGACGATTCGATTGTGGTGGTGGAAAATATGTTTCACCATCTTGAGCAAGGAAAATCAAAGTGGAAAGCTGCAAGAGACGGAAGTATGCAGATCATGTTTACCTGTATGGCCATCACACTGGTTATTGTTGTTGTATTTCTTCCAATGGCTATTTCAGGCGGAATGATTGGCAATATCTTGAACGAATTTGCAGTGCCTATAATCGTTACGGTCCTTTGCAGTCTACTGGTTTCATTCACGGTTACTCCGCTTTTGATGTCTCGTTTTGGAAAAATATCAAAAGACAAGCACCAACCTATGTCATTACGATTTGCTTCGATAGTCGAAAAGAGTTTTGAAACCATAAAACTATACTATAGCCGACTACTCGAAATTTCATTAACCCACAAGAAAACGGTGTTATTGCTTGCTTTCGGACTCTTGATAGGATCATTTTCTTTGCTTCCTGCCGGATTTATCGGATTTTCATTTATGCCCGACATTGACAAGGGTGAATTTACGGTCATGTTGGATATGAACCCGCAGGTAACCCTTTATCAGAACAATCAGATTTCAATGAAAGTGGAGAAAGTCATAAACAATCACCCGGAAGTAAAATGCATATATACAAATGTAGGACAGTCAAGTAGCGGTGGTGCCAAAAACAATGAGACTACAATTACCGTTAAACTGATTGATAAAAAAGAACGTTCGGTTGGAGTGGAAGAGTGCGCTCAAAGCGTAAAAACTGAAATAATACAATCTATTCCAGGAGTGAGAGTCCAAACCATTGTAGCATCATTAAGCGGAACAACTTCTAAACCGGTACAATATACCGTACAAGGATCAGACATGAGCAAAGTACAACAAACTGCCGACAAAATACTTAATACGATTCGTCACACTCCTGGTACAGCAGATGTAAAATTCTCGGTAGATGATTCTCGTCAGGAGTTACGGATTAAGCTGGATCGTGATAAAATGGCCAAACTCGGCTTGTCAGCTACCGATGTAGGCTCCGCTTTACGGGTAGCCCTGGCCGGGAATGATGATGCGAAGTACAGCGAAGGAAATTATGAATATAAAATTCGTATTGAAGCCGATGATTTTGACAGAACTAAGGCTGATAATGTTGCTCAACTAACGGTACAAAACAACAAAGGAGAACTCATCGAATTGAATCAGTTTGCAGATATTAGGTATCAACAGGGACCATCTGCTCTAGAACGAACTGATCGTATCTCCTCCATCACAGTCGAATCGAACGTAGTAGGCCGTCCTATAGGAACAGTCGGAGCCGAGATTTCTGCTGCAATAAAAGATAAAGTTCCAGATGGTGTTACTGTTAAAGAAGGAGGAATGCTCGAATTTCAGTCAGCAGCTTCGGGTAGCCTTGGAATTGCATTTCTATCGGCCATTATTATGATATATCTGATCATGGTTGTACTTTATGATTCGCTTACCGATCCCCTGATTGTAATGGTTTCTATTCCGCTTGCTCTTATTGGAGCTTTTCTTGCCCTGGCATTGACCATGAATAATCTAACTATTTTCAGTGTTATCGGATTAATCGTATTGATAGGGCTGGTTGCCAAAAATGCGATTCTACTGGTCGACTTTGCCAATCATTTACAACGCAATGAAAAAATGGACATACACAATGCTTTGATTGAAGCAGGAAATGAACGTCTGAGACCGATTCTAATGACCACCTTTGCCATGATATTTGGTATGTTACCTATTGCTTTGGCTGCCGGACAGGGAGCTGAGATGAAAAACGGTATGGCCTGGGTTATCATCGGTGGGCTAACCAGTTCAATGTTGTTAACTCTTGTCGTAGTGCCGGTGGTTTATTATCTGGTTCATCGGTTAATCTATAAGTATAATCGTATAAAAAGAAATAAATTAATAGAAAAAGTACAATTGAGAATAGACCAGACTCAACCCTTATAAATCGCAATATTGAAGAAGAGCTTCCACCTTATATATATCAAAAATTCCACATAGAATATTTAATACTTAAGCATTTAAAAATAGGCAACATGAAGTGTTATAACGTAAAAAAGATTGTTTTTGCATTAGTAATCGCCACGGGGTATAGTTTCTCGCAAGCTAAAGCTCAAGGACTAGTGCAATTTATTAAAGAGAAGCTTTCAATCGGGTTAAAGGTTGAAGCTGTTAGTTCCAATTTTATATTATCAAACATGTCTGGCGTAAAAAGCGATATGAATATTGGAGGTGCGTTCGGACCTTCTTTAAAGCTGGATATTTCAAAGCATTTTGCAATTCAGGAAGACATTTTATTTACTTACAAATCGTCAAAATTAAAACAAAATGGCATTAGTGGTGATTTACAGTTTTTTGGAACCGAAATTCCATTTTACGCATTAGTTCAATGGAAAACCATCAACAAAGATCGCTTCTACATTGGACTTGGCCCCTATGCAGCACTGGGTTTTAGTGCTAAAGATAAAATTAATGGTGCAGATATTAATCTTTACAACAACGATAGTGGTAATGTTGAGTCCATTTGGAACAGAATGGAAATCGGAGCTGGTGCTCTGATCGGGTATGAGTTCAGTTGTGGATTACAGGTTAATGCCAGTTATAAAATTGGAATGACAAATGTGTTGAAAACTAATATAGGTAATGCCAAAATGCGTACAAACACCGCTAGTATAGGTTGGGGATATTGTTTTTAATATGCATCTTATATCTTGTGAATTGCTATAGCAATCCACAAGATATAAAAGAGTTGTTTAATTGTCGATATTCAGTTTTAATAATATATTCATTGTATCTTATGACAACTAATGATAACTAATGACAGTATATTAATGTATTCAACAATAGATATTGTACTTAGTGATCTCGAAAAAAAAATCTATCGTATTTTACGAGAAGAAAGTACGATTACTATCGAACAATGTCTTATATTATCGCATTTAAATACATGTGATAATATTTCGCACCAAACACTTTGCGAACTGACACATAAAGATAAACCTTCAATTACTCGTTTAATTGATAAATTGGAATCTAAAAAGTTTGTACAAAGGGTTCCTGATGCTTATGACAAAAGGAAAAAATGTATCCTACTTACCTCTGATGGTCGTAGCGAGTATACAAAAATGAAGAATTCCATGCGACATATTTCTAACAAAGCTATCACAAATATCGACAATCATCAGCTGAAAATTTTTTGGAATGTAGTGAATAGCCTGATCGATAATCTATAAACAAAAACATATATATGAAATTAATAAACAGTTACATACTAAAGCAATGAAAAGAACTCTTTTAATTACAGACTATAGTATATACTATATAATAGTTGTTCTCATGTTTTGCATGACATCGCAATTTATCAATGGGCAAAACAAGCAGGATACATTATTACTCAAGAAAGCTCAGGATATAAATAAAAAATTCCCGTTTGCTCACATGGTCGATTTTCAATACACCTATTTCACCCCATCAAAGGTTAAAACAAGGATTAATGGAAAGGATTTTTCAGACACCAAAGTAAATTTTCAGCAATTGCTAACAACCTCTGTAAACCTTCCCTTATACATGAGTTCCAAATTTATGGTAATCAATTCGTTCAAATATCAATATGCAACAGTAAAAATGCAAGATCCTGATGTAAGTGTTAGTCAGGACATTCGAAAATATTTGAATAAAACCGATTCAACCAATACTTATACAGAGGCTTTGAATCTCGTATATATTGATAAATTATTCAACAAAAGAATAATTTTCAATCTGAGTACTTTTGCCGACTTCTCGAGTCATGGTTATGAACGTATAAATGGCAGCCTCACCTTATCATATGAGCTCAAACATACTGACAGGACATCTTTCTCAATCGGAATGTTAGGTACTACAGATCCTTCCGCTTCAACGCCTGTTATTCCTATTATCTCCTTTTCGCATTGGTTCAACGAAAAATACTTATTTGATTGCTTAGCACCGGCCTATCTTTATTTTAGACGAATTTATACAAATAAATCACGATTATCACTTGGCGCAAATTTGTATTCATATGAATCATTTTCTCATCCGGTTATACCGGCTGCTACTTCATTTACCTATCAGCGAAATAAAGTAGAACTAGCTGCTATTTATGAAAAAAACTTGTGTTCTGGACTCAATTTATCATCCAAAATAGGATATGTGATGAATATGAGAGAAAAAGTATCCATTACAAATACCAATAATACCAGTCTGTTCTTAAGCCAAAAACCTAATTTCAGTTTTAGCATAGGTGTAACATATGATCTCATCCCCAAAAAACACTGAAATCCACTATTACAATAAAAAAGTTTGTAAAACATACTTTGGAATGATGCGTTTGTTGATTAGATTTATAAGTCTTAATTTTCCTGTATCCCTATAGAAGGGAAAACTTATCAGAAATAATAAGATATACGCTTAGTGTTTATTGATTTTATAAACAAATTAAAATACTAAATTGTACTTTGGGTTCTATCTGATCTAACGGAACAACAACTTTTCTATTTAGCTTAATTATAATTGCCAGCAACCTTGCCAGCAAAAATGAAAACAAATGACAGTAATTCATACAAATCTCGAATAGATTAATTCGTATGAAAATAGTAACGGTCAAATAATAAATAATTTATAATACTCATAATCAGGGGGATCATAGGTTCAAGCCCTGGCGGGCTCACCCGTTAATATCAAGCAATTCTGCAATGAGTGGCTTTTCCTTTATTCTAAACATCGGATTCCCCGAACAGGGACAATTCATATGCTTATTTCAAAGGAACTCTCTTTTCAACTGTTCTACCCAATTTCGTATTCGTTCATCGGTCTTGTCCGATTGGTTATCTACATCAAGGGCCAATCCCAAGAATTTGTTATCTCTGATTGCCCGCGACTGCTGAAAGTGGTAGCCTTCAGACGAGGTCTGTCCAATCAATTCGGCACCTTTCGCCTCAACCACTTTTGCCAATAATCCGATGGCATCGACAAAATTGTCGGGATAATTTTGCTGATCTCCCAAACCAAAAATGGCCACTTTTTTCTTGTTCAGATTCAATGTCTTCAATTCCGGAACAATTTCATCCCAATGAGCAGGCAATTCACCGTCAAACCAGGTAGAAACGCCCATAATCAGGTTGTCATACGCTTCAAAATCGACTCCCCGTGCGGTTTCGACGGGAATTAAATCAACTTGTGAATCGCCAAACGCCTCCTGTATTTTTGCAATAACAGCAGCAGTTGCGATACCTGCTCCATAAAACAAGCCTATCTTTTTCATACTATAATAATTTTTTCATTTACGGTTTAATATTCCAGCAACTCTTTTGCCGTTTTATAAATGCGTTCCTCATTTGGAAGAATCGCCTGTTCAAGAACCGGATGAAAGCCAACCGGCGTAAATGTAGAACCGACCCGTTGAATGGGTGCATCTAGGTAGCGAAACATCTCGGTACCTATCATAGCTGCAAGCTCGGCTCCGAAGCCGGAAAACACCTTGTCTTCGTGCACAACAAGCACCTTGCCTGTTTTTTTTACCGATTCAAACAACGTCTGTTTATCAAGGGGAATGAGCGAACGGATATCAATCACTTCCACATTGCCTATGTTTTCGTTAGAAAGACGCTCTGCTACTTTCAGGCAAAGATGTGTCGTATTTCCGTATGTAATCAGAGTTGCATCATCGCCTGCTCTTCGAATCCGTGCTTTACCAAAGGGAACTTCAAAATCGTCAGGAACGACGGTAGCTGCATCCACTGCATTATACAATGCCTTGGGTTCCAGAAATAGGGTAAATCCTTTGGAACGTATTGATGTACGCAACAAGCCTGCAGCATCGTCGGCAAACGAAGGATAGACAATGCGAGCGCCGGGTAAAGTTGATAAAGCTCCTTCAATATTCTGGGAATGATATAATCCTCCGCCGATATATCCACCGGAGGCAAGGCGCAACGTGATATTCGGCGTAAATTGTCCGTTGCTTCGCCAATATTCATGGGTACATTCAACATACTGCTCCACTGCCGGCCAGAAATAGTCTGCAAATTCGGCACCCTCTATTACGATATGAATTTTGGGGTCGAAGCGACACATCCCATTTGCGGTTCCCACTATATAGTCTTCTGCAATAGGTGCATTGAATACGCGTTTATTGCCAAACTCCTGCTGCAATCCCTTCGTCACATTAAACACGCCCCCCTTATCCTTGTTGGCCACATCCTGTCCCCAAAGAAAAGTATCGGGATTATGCCGGAATTCGCTTTTTAATGTTTCGTTGATAGCTGTTACCAAGTTCTTTTTTTTACCACCCTCGTTGTGTGTGCCGTCTGTGTATTTTGCAGGCAAATAGGGTTCGGGCAATACAAAATCCAATACGGTATCCGGATTGGGATCGGGAGCCTTGATGGCGTTGCGATTGGCAACACTGAGATCTTTCTTTACTCCGGCTTCTATTTTCAATAGCTCTTCTTCTGTGAAACGATTATAACGCAGTAACATACGGCGAAATTTAGGAAGCGGATCGGCGGCTTTCACGTACGACAATTCATATTCATCTCTGTACAAAGCATGATTGTCCGAATTGGAATGAGAGCCGATACGCACGCAATTGGCATGTACAATCACCGGAGAACCCGTTTCGATGGCATGTGCACGTGCTTCGGTCATGGCGTTCATCGAATCGAATACATCCTTGCCGTTGCAATAAACAATCTTCAGGTTTTTAAATCCTGAAAAATTTTCGGCTACTTTACGATTGGCCGTTTGGTCTTTTTTGGGAACTGATATCCCGTAGCCATTATCCTGAATTACAAAAATTACAGGGAGTTTTTCGGTGCATGCTCCATTAATGGCTTCGTAAACATATCCTTCCGATACCGTGGCTTCACCAACCGATGCGATGACGACTCCTGTGTGTTTATAATATACCATCGCCCGGGCGACACCTACGGCATGCATAGTTTGCGTGCCTACAGCGGAAGATATATTTTCGATATGCCACTCTTTTTTAGCAAAATGATCGGACATATGTCTTCCTCCACTCGTGAGATCGGTCGCTTTGGAAATGCCGTTCAGGATGATTTCTTCCGCACTCATTCCGGCGGACAACGCGGTCAGCATATCACGATAATAGGGGAATAAAAAATCTTCTCCCCGGACAAATACCTGGCCAATAGCCAACTGAATTCCATCATGTCCCGCATAAGGAGCGTGAAACGACCAACCAAGCGATTGAAGCTGGTACATCGGAGCTTTTTCATCGATGGCCCGTCCCAAGGTCAGTAAATAATACCATTTTTGCAGGGTCTCTTTATCTGTATTGTATATATCGAATGTTTTCATTTGTATATAATTTGTTTCTTAATGATCAGATGAAATGCGCCTTTGTGTTTTGAGTCATTACCGTTGGTGATGAAGAAGCACAGGCATTTCCTCCACGAATAGGTTGTTCTCTATAGCCGGATGAAACTTACATATGACTCTATTTTGAGTCCCAATTTTCCAGATATTCGGCAATATGGAGTAAAAACCTGCCACCCAAAGCGCCGTTCACAATCCGGTGATCGTACGAAAGCGACAAAGTCATTTTGTGTCGTATGGCTATCACGTCGCCGTCGGCAGTTTCGAGCACCGCCGGTTTTTTCACAATATAGCCGACGCCAAGAATCGCTACCTGCGGCTGATTAATGATCGGGGTTCCTGCAATATTTTTGAATGTTCCGAAATTGGTAATGGTAAAGGTTCCACCCTGAATATCATCAATTTTCAGCTTGTTTGCACGGGCATTCGCGGCTAGAGAGTCCATTGTATGAGCCAGGCCGCTGATGCTTAACTTATCAGCATCGTGCACAACGGGAACCACCAGATTCCCATCGTCGAGGGCCACTGCAATCCCAATATTAATACGTTTCTTCAGAATCATACGATAGCCATCTACCGAGGCATTGACTTGCGGATAAGCGATCAACGCTTTTGTCGTAGCCTCTACTATCGCAGGCATATAGGTCAGGCTAATTCCTTCGTGTGTCAGGAATGAGTCCTTGTTGCGTTTACGCCATTCCACTAGTTTGGTAACATCCACCTCCACGAACGTCGTAACATGTGGCGAGGTCTTTTTGGATAGTACCATATGGTCGGCAATGATGCGCCGTACAGGATCCATTTCCACGATTTGGTCTTCGTCGCTACTTACAACCGGTGGTTGCACCCTTTCTTCCACAACAGGTTCAGGTTTTTTCGCTATTGTAACAGCGGGAGCAGTCACTCCATCTTTCTTTTGTGAGATATAACGCTGAATATCTTTTTTGCTCAAACGCCCCAAATAACCGCTACCCTGAATTTTGTCCAATTCAGCCATTGGGATATTCGCTTCGTTTGCCAGTTTCAGGACAACGGGCGAATACCATTTTTCTTCTTTTGTCTCGACGGGAGCGGTTTCAATAGCAGCCAACAAAGTATCGGGTGGCGTGTCTTGCTCCCCGGTATTTTCTCCTTCTATCTGCATTACCATAACAACCGTACCGACAGAAACCGTATCGCCTTCGCTGAAAAGGATTTTCAATACCGTTCCTTCCACAGGTGAGGGTATTTCGGCATTTACTTTAGCGGTAGTAACTTCAAACAGAATATCGTCTTCTTTAACGGCATCACCCACTTTGACAGACCATGCCACGATCGTTCCTTCTGTAATACTCTCGCCCAGCTTGGGCATTTTAATATCGAATGTTGTCATTGTCGTTCATTTTTAATCGCTCAATTTCTATAATATCTTGTTTGTTCAACAGGTAGTTTTCCCCTGAAAAATAATTCGTGATTTTTTGTTTGAATTCATCTATCTGCATCGGAACCGATAGATGTTCACAAATATTGGTGACAGGGCTTTTTACCGATCTCAAATATATTCTCGGATCAGAAACCGGACTATCCAATACTTTTTCAAGTACCAATAAATCGGTCGAAAACAGTAACGAGGCATGAAACAGTGTTCTCTCTTTATAAATATACTGGGCACTTCCCGATATTTTCAATCCATTCACTGTCAATCCCAAACGTTTGTCAGGTTCTGCCTGTATGCCTATGGTTGCCAGAAAGTCGATAATCATTGGGGGATATTTATTGAAATCGGGTTTCTTGTTACTTTCAATAAATGTCAGATTCACATTCCCCAAATCATGATATACGGCTCCTCCTCCCGAAATTCTTCGTCCTATTTTTATCCGATGCTTATTTGCAAAATCCATATTTACTTCTGTCCGCATATCCTGATGTTTCCCGATAATGACAGACGGTTCGTTTTGCCACATCATAAAAACGTCTTCAGCGCTGCATTGTAACAGATACTTTTCTGTAGCAATATTAAAATAAGGATCTGTATAAATGCTGTTTATACATGTCATAAAAAGGTAATTTGACTATAAAAACAGACTTTCGTGTATAATTTCGCCAACCGTAGGATGCGGAAAAACAATTTGTTTAAACTCGTCTACGGTAAATTTTCGTTCTATGGCAATGCCCGCCACTACGATTAGTTCTGATGCCGGATTACCCATAAGATGGCAACCAATGATTTGTTCCTGTTCGTTGATTATCAACTTACAAAGTCCGTTACCTGCTTCGTTTTCGGCAACAAACCGGCCCGAATAGGCCATCGGCAATTTCAATACGCTGTATCTTACATTTCCCGCTATCAGTTCTTCCTCCGTTTTGCCTATTCCTGCGATTTCGGGATTGGTATAAACCACTGAGGGGATGGCATCGTACGACATTCGGTCTTTGATTCCTAAAATGTGGTTAATAGCGACATCGGATTCCCGCATGGCCGTGTGAGCCAACATGGAAAATCCGGTAATATCTCCACTGGCATATACGTTGGGATTCGATGTCTGCATATATTCATTCACGTTCACACCATTGGGCCTCAGTTCGATATTCAATTTTTCCAGACCGCGCATGTTCAGCACGGCTCTCCGTCCAACGCAAACCAATATTTTGTCCGCTTCAAGCGTGCTCGACTTTCCCTGTTGTTCAATTGTAATGCTATTCTTTTTTACCTCCGTTACTTTTGTGTCGAGATAAAAAGAGATCCCTTTCTTTGTGTATTCTGTGCGGAGCATGGCAGATGTCTCCTTGTCCATTGCGCCCAATATTTCGGGCATCATCTCAATAACATGCACTTTTACTCCCATGCTATTAAAAAAAGAGGCAAATTCCATCCCGATTACGCCGCCACCTATAATGGCAAGCGACTGAGGAGTTGTCGTATTGTCCAGGGCTTCTTTCGAAGTCCAATAATCGACCGTTGAAAGTCCTTTAATAGGTGGAATCACCACATCGGAGCCGTTACAAAGTAAAAGATAGCGTGCATCGTATCGTTCGTTATTGCAAGCGATGCAGATCATCTCTTTCCCGTTTTCGATAGAGGCTTCGCCTTCGATGATTGAAACGCCGGCGGCAATCAGTTTCATTCTGACTCCGGCCGTTAGTTTCTTCACTACTTTGTTTTTACGGCCAATGATTTTATCCAGCGCAAACGAAGGAGTACCTTCCAGATTGATTCCATATTTGGATGATCCTTTGGCATTATCGGATAATTTGGCTGAATAGAGTAAGGTTTTGGAAGGAATACAACCCTCGTTCAGGCATACTCCCCCAATGGCTTTTTTCTCGAATAGAACTGTTTTCAGACCGTTTGTGGCCGCTCTTTCGGCTGCATTGTAACCGGCAGGTCCCCCGCCGATAATTGCTATATCGTATTCCATATTTACATTGATTTTCTTGAGTAGAATCACAAATATAAACAGGATTGCAGCGATTGATAAAAACGGGTTATGCTTTTATGGACTATTACGACTTAAGGTAGCCCTAAAAATAAGCATCTCATAGAAGGAACAGAATGAACGGGGAGAAATAATGGGAGTCGTACACATAATCAGTGGAGCATGGGTTCTAGGTTTGTTGAGGCAGATGTTCAAAAATAAAGGACTTACGATATGTGTCGCAAGTCCTTTGTTTTTTTATTAATATACAGCCACCGAAAGCGTATCTCCCCAAGAGTTGAGCGTCATTTTGATGACTATCAGATTAAGTCAAACTATATTTACTTAAAAGGTAAACGGGAAATCAATATCCTTTCAGGACGTTTTTCTGGAGTTTTGCTATAGCTGTAGTAAATGGCAGAGCCCCATTCATCGGGCTTGGATACCTTGGGGCCTAAGGTAACTTGTTTTACCAGATTGCGAATATTTACCAGCTCTATGTACACCTTGGGCGGATTGAACTCACTATCGCGTTTTTTCTCAAACTCTATTCCTTTGATGACCAAACGTATTTCATTTTCGTTTTTGTAGGCATCGCTTTTGAACAAAAAAGCAATACTGTTTAGGTATTTTTCTAATACCGAGCGGTCTTCTCTCCTGTAGTTATTGACTTTCTCTTTTAGCTCTTGCATTAATTTTTTCAATGAAGATTCTTCTTTTCTTTTGGAATTTGGGATATAAAAGTTCGGCTTATCGGTCTCATGATCCCAATACGCTACCCTGTAGAAATTAATATCGTCTTCAATTTTTTTATCGACCTCTTTTTTCCCCTTTGCTAACGTCTTATTGACTTCCGCTATAAAATCATTCATCTTTACGGTAATAGCACAACCCTGTGCTTCCACCCCGTCCTCCTTACCATAGAAGCGCCACAGGTTCAGGTCATCGTGTTTACTCTCTGCTACAAAACTACCGATAAAAGGCTTGGGGGCAAATGGTGCTGCAATGATTCCGTCATGTTTACAATTAAAAAGCTGATACTTCAAATAATTAAAAAGTTCTGTTCCCTCCGAAGTATCATTCAGAAAACTACCTTCCGAAATTCGGAATAGATTATCTTCCTTTAAAATTAATTTTTGGAGTACCGACAAACCGGTATAATGAGTGATGCAGCCCTCAGTAATCAATAATAATTTCTTGATTTTAGAAACTAAGTCGCCTATAACGGCCAACTCTTTATCCTTTATTTTTTCACTTACATCCTCAATAAAATCTTTAGCTCGTTTTGCCCAAACATCATCTTTTTCGGATGTAAGATCTAAATATTTTTCAAAATCTTTTATACTTTCTTCTAACTCTTTTCCGCTTTTTCTTCTTGCATTACCCCGATTATAATACGCATTGGCATAATTGGAATCTAATGCAATAGCTTTAGTATAGTCTGCTATAGCTTTATCATATTCACCCTTATTTTTCAATGTAACACCTCGATTATTATACACTGAAACATTAGTACAATCTAAAGCTATAGCTTTATCAAAATCTGCTATGGCTTTATCAAAATTTCCTTTATTTTTCCATGAAAGGCCTCGGTTATTATATGCATCAACATAATCGGGTTTTAATTTTATAGCCTTTCCGAAATCGATTATGGCTTTATCATATTCTTGCTTATTCTTCCACGAAAAGCCTCGGTTATAATATGCTTCGACAAAATCTGGTTTTAGCACTATTGCCTTACTATAATCTACTATGGCTTTATCATTTTCATCTTTATAATTCCAAGATATCGCTCTATTATAATAAGCTATAGCATTATTAGACATGATTTTTATAGCAGTGGTATAATCTGCAATAGCTTTATCATATTCTCCCTTATTTTTTAATGAGATTCCTCGGGAATTATATGCATCAACAAAATCAGGCATTAGTTCTATTACATTACTATAATTTGAAATAGCATTGTCATACAGACCAAGGTCATTACATACTATCCCCCGAATGTTATACAATAGACCATCCTTATATTGCTCCAATACTTCATCGGTCAACAATTCGAGGATCTCCTGATATTGCTTATTATCATACAGTTCTTGTGCCTGTTGGAGTAGTTCTTCGGGTGTTGCCATAGCTTTTGCTTTTTACGGTATTGGGGCGTTAGCGTCAGATTATATTTACATTGCAAACTTAATATTTATTTTTAACAAAAAAGAAAAATATATGTGCTTTAGAGATAATGGGTGAATAGGTCCCAGTATACCTTTGATGCATTAAGAACTTTTTCCTCTTAATGCCTTAATGGTTTGTTGTTTCTTAATTGTTAAAATTTAACACATGCTTATTGTAAAAGAGTTGCTATCTTTGCATCGTGAATATGAGAGCATCTGTAAAAAATATTGTCGGCACCTTTATTATCCTGCTGATTGCCCTGCAAGTGGTCAATCTCAGTATCGATTCTGTGGATTTCTATACACAGACCAACAGCCACTCTGCTATGGATGACCAGGATTACACCGACTCCATGCTCGAATTTGTGGTAGAGAACATGCTCGGCTTCTCCAAACATACCCTTCACGACAAAGCCAACAACAACAGCACCTCCAAAATGCAGCAGAACAGCATGCACTGGGATGTGAAACTTTTTTATACCACTACGCCCAAATCGGCTGTAAAAGAATTGGCAGATAACCGCTTGTCTTATTTCATCACCAACGATAAGGCTGTAACGCTTTACTACAGCGAGGTAAGTCCCAAACCTCCGCAATTCATCTTTGCCTGATCTTCCGATCGGGATCAATCTCTTTAGACATCTTTTGTGCCGTTGCTCTTTCCCTGACCGAAAAGTGATTCGACACGTGCATATACACTCAAAAAGTGTATCCAATTTGCTACATAAAAAGGTTATGTGGCGATATGAAATTATACCCATTAATCATTCATTGTAGATTGACTATGAGAAAAATTGTAACAGTTTTAACGACTTGCCTGGGCTTGCTGTATCCTTACAACAGCAGGGCACAAGGCATCACCAGCCTGCAGACCGATACGATAACGATGCGGCTGGACAGCGCGGAAAATATCTTTGTCCGCAAAAATTTCACCTTGCTGGCGCAGCGTTACAACATCGACGCTCAGAAGGCGCTGGTGTTACAGGCAAAGCTTTTTCCCAACCCGACGTTTAGCTTCGGAACCCCGCTTTATCAGACGGCTACCCACAAATATTTCCCGATGGGAAAGGAGGGCGAGATTTCCATGGGGTTGTCGCAGGTCATTCTGCTGGCCAACAAACATAACAAACAACTGAAAATCGCACAATCGAATGCGGAGCTGTCCGAATACCAGTTTTATGATTTGCTACGGACACTGAAACATACCTTGCGAAGCGATTTTTTCAATATTCACTACCTGATGCAATCGGCCAAAGTGTATCAAACCGAAATAGACGGCTTGCAGCGTATGGCGGATGCTTTCGACCGGCAAAAGGGAAAAGGTTACGTTTCCGAAAAAGAGGTGGTACGTATCAAAGCGCAGCTCTACAGCCTGCAAAGCGAATACAACGACTTGCAACAGCAGATCGAAGGGTTGGAAAGCGAGATGCGGCTTTTGTTGCAAACGCCCTCTGTTGTAGTCGTTCCCGATGTGAACGAGCAAAGTATCACCAACCTGAATGCGCAGCAATACCCCATCGCCAAACTGATTGATACGGCCTACACGCAACGCCCTGACTTGAAAATTGCCGGTCTGAATACTAAAATCAGCACCCTCAACCTGCAATTACAGAAAGCAATGGCAGTGCCCGATGTGACGCTTCAAATGAATTACGACCAACAGGGCAGTTATATCAACAACCTTGCTTCGGTAGGGTTCAGCATCGACCTCCCGTTTTTGAACCGCAATCAGGGGAATATCAAATCGGTGCGAGCAGCCGTGAAACAAAACGAGGCCGGTTATCTGGCAGCGAAAGCCGGTGTGGACGAGCAAATTTTCAATGCACTGCAACGGGCAATGGAGAACAGCGAACTGCTGCAAAAACGCGATCCGTCGTTCGACCGGGACTTCGACCGGTTGTCGGATGAGGTATTGAAAAATTACAGGTCGCGCAACATGAGTATGCTCGACTTTCTCGATTTCTACGATTCGTACAAGGAGAACAAAGTGCAGACTGAGAGCCTTAAGTTTAATCGCCTGAGGGCCTTCGAAGATCTTAATTTTTATACCGGAACGGATCTGTTTCCATTGAAATAAAACTATTTAATTACTACCGAAATGAAACAAAAAAATAGATTCCTTTTCAAGTCAATACTATCAGCGCTGCTGATGTCTGCACTCTTGATTTCGTGCCAGAGCAACAGCAACAGCACAACTCAACAGTCGAAATATGTACTGCCCGATTCGCTGGTAAAAACGCTACAACTCGACGTTGTGAATACGGCTCCTCTTACCAACACCGTTACGTTGACCGGCAAGGTTGGATTTAACGAAGATAAGGTGGCCAAGATCTACCCGATGGTGAGCGGAACTATTCAACATGTCAAAGTGATGTTGGGCGACTATGTCCGTGCCGGTCAGGTGTTGGGAGTGATAAAGAGCTCCGAAATGGCAGGCTTCAGCAACGAGCTGGTCAATGCACAAACAAACCTGAATGTTGCCAAAAAGAATCTGGATGCCACGCGTGATATGTATAACAGCGGGTTAGCGTCGCAGAAAGATCTTTTGGCAGCTCAGGCCGGTCACGAACAGGCGCTGTCGGAACTGAGCCGGGTGAAGCGCGTGTTGCACATCAACGGCGGCAATACTAACGGTGACTATATCGTGCGTTCGCCGGTAAGCGGCTTTGTGGTCGAGAAATTTGTTACCGACAACATGTCCATCCGTGCCGATAACGCCACCAACCTTTTTACTATTGCCGACCTGAAGAACGTTTGGGTGATTGCCAATGTTTACGAATCGAACATCGGTTTGGTACACCTCAATGACAATGTGAATGTGACAACTCTGGCTTATCCCGACAAATCGTTCAGGGGCAAAGTCGATAAGATTATGAACGTACTCGATCCTGTCAATAAAGTGATGAAAGTGCGCATTGTGTTGCCTAATCCCGGCTACCTGCTGAAACCGGAAATGTTTGCCAAAGTGGAGCTGAAAGATAATGGCCATCACTCGGCAATGTGCGTTTCGTCGGGAGCTGTGGTCTTCGATCAGAGTCAGAACTATGTGCTGGTTTACAAAAGTCCGTCCGATATACGCATCGTACAGGTGAATGTCCTTAATACCATCGGCAACAAAACCTTCATTTCCGGCAATATTCAGCCAGGCGAAAAGGTTATTTCCTCGCAGGCCATTCTGATTTACGAAGCGCTGAATAGCTAATCACAAACCTGCATCAGTAGACAAAAACTTAAAGAAGAGATACCAGTTTCAGTAGTTAATTTTCAAATTGGCACATCTTCAAATTAGCACATTGATAAACATGAATAAACTGATAAAAAACATCATAACCTTCTCGCTCAAAAATCAATATTTCATTTTCGGAGCGACATTGTTATTGCTTATTTCGGGAATTATTGTGTTCAAGAACATGCCTATCGAGGCATTTCCTGACGTCACCAATACCGAAATAACGATCATCACCCAATGGCCGGGACGTAGCGCGGAAGAGGTGGAAAAATTCGTCACCATTCCCATCGAGATCGCCATGAATCCGGTGCAAAAAAAGGTGAGTCTGCGTTCGAGCAGTATTTTCGGCCTCTCCTACATCAAACTGGTTTTCGACGATGGCGTGCCTGACAAGGATGCCCGTATGCAGGTAAACAATTTGCTGGCCAATGCAAACTTGCCCGAAGGCGTACAGCCATCCGTGCAGCCGCCCACCGGGCCTACCGGAGAGGTATTTCGTTACACGTTGCGCAGTACTTTTCGTGATCCGCGGGAGCTGAAAACACTGCAGGACTGGGTCGTCGATCGACAGCTTCGTGCGGTGCCCGGCGTGGCCGATGTGGTTAGTTTCGGCGGCATGGTGAAAACCTACGAGATTAAGGTCGATCCCGGTAAACTGAGTACGCTCGGCATCACTCCTCTCGATCTGTATTCGGCACTCAGCAAGAGTAATATCAATATCGGAGGCGATGTCATCACCAAAAACAATCAGGCTTACGTGGTGCGGGGCATCGGTTTGCTGAACGATATCAATGAGATTAAAAACGTTGTTGTACAAAATATTAACGGTATTCCCGTGCTGGTGAAAGACGTGGCCGACGTGGAAATATCCCATCTTCCGCGGCTGGGATTGGTGAGTCGTGCCGATTCGCACACCGACGCGTCAGGCAACCGAACGGTGAGCAAAGAAGATGACGTGGTGGAGGCCATTGTGGTGATGCGCAAGGGCGAAAACCCGACACAGGTCATCAACGCCGTGAAGGACAAGGTGGAAGAAATCAATAAACACGTGTTGCCGCACGACACTAAAATTGTTCCGTTCTACAACCGTGAAACACTTATCAACTTCGCCACCGGCACCGTGTTACACAACCTGATAGAGGGTATTCTGTTAGTTACGTTACTGGTATCGCTCTTTATGTTCAACTGGCGCACCACGCTCATTGTTTCCATCATTATTCCGCTTGCATTGCTGTTTGCCTTTATCTGCCTCAATCTGATGGGTATGAGTGCCAATCTGCTTTCGCTGGGTGCCGTCGACTTTGGTATCATCATCGACGGAGCGGTGGTAATGGTTGAAGGGCTTTTTGTGGTGCTCGACCGGCAGGCAAAAGAGGTAGGGATGGAGCGTTTCAATAAGCTCGTAAAGACCGGTCTTATTAAAACCAACAGTATCCGTCTGGCAAAAGCCATTTTCTTTTCCAAACTGATTATCATCACCGGCTTGTTGCCCATTTTCGCCTTTCAGAAGGTGGAAGGTAAGATGTTCTCGCCATTGGCCTACACGCTGGGATTTGCCTTACTCGGGGCATTAATCACCACTTTGACGCTGGTACCGGTGTTGATTAGGTTGCTGCTGAAAAAGAACGTTCAGGAGAAGCACAACCCAGTTGTAGATTACATTACCCGCAAACTGATGGCGGGCTTCGATTATACCTATCGTCACAAAAAAGTGTCGCTGATTACGGCCGCTGTCATTATTGTAGTCGGACTGGGATCGTTCAAGTTTCTGGGTTCGGAATTCATTCCCGAAATGAACGAAGGCGCCATTTGGCTGCGGGCACAGCTGCCGTATTCCGTTTCGCTCGACAAATCCATCGAAGTATCGAAGCAGATACGCGGCATCGTGATGACATTCCCGCAAGTGCAAAGTATTGTGGCGCAAACAGGGAGACCCGATGACGGAACTGATGTGGCCGGGTTTTATAATAATGAATTCGACATTCAGCTTTATCCCGAGAAGGAGTGGAAACCCCGCATGAGCAAAGAGGAGCTGATTGACGAGATGAACCGTAAGCTTTCTGGAATTCCAGGTGTGGATTTCAACTTTTCGCAACCGATTACCGACAACGTAGAGGAGGCAGTTTCTGGAGTAAAAGGATCTATTTGTGTGAAGATTTTTGGAGACTCTCTTAACTACATGGAAGATAAGTCGAAAGAGGTATGTAATATTCTGAGAACAGTGCGCGGCATCTCCGACCTGGGGGCTATTCGCAACATCGGACAACCCGAACTCGACATAGATCTTGATCAACAAAAAATGGCATTCTATGGCGTTTCTACGGTCGATGCTAATGCTGTTATCGAGATGGCAATCGGTGGGAAGGTGGCTTCCACACTGTATGAAGGCATCCGAAAGTTCGATATTCGCATCCGTTTCCCTGAGCAATACCGAACATCTGTGGACGATATCGGTAACCTGATGGTTCCCACGTCGAGCGGTTCGAAGGTGCCAGTCAAAGAGATTGCTTCTATTTCCATGAAAACCGGTCCATGTCTTATCTTCCGCGATGACAACCGCCGTTATTCTGCCGTCAAATTCTCGGTTCGTGACCGCGATATGGGAAGTGCCGTGCAGGAAGCCAGGGCCAAAGTGGATCGGGCCGTGCATCTTAAAAAAGGATATGACATGGTTTGGCAGGGAGATTTTGAGAATCAGCAACGTGCCGTCAAACGTCTTGCTCAGGTGGTTCCGGTCAGCCTGATTCTCATTTTCCTGCTCCTTTTCATCATGTTTGGCAACATGAAGGATGCCGGACTGGTGTTCCTTAATGTACCTTTTGCCATTGTGGGCGGTATCGCGGTGCTATTTGCCACACATACCAGCTTCAGCATTTCGGCAGGTATCGGCTTTATCGCGCTTTTCGGTATCTGCATACTGAGCGGGGTATTACTGATAAGTGCTTTCAAGGAGAATATCCATGCACGAAAGAAGGAGAAAAAGATTCTCCAGCCCGCTGTTCGCGAAGGAGTCCGCCAAATGATCCGTCCTGTGGTGATGACAGCGCTGATGGCAGCCATCGGGTTACTTCCGGCGGCGCTGTCGCACGGTATTGGTTCCGAAAGTGCTCAACCGTTGGCGCGTGTGGTGATCGGAGGTATTCTGTGTGCCATGTTCTTTTCGTTGCTTGTTTTCCCGCTTATTTTTTCGTTGGCTTACCGGAATATCGATAAGTTCCACCACAAAAAACTGTGGGACGATGTGAAGGACGAAGCCGAATAACAATGAAGTATATCAATACGGAGGCCGACCCAGTCTGTTTCTGGGTTGGTTTTTTTGCGTATCAGCCTGAATTCCCATGACGGTTCTCCTATGAATTGAAGATTTTATTAAAAGGAATCAGAGTTTTTTAGCCCTATTCAAAAAGTCATACCTTTGCAAACTGTTTTTTGCGGCACACCAATTCACCATAAAAGGTTACAGAAACAAGCCATTATCCTCTTTTGTAGGGATAGTTTCATGGTCAAAATCCGAATAATTTTGCAGCAAATTAATGATCAGGATGAAATAAGACTATTTTTATATGCAGAATATAGTAGACATTATATCGATTAAGTGTATATAAATCTCAACTATAGACCTCTCCTCCCAACCTCCTCCCCCAAGGGGAAGAGGTGAAAGGTAGTGAAATTTTTAGAATTCAATTCATTTTGCAGATTTTCCCCTCTCTTTGGAGAGGTCAGATGCGAAAATTAAAAAATGAATTTATCTGTAGAATATAGTCCTTTTGTCAATAAATAACGCTTATGATCAGAAATATTCTTACTCTGGGATTTTTGTTTTTTAGTATAATGGTCAGTGCCCAAACGGCCGACTCACTGAAAGCCGAACGCCTGTCGGTTCATTTTCAGTCGACAGTGATTCGACAAATGAAACCTGCTTTCCATGCCGCATATTCCGGCATCAACAGTCTATCGCCCCGTGAAGATGCTCAGACTTCGCTTACATCCACGCTCTTTTTAGGACTACGTTTATGGGATGGTGCTTCTTTCTATTTTAATCCTGAATTGAGTGGCGGATCGGGGTTAAGCGGAGCCGTGGGAGTTGCTGATGCATTGAATGGTGAAACCTACCGCATTGGGAATCCAGCGCCTCAAATATCGCTGGCCCGCCTTTACGTCCGACAACTCATTGCGCTCACTGACAAAAGAAGCTATCAAAACAGCGATATGAATCAACTTGGAGGATGGATTCCTGAATGTTATGTTTCGATTACTATCGGAAAATCTGCTATCGCTGACTTTTTTGATGGTAATAAGTTCAGTCACGATCCACGCTCGCAGTTTATGGCATGGTCGCTGATGGACAACGGAGCATGGGACTATCCGGCCAATACGCATGGCTATACCGAAAGTGTTATGCTGGAATATGTTTCTCCCACACACGAATTGCGTTATGCCGCTTCGTTGCTTCCGAAAGCTCCCAACGGTGAAGAACTGAACTGGAATATAGGCAAAGCTCTTTCGCACAGTCTCGAGTACACGCATAAGCATACGATAGCCGGTCAGGAGGGAGCAATTCGTCTATTGGGTTATTTCTCCACTGCCAATATGGGGAATTACAGGCAGAGTCTGGCAAATCCGTCCGACATCGCCTCGACCCGTGTTTATGGACATACCAAATACGGTTTCGGTATAAATGCCGAACAAAACATCACCGCTGATTTGGGCTGTTTTCTGCGTGCCGGATGGAACGACGGACATCATGAAACTTGGGCATTTACGGAAATTGACCGAACGTTGAGCGGTGGATTTGTACTGACAGGGCAACGTTGGAAGCGCAGTAATGACAATATCGGATTGGCTTATGTCATTTCGGGGCTCTCAAAAGATCACCGCGATTTTCTTCAAGCCGGCGGTTATGGGTTCGAATTGGGCGACGGCACCTTGCATTATGCACCCGAGCAACTGGCCGAACTCTATTATTCGGCTGAAATGAAAAAAGACCTGCTCTACCTTACGGCAGCTTACCAGTTGCTTGTCAATCCCGGATATAACAAAGATCGCAGCGGACCGGTCAATGTATTTTCCGTACGATTGCATGTGAAAATATAGAGGTTGTTTAGCTTGTTTGAAATAGGAAACCAGCCGGATTACGACGATTCAAACTAAAATTTCAGATTAAAGCCTCCCATGGCAGTTGCTTTTGGCATGGTGAAACCGGCGTTGATTTCATAGTGTTGTGCCAACAGGTTTTCTCCACGAACAAACAGGCTGAACTGACGGCTCAGTTGGTAACTTCCACGAAGATTCCACAGGACGAAATTCTCCCGGCTCACAGGGCTGACGGAGGTATAGAGTCCGTTCATATACTGCACGCCGGTCAACACCATCCATTTACCACGGGTGAAATCCAGCCCGGCAAAAAGCTTGTGTTCGGGAGCAGCCACTACCGGATATTTCATGTGCAGCCAGCTGTAGTTAGCCGAAAGCATCCATGTTCCATTGATCCGATAACTGCAACTTGTTTCAGCACCCCAATTTTCAATTTTACCGGTGTTGATATTGATCGGACGGCCGTTCTGAAACACCGTCTGAATCATATTATCGCCGTTGATATAAAACAGGTTAATGCCATACGACAACGCATTGCTGAGCAGTCGCTGTGACCAGGAAACCTCGTAATTCATCATTTTTTCGGGCAATAAATTCGGGTTTTGAGGAGGAAACATATACAATTCGCGAAGGGTCGGGTTGCGGAATCCTTTACTTACCAATGCTTTCAGTTCGGCAGTTTGAGGCAGATGCAACGACACCCCGGCCTGTGGTACCAATTCCGTGCCGGTGACCGAAAAATGATCGACCCGTAAACCTGCATCCAGTGTAATCAGCGAACCAAACGTTTGGCGAACATCGGCATATCCGGCCACTTCCTCTTCAATTTTATCGGCAATATTAGTCCTGCTGGTAGCAAACTGATTCCATGCCTTTCCTCCGACATTCTGATAGTCTACACCTACTGTTATCCGGTTGCCCGTAAAGAAGCTTGCACTCTGATACCAGTTGATTCCGTACAAGCGATCGGTGGAATGAAAAAGATAGGTTGGGGGAGTGTGCCCGGCATAATAACCGTCGTTGATCTTATGATTACCCCAGTTGTAATAGAACATGAATGCTCCGGAGGTACTGCCGTAATTGTTTTCAAGTGCAAGCGACGACATGCCGCGGGTGATGTGAGAATCGTTGTCCAGAATAGGTTTGGCAACTGAGCCCGGATTGGACGCATTGAAATGAGTAATATTGACATCGGCATACAGTTTCCATTGGTTACTGAAATCATATCCCATCTTAGCAAAACCGCTCAATTGCCCAAATTCCATGTTAGCACGGTGCCCGTCGCTGCGATTGTACGAAACGGAAGCAACACTGTTGAAACGCCCTTTTTTGACAACGTTGGAAGCTTCGGTCATCAGTGTGTTGAATGATCCGTAACCCATTTGAATGCTGTTTTTTACACCATCTTCCTGCGTCTTTCGGGTAACAATATTGATGACGCCTCCCATGGCATTCGATCCGTACAACACCGAAGCCGGCCCGCGTACCACTTCCACCTTGTCGGCAAGCAACGATTGGTAAGCATCTGCCAAAGGGTGACCCATTAAGCCCATGTATTGCGGGTGTCCGTCAATAAGAACCAGTAGCTCAGTGGTGGGGCTTCCCCCGATACCGCGCAGACTCATTCCTCCGGCAGCTCCCGTCGAGACGCCGTAACCCATGATGCCCCGGCTGGTGGTAAACAATCCCGGAACCTGTTCGGTTAGTATGGGAAGCAATGATTGCTCGTACCGCTGACTAATTTGCTCCCGATTCACCACTGACACGCTCATGGGAAGGTAACGCTTGTCGGTTTCGTTTTTGGTGCCAGTTACAACTACTTCATCAATTGTGTAATGCTTTGAAACACTGGTTGTATCTTTTTCAAGTGCCGAAACGGACACAAACGAACTGTATATTAAAATACCGGCTAATAAAATTCTCATTCTTGATTGGCTTTACTCAATTCTGCTTTTTGTGCAAATTTCGGTCAAAGATAGGATTTACTCCTCATTTCCATCTATTAATTCGGGACAAATTGTACATTGAAATTTCAGAGGATCGATAACCCTGGTATTAAAGTCTTCGGGTACAAACATCGAGGATGGAAATATAACAGATGCCGATAATGTATTTTATTTCAAATACACTACCGGCATACTTTGTTCTTTTGGAATCTTGTTCTGTCAAGAAGCTATCTGTCAATCATTTTTGCGTTGGCAGGGGCATATCGATCACCCTGCAGGTTAATTTTAGAGGCAGCTTCTTCAATCCGTTGCAAATCATCAGCGGTTAATTCCACATCAACAGCTCCGATATTTTCGTTGAAACGATGCAATTTAGTCGTTCCGGGAATAGGAACAATCCACGGTTTTTGTACTAAAATCCAGGCCAGTGCTATTTGAGCCGGAGTAGCTTGTTTTTCAGCTGCGATACTGCTCACCAAATCAACCAATGCCATATTAGCTGCACGGTTCTCAGTATTGAAACGGGGAACGGTATTGCGGAAATCAGCTTCAACGAAAGTGGTGTCGGGGGTTATTTTACCCGTCAGGAATCCTTTACCCAGCGGACTGAACGGAACGAAGCCAATACCCAGTTCCTCTAGTACAGGCATTATTTCAGCTTCGGGTTCACGCCAAAACAGGGAATATTCGCTTTGCAAAGCGGTTACAGGTTGAACGGCATGAGCCCTGCGAATCGTTTTCACTCCGGCTTCCGATAATCCAAAATATTTCACCTTGCCCTCTTTAATCAAATCGCCGACCGTACCGGCCACATCTTCTATAGGCACTTCAGGATCTACCCTGTGTTGATAAAACAGGTCGATAGCTTCTACCCTCAGGCGTTTTAAAGAGGCCTCGCACACTTCCCGGATATGTTCGGGTCGGCTATTGAGTCCTCCGGCAATAGCACCAAGGTTGAAGCCGAATTTAGTGGCAATGACCACTTCGTTTTTGAAGGGTTCCAAGGCTTCACCAACCAACTCTTCGTTGGTAAAAGGACCATACACTTCGGCAGTATCGAAAAAAGTCACGCCGCTTTCCACAGCCTTGCGTATCAGAGTAATCATCTCTTTTTTATCGGCCACAACTCCGTAACCGAAGCTCATACCCATGCATCCTAATCCTAATGCAGAGACTTCGGGCCCGTTTTTTCCTAATATTCTGGTTTGCATAATTTGTGTTGTTTTGTTGGTTCAAATATAATTGACTATCCGAATTTTAATCGGAATTATATGTCGAGGCCATCTTGACGTTTTATTTTGTGACCCCCATTAGCTTCGCTGATCTTCGATTCCCCAAAATGGGGGCTGTAACTTTGTATATTGTTCAATTTTTTTCTTGTTTTAGGGACGAATTCCTCCCCATTTAGGGGAGGTTAGGAGGGGTCAGAAGTGAAAATTGAGAATAAAATACATTGTCTAAGAAAATTCAAGATAAGTTGATTTTATAACGATGCTCCAATGCGGTAAGCCTCATCCATGACAGTTTTGCCCTTAACCTCTCCTTTTTGCCAAACGCCGGTACCATAAATCACGCCCTTTTCGGTAGCACCATTCAGACAATCGGTAAAGCCCCGAAACGATTCTATTGTCCTTTCCAGCGAGCTTTTGTTGCCATCGGCAGCTGTCATGATAAAGCAAAACTCTTTGTTGCTGATTTCTGTATAGCGTGCGCAACAGCGATCGATCAGGGTTTTGATTTGGCCGTTCAGCGAATAAAAATAGACAGGAGTCGCCATTACAATCACATCGGCATCAATCATCTTCGTCAGCACTTCGGTCATGTCGTCCTTCTGTGAGCAAACCCG